>NZ_AOPZ01000109.1 GCF_000414115.1 Streptomyces aurantiacus JA 4570
CTCCGACGACGGCCGCAAGCACGACTCGGCGCGCACCGGCCCGCTCGGCGGCCAGTCGGCGGCCGGCGGACACGACGCGGCACAGCAGGCGCGCGCCAACTTCGTCGACGTACACGGACGCAACGCGATCCTCGACGGCACCCAGGGCGATGTGAACCTGGGCGACCACCACCACTACCACGGGGCCCGGGCGGGCGTGCCGCGCCTGGTGTCCGGCACCGTGCCCCGCGACGAACTGCGGCGGCTGCGGCTGGTCTTCGAGGAACCTCCCGGCTACGCGGAACTGCGCGCGCTCCTGGAGCGGCAACGGCTGATCGCGCTGTGCGGCGACCCGGGCACCGGACGCGGCTACGCGGCCCTGTCCCTGCTCGACGAGGTCACGCACGGGCAGGTCGAACGCATGGACCCGCGTACCGAACTGGACCGGATCGACGAGTCGGACCTCCAGGAGGGCCACGGCTACCTGGTGAAGATCACCGGCGAGGAGATGATCACCAGGGGGCGGCGCCCCCGGGACGACACGCGGGACCGCGAGGACCGGGAGGAGCGGGACAGCAGGTGGGCCGCCGAGCGCCCCGCCGAACTGCACCTGGACCGGCTCGGCACGCTCCTCGACCGGCGCGGCGCCTACGCGATCCTCGTCGTCGGGGTCGGCGGCTTCGCCGACGAACTGCTGCGCGGCCGCTACGGACGGCTCTTCAGCATGCCCTCGGCCGACGGCACCCTGCGCAAGCACCTCGTGGCGCTCCTGGGCCACGCCGAACGCGACCGCCTCGAAGAGGCGCTGACCCTGGCGCGACGGCCGGACGTGACCCGGGCCATGGGGCTCGACCCGCTGCGTCCCCACGAAGTGGAGTCACTGGCCCGCCTCCTGGTCGGGCACCTCAAGGAGGAGAACTCCGAGGACGCGCTCCTCGCCGAACTGCGCACCTTCGCCCACGCGCAGGCGGACCGATGGTTCGCCGCCACCGGCCGTGCCGCGCCGCGCAACCGGGACGCGGTGGCGGCGGCGCTGCGGCAGGCGGCCTTCCGCACGGCGGTGGCCGTCTACAACGGCTCGCCCTACAGCGTGGCCGTTGCCGCGGCGGAGCAACTGGCCTGGGAATTCGCGCAGTCCACCGACCCCGGGCGGGAGCCGGGGCGGCTGCTGTTCAGCGACCACCGCCCGGCCCGGCTCGCGGCCGCGCGGGCCGAACTGTTCACCGGCGACGTCACGTTCGACAGCCGCCGCCTGGAGACCCTCAAGGTGCGCCTGCAGGGAAGCGCGCTCGCCCGGGCCGTCCTGACGCGCGTGTGGGAGGACCACCACAACGCGCGGGGGCCGCTGTGCCAGTGGCTGCGCACCCAGTGCGACAACGGCCTGCCGATGGTGTGGATTCCGGCCGCCATCACGGCCGCCGCGCTGTGCACGCTCGACTACGCCTACGCCCGGGACGAGATCGTGGTCCCGCTGGCGTACAGCGACTCCCTCCAGCAGCGCCTCGCGGCCGCGACCGTCCTCGCCCAGACGGCGGCGCTCAGCGAGCCGGTCCGCCCGATCGTGCGGGACACGGTGCGGGAGTGGGCACGCGAGGGCGACGAGAGGCAGGTGAGCACCGCGGCCTTCGTGCACGGCTTCGGCACCGTGGAGAGGTCGGTCTCCGCATCCCTCGACGAACTGGGCCGCATGGCGGGCCGGGACGGCGGGGACTGGGACCTGTTGGTGTACGCCTCCTTCAGCGCGGCGCGCCTGATCGCCGGGGCCGAGCCGGAGACCGCGCTGCGGCGGGTGGGCGCCTGGCTGGGCGACCGGCGCACCCGGCACCGCGATCTGGCGCTGCTCACCGTGAACCGGCTGATCTGGCAGCGCCCCACGCACCTGTGGGGCCTGGAGGAGGCGCCCGCGCTCAAGGACCACATGAACTGGCCGATCGCCGCCGCTCTCCTCGCGGACGCGCCGCGGTACACCCGGATGCTGGCGGACCTGGTGTGGTGCGGCCTGGACACCAGCAGGTGGCGGGAGGACGTTCAGGACTCCCTCAGCGACTGGATCCGCAGGGGAGAGAACGACGCCGAACTGCTCGACGTCCTCTGCGACTTCCTTCCCCACCTCGTGAGCGGTGTCGATGACGCCGAGCGGCTGCGCAACCTCGTACGCCGCCTGGAACGCGACCCCGACGAATCCCTGGCGCCGGCCACCGCACAACGGCTGCGCGACGCGATCGCCGGACATCGGACGGTCGTCGTCCAGCCGGAAACACCGGCCCACCGGACCAAGATGACGGACGGAGCGAGATGAACACCCAGAACCCGCCGCGCGCCCTCCCGCCGGCCTCCGCACCGCCCGCCGTGCCGCCCCGTACCGGGAATCCGCCCGCCCGGGCCCCCTGGACGCCCGCCGCGAGCACGTCGAAGACGCCGGGCGAACGCCCCGCCGCCGCACAGGAGCTGGCCGGTCCCTTCCTGCGCGAATACCGGCCGGACTGGCCGTACAGACACCGCAGCGCCCAGGTCGCGGCGGTCCTGTACTACCGCAGCCGCCCGCCCAGGGCGGTGGGCCCCGAGGGCGAGGAGGGGTTCCTGCTGCGCTGGTTCGCCCGCCCCTACACCGCGTTCGAGCTGCAACTGGGCTGGCACACCGTGTCGTTCAAGGTGGAGCTCCCGGCCGCGGAGAACGGCAGGTCCTTCCCCACCGATGTACGGGTGCGCTGGCAGGTGAGCGACCCCTGCCTGGTCGCGCGGAGCCAGGTCACCGATGTCGCCGCGCTGCTCGTCCCGGAACTGGAGCAGCGGCTGCGCGACGTCTCACGCGGCTACTCGATCAACCGCGCGGAGGAGGTCCGCGACGCGGTGCACGAGGCGCTGAAGGACCAGCGCCTGGGCGGCCGATTCGGCCTGGAACTGGACGTCTTCGTGACCATCTCCTGGGACAAGCTGATCCAGGACCACGGCAAGAGCCTGGGCCGGGTGCTGCACCAGACGGACCTGGAGCGGCTCAGCCACGAGCTGCGCCAGCTCAGGGACGAGAACAAGCGGGAACTCATCAGCCACTGGACCGCCGATTTCCAGCGGGCCATGGAGCGCGGCGACCACGCCGTGATGGCGCAGATGATGGCGCGCAATCCCAAGGACCTCGCCGAGATCCGGCAGATGTTCCGCAAGGAGCAGCGCGAAGAGCGCAAGGACGGCATGGAGTTGATGTCCCGGCTGATCGACGGCGGACTCCTGGAGCGCTGGGAGCTCGGCGACCAGGCCATGGTGGTCGTGGAGTTCCTGAGGTCGAGCGCGCGCCATGTGCTGTCCGAACCCCCGTCGGCGAACGAGGCGGCACGGCCCCGGCGCACTCCCTTCTGGGAGAAGGAGGAGGACAGCGCTGGGGACTCCGCCGACGGCGGCGGGGAGGAGACGACGCGATGACGGTCACGGGCAGCCCACCGCACCGCAGACCGGCCGTGCCCGGCATCGCGGTGTCGCCCCTGTCCGAGCCGGGCTGCCGGTTCGTGTCGGAGCATCTGCTCACGGCGGTACGGGAGGAGGTCACGCGGGCCGACACGAAGGCTTCGGTCCTGCTGTCGGGCAGCGTCGCCCTGCCCGCACTGGCCGCTTCGGCCGCCCACGAGCGCCTCGGCTCCGGGCCGCTGGGCGTGGCCGGTGCGGTGTTGTGGCTGGCGGGGATCGTGATGCTGGCCGTGGTGGTCCTGCCGCGTACGAAGCCGGACAGCGGGGAAGGGGGAGCCGACAGGGGGTCGGGCGGGCCCCGGACGGCCGCCGCCGCGTCCGGCCCGTCGGTGGTCGTACTCCACCGCGGCGCCGGAACGGACGAGGTGGCGGCGGCGGTGCTGGCCGCGGGACGGGACCCCGGCCGCTGGCTCCTGGAGCAGTCGTGCGCCCTCGGCACCATCCTGGCGATCAAGTACCGCTGGATGCGGTGGGCCGTGGGGTGCCTGGTGGCGGGTGGGGCGGCCGTGGCGGTGACGGCGGTGGGGTGAGGAGGGCGGGGTTCCGGATCACCACGGATCCGTCACGCCGTTCCTCGTACGGTCACGCCGTTCCTCGTACGCGAAGCCCCGCGCACCCGGCATCCGCATCGGGTATCCGGCGGTGGACGTCCCTGAGCAGGTTCAGGATCGACAGGCGGAAGACCTCGGCCTGATGGTCACCGAGGAACGACGTGTGCCCGAAGACCTCCAGGACGACCTGGCCGTGCATCTGCCCCCACGCGCTCAGGAGGAGCGAGGTCGCGGGCGGCGGCAGATCACCCAGCCCGTCCGGCGGCAGCTGTTCCAGGAACGCGCGGAACGACGGCGAGAGCGCGGGGGTGTCGGCCGCGGCCAGCTGCTCCGTCGTGAATCCGCCGAACAGCTCGCGCTGGAAGATCGCGCTCATGCGGCGCACCGCCTGCGTGGTCGGGCCGTCGACCGGCGCGGTGTAGTACCGCAGGGGCGTCCCGTACAGGAGCTGGAACCGCTCGGGATGGGCGATGGCCCATCGGCGGTACCCCTCGGCCGCGACCACCAGGCCCGGCGTGTCCGAGTCGTCCGCCGCGCTGTCGACGGCGGTCCGCACGGCCTCGGCCAGATCGTCGTACGCCTTGGTGACGAGGGACGTGACGAGGGCGTCCCGGCTCGGGAAGTAGTGGTAGAGCGCCTGCACGGTCATGCCGAGGTCCCGGGCGACCGCGCGCAGCGACAGGGCCGCGGGGCCGTTTTCGACGATGTGGGCCTCGGCGGCGTCCAGGATCTCTCGGGTGGCCGCGGCCCGCCGCCGCTCGCGCAAGGAGGGCCGGGCCGCTGCGAGCTCGTCGGTTGCGGTCATGCGGCGACCGTACGCGGGCGGCCCTGGCGGCGCACTGAGAATTTGTGGAATGTGAGGTAGATCTAACACTGTCAAGCGGGATGCTGTGGCCGACGCGGCAATCCGTTCCCGCCCCGGGCTGAGCTTCACACCCACCCCAGAGAGGGCTCAAGCCTCCCTGGAATTAGTCTGGTTCGGCAGTTGCCCGGCGAAGAACGGACGGTATGCCATGACGCACAGCGCCCTCCTCGTGATGGATGTCCAACGGGACGTCGTCGACCTGGCCGACGACGGCTCCGGGTATCTGCCCCGCCTTGGCAAGGCGATCGACGGTGCCCGCGCGGCCGGCATCCCCGTGATCTACGTGGTCATCAGCCTGCGCGCGGGCCTCCCGGAAGTCAGCCCGCGCAACAAGGCGGTCACCGCCGTCGTGCGGGACGGTCTGTTCACCGAGGGCGCCACCGGCACGGAGATCCACCCGGACATCGCGCCCCACGAGGGCGATGTCGTGGTGACCAAGAGGCGGGGGAGTGCCTTCTCGGGCAGCGATCTCGACCTGGTGCTCAGGGGGCGCGGCGTCGACAGCCTCGTGCTCGCCGGCATCGCCACCAGCGGCGTCGTGCTGCACACCCTGTGCCAGGCCAACGATCTGGACTTCGGGATCACCGTCCTGGCGGACGGCTGCCTCGACCTCGACCCGGAGGTGCACCGGTTCCTCACCGAGAGGCTTTTCCCGCAGTGGGGCGAGGTCGTCACCATCGAGGACTGGGTCAAGGCCGTCCGGGGGTGATCGCCCAGGTGAGCCGCGTCTCACCTCCCCGGCGGCGCTTGTCTATGCAACGAGTTGCATAGAAGGATCGGGGCATGGCGCTCGAGCACGCGATTCTCGTCTCCCTCCTTGAGAAGCCGGGCTCCGGCTATGAGCTGGCCCGGCGCTTCGACCGGTCCATCGGCTACTTCTGGGCCGCCACGCACCAGCAGATCTACCGCGTCCTCAAGCGCATGGAGAGCGACGGCTGGATCGACGCCCGCGAGGTGGCGCAGCAGGACCGCCCGGACAAGAGGGAGTACTCCGTCGCCGGGTCCGGCCGGGCCGCGCTGTCCCAGTGGCTGCACGAGCCGATCGAACCCGAGAGCGTCCGGCACGAGCTGGCCGTGAAGATCCGCGGCGCCGCCTTCGACGACCCGGCCGCGCTGATCCGCGAGGTGGAGCGACACCGCCGGGCGCACGCCGACCGGCTCCCGCACTATCTCGCGGGGGAGCGGCGTGACTTCGTCGAGCCGGAGGCTCCCGGGACGCCCGACGCCGGGCGGGAGCTCCAGCATGTCGTGCTGCGCGGCGGCATCGCGTACGAACGGATGACGCTCGCCTGGCTCGACGACGTGATCGCCACCCTCGAACGGCTCGGCGCCCCACGCTGACGTACCCGAACCTCTCCCGCCCCAGACCTCTCACCACGTGAGCCCGCACCCCTCGACACTGAGCCGGAAAGGCGAATGGCCATGGCCGACCCGCTGCTGTTCAACCCCCGCACCTACGACCCGTCGCACTTCGACCCCGAGACCCGCAGGCTGCTGCGCGCGACCGTCGACTGGTTCGAGGAGCGCGGCAAGCGCAAGCTGATCGAGGACTACCGCTCCCGCGCCTGGCTCGCGGACTTCCTCGCGTTCTCCGCGAAGGAAGGGCTGTTCGCGACGTTCCTCACGCCGGCCGGTGCCGCCGGTGAGGGCGCGCCGGACAAGCGCTGGGACACCGCCCGCATCGCCGCCCTCAACGAGATCTTCGGCTTCTACGGGCTCGACTACTGGTACGCCTGGCAGGTCACGATCCTGGGCCTCGGCCCGGTCTGGCAGAGCGACAACGCCGTCGCCCGCACCCGCGCGGCCGAACTCCTCGCCGAGGGTGAGGTGTTCGCCTTCGGCCTGTCCGAGAAGTCGCACGGCGCGGACATCTACTCCACCGACATGCTGCTCGAGCCGGACGGCGACGGCGGCTTTTGGGCCAGCGGCTCCAAGTACTACATCGGCAACGGCAACGCCGCCGGACTGGTCTCCGTCTTCGGCCGCCGCACCGACGTCGAGGGCCCCGACGGCTACGTCTTCTTCGCCGCCGACAGCCGCCACGACGCGTACCACCTGGTGAAGAACGTCGTCGATTCGTCGAAGTACGTCAGTGAGTTCCGGCTCGAGAACTACCCGGTGGCCGCCGAGGACGTCCTGCACACCGGGCGTGCCGCCTTCGACGCCGCCCTCAACACCGTCAACGTGGGCAAGTTCAACCTCTGCACCGCCTCGATCGGCATCTGCGAGCACGCGATGTACGAGGCCGTCACCCACGCCACGGGCCGCATCCTGTACGGCCGCCCCGTCACCGCCTTCCCGCACGTGCGCCGCGAGCTGACCGACGCGTACGTACGCCTCGTCGGGATGAAGCTGTTCAGCGACCGCGCCGTCGACTACTTCCGCTCCGCCGGTCCCGACGACCGCCGCTACCTCCTCTTCAACCCCATGACGAAGATGAAGGTGACCACGGAGGGCGAGAAGGTCATCGACCTGATGTGGGACGTCATCGCGGCCAAGGGCTTCGAGAAGGACACCTACTTCGCGCAGGCCGCCACCGAGATCCGGGGCCTGCCGAAGCTGGAGGGCACGGTCCACGTCAACCTCGCGCTGATCCTCAAGTTCATGGGCAACCACCTCCTGAACCCGGCCGAGTACGAGCCCGTGCCGACCCGCCTGGACGCGGCCGACGACGACTTCCTCTTCCGGCAGGGGCCCGCCCGCGGTCTGGGCGCCATCCGCTTCCACGACTGGCGCACCGCCTACGACGCGTACGCCGAGGTGCCCAACGTCGCCCGCTTCCGCGAACAGGCCGACGCCCTCTGCGAGTTCGTCACCACCGCCGCGCCCGACGAGGCCCAGAGCCGCGACCTCGACCTCCTCCTCGCCGTCGGCCAGCTGTTCGCGCTGGTCGTGCACGGGCAGCTCATCCTGGAACAGGCCCGCCTGACCGGCCTGGACGAGGACGTGCTCGACGAGCTCTTCGCGGTCCTCGTACGGGACTTCTCCGCGCACGCCGTCGAGCTGCACGGCAAGGACTCCGCCACCGAGGCACAGCAGAGCTGGGCCCTCGGCGCGGTCCGGCGCCCGGTCGTGGACGACGCCCGCTCGGCGCGCGTCTGGGAGCGCGTGGAGGCGCTGGCGGGGACCTACGAGATGGCGCCGTAACTCAGACGGGGGACGCCGGCGGGCTCCCGCCCGTGGCGCACCTGCCGAGGGCGTCGAGCAGGGAGCAGTGCGCCTCGCCCACGGTGAGGCGCTCGCCGGTGACGTCCCTGACGTGGCGCCAGTAGCGGTGCATGCCGGCGCTCCGGTCGAGCGCCGCCGTCCGGGCCAGCGCCCGCCGGAACGACGGGGTGTCGCTCGCGCCCTGCGCGTCGGCGTGCACGGCGACGTACGCGTCGAGCAGGTCCCCGGGCCGTGCGCCCGCGCGGACGGCGTCGCAGAGTACGCCGATCTCCCCGCGCAGCAAGGTGTTCTGGTACGCGGCCACACCGTCCGCGCGCGGGCGTGTGAACGCCTGGTGGCGCAACAAGGGTTCGGAGACGACGTCGACCAGGACCGCGTACGCGACCACCTGCTCCGGAGTCGGGTCGGGCGGCGGCGCCGGGACGCCGACCGTCAGGAACATCGCGAGGCCGTCCGTGGGCACGGCCGGGGCGAACGCACGGCTCCAGAACGCCTCCAGGGCACCGCGCGCGGCGCGTCCGTCGCTGACGGCGGCGAGCAGTTCGAGCCGTGCGGCGCGTTCCTCGGCCGACGCGGTCTCGATCGCGCGGAGCGACGCCCGCCGCCAGGCCAGGGCCGCCAAGGACACATCCAGCGCGGCCCGTTCGGCGGCGGCGGCCTCCGCGACGGACCGTTCGCCGTCGAGCACCGCGACGATCGCCGACAGGCCGAGCCCGAGCGTACGCAACCGCCGCACCAGCGTGAGCCGCTCCACCGCCGACCGCTCGAACCGCCGATGCCCGCCCGCGCTCCGCACCGACGTGAGCACGCCCTCGTCGCAGTAGAAGCGGACGGTCCGCACCGGCACCCCGGCGCGGCGCGCCAACTCCCCAATACTCAACGTGGTGTTGCTCACCTTGAACCTCCACCCGGGTGGAACTCCTACGGTACGGCGCATGGATCACATCACAGATCAGCCGGACACCGGACGACTCGCCGCCGCCCTCGTCGAGCAGACCGAGGCGTTCGCCCGGGCCGCCGCGGGCGCCGACTGGGACGCGCGGCTGCCGACCTGCCCGGAGTGGCGCCTGCGGGTGCTCGTCGCCCACATCGGGCAGGAGCACCGCTGGATCACCGACATCGTCCGCAACCGTCGAGCCGCCGCCATCCCAGATCCGTACGACGCGACGCCGCCCGCCGACTGGGAGCGCTGGCTGCGCGGTGGCGCCGCCGACCTGGTGGCGGCCGTGCGCGAGACCGGCGCCGAGACACCGGTGACGGCGTTCGGGGAAGCACGGTCCGCGAAGTTCTGGCTGCGCCGCGCGACACACGACACGACCGTGCACCGCGTCGACGCGGCGCTGCTGGCCGGCGTGCCGTACGAGCTCGCGCCCGATCTCGCGGCCGACGCGATCACCGAACTGCTGGAGTTCCTCGCGCTGCCGGTTGCCGAGGCGCTGCGGCCGGCCGTGGCGAAACTGCGCGGCGACGGCGAGACGCTACGGATCGGCACCACGGACGCCGACGCCCGGGACTGGCTGGTCACGCGCACACCGAACGGCGTCACCTGGCATCCGGGCACCGGCCCGGCCGACGTGGAGGTGACGGGTCCGGCGCAGGACCTGCTGCTCGTGCTCACCCGCCGCCTGTCGCCCGCACGGGTCTCGATCCGCGGCGAGAGCGCGCTGCTCGACCACTGGCTGGAGCACGCGTCGCTCTAGGGCGTGTCCGATGGGTCTCCCGCCGGAGTTGGCCCGAAACTGCCCTTGACCGTGGTCCGCCAAAGTCTATGGTCCAGACTAATCGGCCGTCGTGAACATCGGGCCCCACCGCCCCCAGTGTTCCGTCCGCGCCCCCCACCCCCCACGAGAGCACTTCACGTCCCCCACGAAGCAATGCCGTGAAGGAGTACGCATGGACAAGAAGCGGAAGATAGCCGCCGCGATCGGTGCGGGCTTGGCACCGGTCCTCGCCCTCACGCTGCCGACCGGTTCGGCATCCGCGCACGGATACGTCAACGCACCGGCGAGTCGCCAGGCGCAGTGCGCCGCGCGCACGGTGCCGTGCGGCGACATCAAGTACGAGCCGCAGAGCGTCGAGGGCCCCAAGGGCCTGCGCAGTTGCAGTGGAGGCAACGGCAGGTTCGCGGAGCTCGACGACGACAGGAAGGGCTGGAAGGTCAGCGACGTCAGCAGGACGCAGACCTTCACCTGGACGTTCACCGCGAGGCACCGCACCGCGAACTACGAGTACTTCGTGGACGGCACGAAGGTCGCCACCATCGACGGCGGCAACCAGCAGCCGCCGGCGACCGTCTCGCACCAGGTCAACCTCGGCAGCGCCACCGGCAGGCACAAGGTCCTCGCGGTGTGGAACATCGGCGACACGGCCAACGCGTTCTACGCGTGCATCGACGTCAATATCCGCTGAGGGAGAAGCGCGTGACGGGCAGTCAGGTCGATAGGTGCGGCGCCGGTTCCCCGAGCGTGTAGCCGTACAACAGGATCAGCTTGACCGTCTCCAGGGCCGGCAGGCGGTCCGTCTCCTGCTCCTCGTACGTGAGGTCCGCGTACGGGACCAGCAGGGGATGGGTGCGCCTGCGGCCGCTTCTCCGGGCAGCCCCTCCATCCCGGCCCCCCACTTCTTCATTCCTCCTCCTCTCCCGCAGCGGCGCTCCGTGTCCAGGAGCGCTCTTCGGCTGCGACCTCCCCCCCCACCACCAGCGACTCGTGCCGCCGCACGGCCGTGCGGCGGCAGCAAGGACCACCCCCAAAGGGGCCGACGGCGTGGCTGCGGGAGGGCCGGGAGGGCGTGGTGCGTGCCGTGGACGGACGACGGCGCGGTTCATGAGGCGCATGGCGCAGTTCTAAGGCGCATGGCGCAGTTCGTAAGGCGCGCTCGCTCAAGCGCCGCGCGGTCCCGCGCGCCGTCCGCGTCACCGCATCTGGCGCCGCACCAGTTCATGCAGCCGCCCACCCGTATCCGCCAACAGCTCTGCGGGCGACCCCTGTTGCACTATGCGGCCCTCCGACATGACGACGACACGGTCGGCGTCCATGACGGTGGAGAGGCGGTGGGCTATCACGACGCGGGTGGCGTTCAGGGTGCGGGTGCTGTCCATGACCGTGCGCTGCGTCTCGTTGTCCAGGGCGCTCGTCGCCTCGTCGAAGAAGAGGACCCGGGGGCGGCGGATCAGGGCCTGGGCGATCATCAGGCGCTGGCGCTGGCCGCCGGAGACCGCTCCGCCACCCGAGATCATCGTGTGCAGGCCCATCGGCATGCGCTTGATGTCCTCGGCGAGGCCCGCCATCGCGGCGGCCTCCCACGCCTCCTCCTGCGTGAACGACTCGGCGCCGCAGATGCAGTCCAGGATCGACCCGGTGAGCGGCTGCGCGTTCTGCAGGACCACGCCGCACTGACGGCGCACCGCCGACTGGTCCAGGGCCGACAGGTCCTGGCCGTCGTAGAGCACGCTGCCCGAGACCGGCTCGTCGAAGCCGATCAGGAGGCGCAGCAGCGTCGACTTGCCGCAGCCGCTCGGGCCGACGACGGCCACGAACTCGCCCGGCCGGATCGCCAGGGACACATCGTCCAGGACCAGCGGGCCGTCGTCGCCGTAACGGAAGGACAGGCCGCGCGCCTCGATCCCGCCCCGGAGCTCCCCCGGCTGCGTGCTCCCGGCGCGCACCTCCGGTGCCTCGTCGAGCACCGGCTTGATCTGCTCGAACATCGGGAGCACCGCGGCCGCCGAGAGCAGCGCGCCGGTGAGCTGCGTGACGGATGTCAGGAGCATCGTCACGGCGGTGCTGAAGGTGAGGAACTCGGCCGCGGTCAGGCTGCCGCGGGCCGGGCCCGCGAGCAGAACGAACATGATGAGCGTGCAGAGCGGCAGATAGACCGAGTTCAGGACCGTCGTGATGTTCTTGATGCGGCCGGCCCGCCGCTGCAGTTCCCGGCTGCGCGCGAACTCCCCGGCCCATGCCGCGTACGCGAAGCTCTCCGCCCCCGCCACCCGGAGCTTGGGCAGGCCGCGCAGGGTCTGGAAAGCCTGGTTGTTCAGCTTGTTGGCGAGCTCCACCAGGCGCCGCTGCCAGCGCAGTTCCCACAGGCCGAGGAGGAGGAACACGGCGGCGATGACGGCGAGCATCGCCAGTGCGGCCAGGGCGAGGGGGACGCTGTAGAGCAGGAGCAGCACCACGTTCATCGCGCCGATCGAACCGGCCTGGAGGGCGACCGGGGCGATGCCCGAGAGGACCCGGCGGATCGCGCTGACGCCCATCGCGGCGCTCGCCAGTTCCCCCGTGGAGCGGGAGGCGAAGAAGCGCGTGGGCAGCCTCAACAGCCGGTCCCAGACCGCCGGTTGGAGCGCGCTCTCCATACGGCCCTCCATCCGCAGGACGGTGAGGTTCTGGAGCAGCATGAACGCCGCGGAGACAATGCTGGTGATCATGACGGCCAGGGACACCTGGACGATGAGGCTCTTCTCGGCGTTCGGCACGAAGACGCCCAGCACCTGCCCCGTCGCGATCGGCACCAGAGCGCCCACGGCGACCGTCACCAGCGTGCCGAGCGCGAGGTTGCGTACGTCGCCACCGGTGCCCCGCAGACTGAAACGGGCAAGCCGCCACGGCGTCAACGCCCGCTCCGGCAGCGGGCGGTAGAACATCACGGCCCCCGGTTCGAACTCGTCGGCGTTGGCGCTGTCGACACGGGTGCGCCGCCCGGACGTGGGGTGCACCGACTCGTAGCCGCCGCGCCGCCACAGCAGCGCGACCGGCGCGCCGCTCGCCGCGCGGTGTCCCACCAGCGGGCCCGCGTTCTCCCGCCACCAGCGGCCGTCGAGCCGCACGGCGCGGGTACGGATCCGCGCGGCCACCGCGATCTGCTCCACCGGGTCGATCCGGTCGCTCACCGCGCCGCCCTCGGTGGAGCCGGACAGCGAGATACCCGCCGCCTCGGCGACCAGGCGGCACGCGGCGTACGTGGCATCGTGACCGCCACCGGAATCCGCACGCCGCGAACTCCGCCTGCCCGAACGGCCGATGGAGGCGATCAGCGTCCGGTCGGCCTGCTCGCGGACGTTCTCACCCGCCTTGATCCCGGCCGCCGTACGGTCCTCGTGGGCCCGCTCCAGGCGTTCGATCCAGCGGTCGAGGGTCGACAGCAGCCGGTACTGCTGGTTGACCATCCGCTGCCACATCGCCGCGTCGACGAGCAGATCACCGGCGGCTTCCGTGCTGTAGGCAGCCCCGTACTGCACGCTGCCCGGCGCGACCGGCATCCAGAGGATGTCGTCGTCGGCCACGACGTCCTCGGAGACATCGCCCATGGTGCGGCCGTCGAGCGGAGCCTCGAACAGGACCCGGTGGCCACGCCCGATGCCGAGCGCGAAGGCATGCTCCAGAAGGCTCAGGGCCGCGTCCTGGGTGTCGTACTGAGTGGGGAACTGCTGCTCGTAGGACCAGGTGTCGCCATAGTCCGGGCGGTACAGCTCGCGCAGCGGGATGCGGCGCAGCTCGCAGCCCTGAAGAGGGCGGCCGACCAGGGTGTGCTGAGGGCCCTCGACCGGGCCGAGCAGCAGCGTGCCCGGCTCGAGGCGGCCGAGGTAGTGCCAGTGGCCCTGCTGCACGGCGTCGACCGCGAACAGGTCGAGGGCGCCGGCCACGACGAGCCACAGCACCTGCGGGCCCTCCAGGTGCACGCTGCGCAGCCCCGTGCAGTCGACGGGTGTGCCGAGCGCGCCGAAGGCCGCGCCGACCGTGTCGTACGCGTGCTGCTCCGGTGGCGAGGTCACCTCAGTGCTCCTTGACCAGGTCGGCGTAGGGGCCGCCCGCGGCGACCAGGTGTTCGTGGCGCCCGCGCTCCACGACCTGGCCGTGGTCGAGGACGACGATCTCGTCGCTGTCGCGCACGGTGCTCAGGCGGTGCGCGATGACGACACAGGCACAGCCGCGGCGGCGCAGATTGTCGATGATGACCTGCTCGGTCTCGGCGTCCAGGGCGCTGGTCACCTCGTCAAGGACGAGGATGCTGGGGCGGCGGACCAGGGCCCGCGCGATCTCCAGGCGCTGGCGCTGCCCGCCGGAGAAGTTCCGCCCGTCCTGCTCGACCCGGCCGTGGATGCCGCCGGGCCTGCGCGCCACGACCTCGTACAGACAGGCGTCCTTGAGGGCGTCGACGACGGCGTCGTCAGGAATCGACGGGTCCCACAGGGCGACGTTGTCGCGGATCGTGCCCTCGAAGAGGAAGACGTCCTGGTCGACGAAGGAGACGGAGGCGCAGAGCGCGCCGCGCGGGATGTCCTCGAGGCGCTGCCCGTCGATGCGGATCGTGCCCTCCCACGGGCTGTAGAGCCCCGATATCAGCCGGGAGACGGTCGACTTGCCGCTGCCCGAGCCGCCGACGAGCGCGACCTGCTCGCCCGGGCCCACCGACAGCGAGAAGCCGGTCAGGAGCGGCTTGTCGAGCGGGCTGTAGCCGAAGGTGATGTCGTCCAGGGTGACGTGGCCCTTGAGACGGCGGGTGTCGGCGGCCGGTTCGGGGCGGGAGTAGAGGGAATCGACGGGGAAGTTCTCGACGTCCTTGAGGCGGGCGACGTCGGCGGCGAAGTCCTGGATGCGGCCCGCGACACCGTTGAGACGGGTGATCGGCGCGGTGAAGCGCGTGACAAGGGCCTGGAAGGCGACGAGCAGGCCGATCGACAGATGTCCCTCGACCGCGCGCAGGCCGCCGATCCACAGGATCACAGCGCTGTTGAGGGTCGCGAGCGTCGGCGCGACGACACCGAGCCAGGCGCTCGGCACCCCGAGGCGCTGCTGCTCCTCCAGTGTGGTGGCGTGCTGGCCCGCCCAGCGCCGGAAGTAGCCGTTCTCGCCGCCGGTGGCCTTCATCGTCTCGATCAACTGCAGGCCGGTGTACGAGGTGTTGGTGAGCTTGGCGCTGTCGGCGCGCAGCTTCTGGGTGCCGGTGGCGCGCAGCCGGATGACGACGCGCATCGCCACGACGTTCAGCAGGGCGATGCCGACACCGACGAGGGTGAGCTGCGGATCGTACGTCCACAGCAGGGCCGCGTAGAGGAGGACCACGATGCCGTCGACCCCGGCCGCCGTGAGGTCACGGGCCAGGGTCTCGGCGACCGCGTCGTTGGACGCGAGGCGCTGCACGAGGTCGGCGGGGCTGCGCTGGGCGTAGAACGTCACGGGCAGGCGCAGCAGATGCCGGAAGAAGCGGGCGCTGCCGAGCGTGGAGGAGATGATGCGGCCGCGCAGCAGGTTCGCCTGTTGCAGCCAGGTCAGCACCACGGTGAGCGCCACCATCGCACCCATCGACGCGAACAGCGCACCCAGAAGCGATGTCTGATGCTCGATCAGGAACAGATCGATGTACGTCCGGCTGAGCGCGGGCAGCGCGGCGCCGACCGCGACGAGCAGCAGGCTGGCCAGGAGCGCGGCGAGCATCGTGCCCGTGGTGCCGCGCAGCCGCGCCGGGAGGGACTTCATGACGCCGGGCCTGCGGCCGCCCGGCCGGAAGTTCTCACCTGGTTCGAGGACCAGGACGACGCCGGTGAAGCTGGTGTCGAAGTCTTCCGCGGGCACGAAGCGGCGGCCCTTGTCCGGGTCGTTGATGTACACGCCCCGGCGGCCGAGACGGCGCCCCGTGCCGTCGTACACGACGTAGTGGTTGAACTCCCAGAAGAGGATCGCGGGCGCCTCGACCTCGGCGAGCGCGGCCGGCTCCATCTGCATGCCCTTGGCCGTGAGGCCGTAACTGCGCGCCGCCTTCAGGACGTTGCTGGCCCGCGAGCCGTCGCGGGAAACGCCGCACGCGATGCGCAGCTCCTCCAGGGGCACGTGCCGTCCGTGGTGGGCGAGGACCATGGCGAGGGCGGCGGCGCCGCACTCGACGGCCTCCATCTGCAGGACGGTGGGCGTGCGGACGGTCCTCGGCCGCCTGCCCTTGGAGGCGGGGCGCGGCGCGGCACGGCGTCGGCCGCGCCGCGGGGGGTCCGGGCGGTGCCTGCGCCGGCCGCCGGGGGGCGGCAACTGCTGCTGGTGCGCGGGGGAGGGGTGCGGTGCGGTCACGGAAGCAGCCAATCGATCGGGCGCTGCTCGGCGAGGTGGAAGGCGCCGGTGGCCGGGGTCATGGAGTCGAGCGCGAAGGGCGGACCGCCGGAGGTCGACCACGCGTACCCGGACTTGGTGCCGGGCGACTTCTCGAGTTGTACGAGGACGGCCACGGGCGGCCCGTCCTTGGTGAACTGCCCCGCCAGTTCCTTGTCGCCGAGGAAACCGGTGATCTTCTGGCGGCTCTGCGCGGCCCGCCCGATCGCCTTCACGCGGCCGCGCAGCGTCCCGTACTCCTGGGTGGGCACGGACTGGACGGTGAGGTCCACGGCCGCGCCGACGGGTACGGTCGCCGCGCGGTCGGCGGGTACGTAGAGCGTCGCGAGAAGCGGGTCGTCGGTGCCCGCCACGCGCTCCAGGGTCGCGACGTCCGCGCCGGTCGTGACGACGGTGCCGATCCTGGCGACGAGCGCGGTCACGCGACCGGCGGCGATCGCGCGGACGACCTTGTCGCCTTGCTCCGTACGGACCTTGAGCACGGGAGCGTTCGCGGCGAGACGCTTGCCCTCCTCGGCCAGGACGCGGGTCACCTGACCCGTGACAGGGCTCTGCAGGACGTAACTGCCCTGGCCGTGCGTGAGGATTCCGGGTGCCCGGAGCGTCGAGGGGACCGAGCCGGTCACGGCCCAGACGCTCGAGGCAGCCATGACGACGAGGGTGACGGCGAGGACGAGCAGGCCCTGGGGGCGGGCGTAGCGCACCGGCAGGTCGAGTTCCTCGGGCGACTGCAGCTTGGACAGGGCCTGTTGGCGGAACTGCACGGAACGCTTCCCTTACTGTGCCTGTGACGACGGCGCCGATGGCGTCCGTGAGCCCCGGAACCTGAGGCTCCGGGGCTCACGAATCATGGCGTCTCGGTGAGCGAAAGGCTCAGAGACCGGCGGTCAGGCCGGAGGCCAGGCCCGTGACGGCGCTGGTGTTCACGCCGGTGACGTTCTCGACGGTGCCGACGAGGCCGCCGACGACGCCCGAGACCGGGGCGATGGAGTCGACGGTGCCGGTGACGTTGCCCGCGACACCGGAGACGAGGCCGCCGGAGACGTTGTCGAGGTCGGCGTCGGAAATCTCGAGGGTCTCGACCTGGGGGGTGTTGTTCATGGTGTGAGCTGCCCTTCTCATGAATGTTGCAAAGGTGTTTCCAACTCCGCGGAACTCGGGGTGCGAATTCCGCGTCGGCCAGGATCAAAGCACGTTCGCAGCTCGTACATCCAATCGGTGAAGTGGACGCCAGTCACGGCTGTGGCATCGAATCGCTGCTGCGTGCAGGCGGGTTCACCGCGTGGCGGCAGCTTCTTCACAACATTCACAGAGGGAAATCAAGGGCGCGGAGCGACTCCCTCCAACAAATCGGACACGAGCCCGCCGAAAAGCACTTCCTGTGGCCCATGCACGGAAAATCGAGGGGGAGTGCGGGCCGAATAGCGTGACCAGGGTGCACATTCGATGTGCAGGTTCATTGAAGGCGTGCTCAATCGGGCCCAAGGGACATCGGGCCACCGGAGGACTGCTGGGGCGCGCCGTTCTCCGGGGCGCGGCACCGGGGTAGCGTCGGGTGACCTGGCGTCAACGTCCCCGACGGGAGGGGAAGGTGCAGCGCATCTGCCGGAGGGTTCCCGCCGACCGGCCGGCACCCGCGGTGCTGCCCCCGGCGCCGCGCGCGTGGCTCGGGGTGGTCGCGGTCCTCGCCGCGCTGGTGGTCGTCGTGCTCGGGGTCCTGTACGCCGGCCACAGCGAGCCCGGCAGGGTGGACAGGTGGATCATCCGGCCGACGGCGGACAGCGTGCGGCCGCCGTGGCGGCATGTCGCGCTGGCCACGGATTTCCTGGGGGAGCCCGCGGGCGCGGCGCTGCTGGTCGTGGCCGCCGTGACGGGCTGCCTGCTGCTCCGGCGTCCTCGCGCGGCGGTGCTCATCGTTGTCGGCGTCGCCATGACCGTCGGGACGGCGAGGCTGCTCAAGCACCTGGTGGGACGCACCATCCACGGTGACGGCAACCTGTCCTACCCGAGCGGGCACACCGCCTTCGTCACCGCGCTCGCCCTCATGGTCGCGCTGCTCGCGACCGGCCGGTTCGGCCTCGGCAGGGCCGCCGGTACGTCACTCGTGCTCGCCGCGGCGCTGGTCGCGGGCGCCGCCATGGGCTGGGCGCAGGTCGCTCTCGGCGCGCACTACCCGACCGACGTCCTCGGCGGCTGGTGCACCGCGCTGGCGGTGATACCGGCGACCGCGTGGCTGGTCGACCGGATCGCCGACCGGACCGCCGGCCGCAGGGTCTCCCGGACGGCCGGCCTCGGTCGGCGGGAGCGCCGCTGACGTCACGTCACGCCAGGCGGCGGAACACCGGCTTCACCGGCCGCCCGGCCAGCCAGGGGGTGGGGTCCCCGGCGTCCAGCGCCTTCCGGTACACCGCGCATGCCTGGGCCACCACGTCGACGGTGCGGTCGATGTCGGCGTCGTCGAGCGCGCTGCTCACCACGAACGACGGGGCAAGCACCCCGCCCGCGAGGAGTTGGCGCAGGAACAGGGTGCGGTACTCCTGCGACGGCTGCCGGTTCTCGTCGAGGGTGGCGAAGACCAGGTTGCTGGCCCGGCCCCGGACGACGACGTGGCCGCCGACGCCCATGCCGGCCGCGGCCTCGCGGACACCGGCGGCCAACCGCTCGCCGAGGGCGTGCAGTCGCGCGGTGACGCCCTCCTCGACGTAGGTGGTCTGCACGGCCATCGCGGCTGCCAGGGAGTGCGTTTCGCCGCCGTGCGTGGTGGACAGCAGGAACACCCGCTCGCCGGAGTGCCGCAGCCCGCCCCGCTCCATCAGCTCGCGGCGCCCGGCGAGCGCGGACACGGCGAACCCGTTGCCCAGCGCCTTGCCGAACGTGGAGAGGTCGGGGACGACGCCGTAAAGGCCCTGGGCGCCCGCCTCGGACCAGCGGAAGCCGGTGATCATCTCGTCGAAGATCAGCACGCAGCCGTGCCGGTCGGCCAGCTCGCGCAGGCCCGCGAGGTATCCGAGCGGGGGCTCGGTGTGGCCGGCGGGTTCGAGGATCAGGCAGGCGACCTCGTCCCGGTACCGGGTGAGCAGCTCCTCCGTGGCGGCCAGGTCTCCGTAGGGGAAGGCCACGGTGAGCTCGTTGGTCGCCGCCGGAATGCCCGCGGACATCGGCGTGGTGCCGATGAACCAGTCGTCGACGGAGAAGAACGGCTGATCCCCGCAGATGGCCACGCGCGGGCGCCCGGTGACGGCGCGGGCGAGGCGCACCGCGGCGGTGGTGACGTCGGAGCCGTTCTTCGCGAACTTCACCATCTCGGCGGTCGGCACCGTGGCCAGGAAGCGTTCCGCGGCCTCGACCTCGATGAACGACGGCCGCACGAAGTTGCTGCCCCGGTCGAGTTCGTGCCGTACGGCTTCGAGGACACGGGGGTGGGCGTGGCCGAGGCTGACCGACCGCAGCCCGGAGCCGTACTCGATGTAGCGGTTGCCGTCGACGTCCCACACATGGGCGCCGCGGCCGTGGCTGATGACCGGGGCCAGGTTCTCGGGGTACTGGTCGTCGCCCTTGGCGTAGGTGTGCGCACCGCCGGGGACCAGGGCGTGCAGCCGCTCGTTGGCCGCGCGCGACCGGGGCAGGGAGAACTCTTCGTTGTCCACGGTGGGTTCAGCTCTCTTTCCGCTTCAGGACCTCGGCGAGGCTCGGCGCCTCCCGGTCCCGCTGGGACATCGATGTGACCGGCAGCGGCCAGGGAATGGCGAGCTCCGGGTCGTCGAAGGCGATCGTCACGTCCTCGGCCGGATCGTGCGGGCGGTCGATCCGGTACGAGGTGTCGGCGGTCTCCGTCAGCGCCTGGAAGCCGTGCGCGCACCCTGCCGGTATGTACAGGGTCACCTGCGTCTCACCGGACAGCTCGAAGGTGGCCACGTGGCGGTACGTCGGTGAGTCCGGCCTCAAGTCCACGACAACATCGAAGATCTTCCCGTACGAGCACCGCACCAGCTTGGCCTCGCCCGCGCCGGAGCGCAGGTGCAGGCCGCGCAGCACGCCCCGCACCGAGCGGGACACACTGTCCTGGATGAAGGCGTACGGGTCGAGGCCCACCGAGCGGACCACGTCGGCGTCGAAGGTGCGGCAGAAGAAGCCGCGCTCGTCGGCGTACGGCGTGGGCTCGAAGAGGTGGGCGCCGGTGATCTCCGGCACTTCGGTCGCTTTCATCCGGTCTCCTGCGGGGCTTTCGAGGGGAACAGGGCCGTGGTCAACGCGCCGAAATGGCGGGCGAGTTGGTGTGCGGCGGCCTCGTTGCGTTCGGTGAGGGTCCTGCGCAGCTCCGCGGCGTGCTTCTCCAGGGAACGGAACTGATCGAGCAGGCGGTCGGCGTCGACCTCGCGGGCCGGGTGGCAGTACGCGCCGAGGCCCATCAGCTCCATGAGCGCGTCGCTCTTCGCCGCGTAGCTGAGGGCGAGGGTCGGGGTGCCGGCCTGCAGCGCGCAGACCAGATTGTGGTAGCGGGTGGCCACGACGGCGTCGGCGGCCGCCGTCTCCTTCATCAGGTCGGCGAGGGAGGCCGCTTCGGCGGCGGTGACCAGCGGCGAGTCCACCGCGGCGAGGATCGCCTCGACCACCGGCGCGTCGCACGCGTCGCCGGTGAGCAGCCGGACCCTCCTGCCGTCCTCGACCAGCGCGCGCACGAAGGCGGTCGTCCCCGCGAGGTAGCGGCGGTGGATCTCCTCGGCCCTGGCACGGTCGTCGTTGCCGCCGTGGAAGTCCATGACGCCGACGCAGACCGTTCCCGACGACTCGGCGGCCGGCGGTGCGGGCAGGGCGAACGCGAGGTCCGGGTGGACCTCGTCGCGCGCGGTGTCCACGCCCATCGCCCGCATCGCGTCACGGGAGAGGGTGTCCCGGTACGAGCGGTGGGCGGCGAGCCGCGCCGACCAGCGCACCAGGGCCCGGGTCGGCCGGTCGGTGATCGGGGCGGCGCCGACCCCGACCAGCGCGACGGGCGTGCGCAGCAGTCGGCCGCTCGCGCAGAGCAGGAACAGCGAGTACGGGAAGCCCCAGGGCCGCAGCGGCAGCGTGGCCTCCAGGACGCCCATGCCCGGCACGATCACCACGTCGTGCCGCCGCACCCAGGCGGCGGTGCGGAACGCGTCGACGAGTTTGCCCAGTCCCTTCGCCGCGATCGCGCCCGCACGTGACGCGGTCCGGTACTCCCCGCGGTACCAGTGCAGCCGCGTCGCGGGGATTCCGTACCGGGCGGTGACGACCTCGGGTCCGCCGCACAGCGCGTCCACGACCGCCTTCGGGTGCTCGGCGCGGAGGTACCCGAGCACGGCTTCGAGCGACCCGTCGTTGCCGAGGTTGCCGGAGCCGAGCAGGCCGAACACCCCCACCCGCGCCGGAGTCACGGCTGCCTCCCCGCACGGCCTTCACGGCCCGCGACGAGGGCGTCGACGGAGACCGCGAGCCCCGCCGGGTCGACCGGCGCGCGGTCCTCGACCCGCTCGCCCGTGCCCGGCCGGGCACGACTGGTCATCCACGCGGCCAGGTGCCCGTAGCACGCGCGCCGGTCGGCCGCGGACAGCGGCGCCCGCCGGATGGCCGACGCGAAGCCCCAGACGTACTCGGCGAGCAGCCGGGGCGTCGGGTGCAGCGGGCCCGCCCGGCGCGGGTCCAGGTTGACGCACCGGGAGCGCTTGGACGGGTTCGCCCGCTCGGCGCGGGTGGGGTGGTCGCGGCGGAAGTACAGCAGCTCCGGCACCTGGTGGAAGGGCCCGTGCAGGACGATCTCGGCGACGAACGTGCGGTCCGCGTGGTGGTAGCTGTCGTGCGGCTTCACCCGGCGCAGCACGTCGGCCCGCATCACCCCGTAGAAGTCGTCGCCACCGGGCTCGAACAGCAGGCTGCGGAAGCGCTCCGGCGCGCGCGGCGAGTCGGTGGCGAGCCCGTACTCGTACGGCACCTTCACCTGCCCTTCGCCGTCGATGACCGCCTGGCCGGAGTGCGCGAGGACCACGTCCGGCCACTCGTCCAGCGCGTCGACGCAGCGCCGCAGCAGGTCGCGGGCGTACAGGTCGTCGTGCGAGGCCCACTTGAACAGCTCGCCGCGGCACTCGGTGAACACGTAGTTGTGGTTCGGCGCGGCGCCGATGTTCCGGGCTAGGCGGATGTACCGGATGCGCGCGTCCTTCCCGGCGTACCGGCGGCAGATGTCCTGGGTCCCGTCGGTCGAGGCGTTGTCCGAGATGACCAGCTCGAAGTCCTCGTAGGTCTGGCCGAGCAGGGCGTCGAGCGCCTCGGCGAGGTACTCCTCGCCGTTGTACACGGGCAGGCCGATGCTCAGCCGGGGTTGGGCGGTCATGACGTCCTCACTTCAGGGATGGGGTTCTCGTGGTGCTCGCGCAGGGCGGACCGCAGTTGCAGCCACCACACGGCCGAGCTGAGGATGGTCGCGGCGGCGACGCCCCAGGCCGAGCCGACCGTGCCGCCCATGGCCGCCCCGCCGAGCCCGCCCGCCGACCCCGCCGCCGACGTAGCAGGTGGAGGCGAACAGCTGGCAGCGCAGGCTGCGCCGGGCCGCGGCGAGGGCGCGCAGGCCGACCGCCGCGCCGACGCCGAGGCTGGCGCCCGCGACGCCGAGCGTGGCCGGGACGATGAGCTCCGAGGCGGAGCCCCAGACGTCGCCGAGCACGAGTTCACCGGCCCGGTCCGGCACGAGGAGCAGCGCCGCGCCCCAGAGCAGCGCGGCGGCGGCCTGCCCGCCGCCGAGCAGGAGGCAGAACACGCGCAGCCGGTGCGGGGCCCGCCGCAGCACCCGTGCCGCCTCCGCGACGGTGACCAGCGAGAGCCCCATCAGCACGGCCAGGAACGGGCCGAGCAGGAGCTCGGCGCCCCGGACCACGCCCACCGCGCTGACGCCGACGATCAATCCGAGTCCGTACGCCCGCAGTTGGGCGGCGCCGCTGACGCCGACGTTCTCGACGAGGTACCGGTAGCCGAGGTCGCGGTGCTCGCGAACCCACTCGCGCGCTCCGGTCAGCCGGGGCCGGATGCCGGACTGGAGGCAGCCGTACCCGGCGGCCACCGCGGCGGCCGCGCCCCAGGCGAGCACGAAGGCGGCCACGCTGCCCACGCGGGCCGCGAGCACCATGGCGGGGACGAGCGCGACGCCCCCCAGGACGTCGTTGACGAACGCCTTCCGCCCGGTGCCGGCGGCGAAGAACGAGAACCGCCAGGCGTCCTGCAGCAGCAGCGCCGGGAGTACGACGCCGAGGCCCGCGAAAGCGGACCCCACTCGGCTGCCGAGACTCAGTCCGACCACCAGACACACCGCGCCGACGGCGGTACCGACGCCGAGCGCGGTGCCCGACGACCGGGCGGCCGCCGCCCGCCAGGACGCGACCGGCACGCCGCTGAAGCGCACCACGAGCGGGTCGGTGGCAAGGCCGCGGGAGACGCTGAGCACGACGCCGTAGGTCACCCACGCCAGGCTGAACACGCCGAACGCGGCAAGGCCAAGGGAGCGGGCCACGTAGATCCCCACCGCGAAGTTGGTCATGCTGCAGACCGCCTGGTCGGCAAGGCCCCAGGACAGCCGCCCCGCCATGGCCCGCTTGGCGGTGCGCCGGGCGGCGGGCCCGGCCGGATCCGCGGTCGTCGTCTTCTCCCCCTCGGCGGTCATCACGTCACGCCTTGATCAGCCCGGCGGCGCCCAGGGCGTCGGCCGCGGCGGCGACCGTGTCGAACGGCAGCCCGGACCGCTCGGCGACGTCAAGCAGGCTGTGCCCGCCGTCGGACAGGTTGAGCACCCAGAGCATGGCCATCTGGGCCTGCTTGGTGTCGCTGCGTCCGCCGAGCGCGTCGTACAACCCACGCCTGCCCAGCTGTGGTTCGCCGTACGGACTGAGGTTGACGTACCGCCTGTTGCGGTCGAGCACGGCGAACGCCTCGCGGCAGACGGCGAGCGTGTCCGCCATCGCCCCCGGGGAGACGAAGTCCAGGTTGTCCGCCGAGGTGTGGTACTCGGGATAGCCGGCGTACGGGGTCCGGCTGAGCGAGCCCACGCCGAGATCGAACCCGGGCGAGCAGTACTGCCGCTCGTCGTAGCCGTACGGCGTGAACTCGGTGACGTGGTGCGGGCGTTCGGACGCGGCGAGCACGTGCCGCAGCACCCGGTCGATCTCCGCGTCGCCGCGCCTGCTCTGTTTGTACGTCAGTTGCCCCGAGTCGCCCGCGCAGGCGAGCACAAGCCCGTGCTTGACGTGTTCGATCCGCTCGGCGTTGCGGGCCAGCCAGGTGATCGCCCCGATGGTGCCGGGCGCGAAGATGAACCGGTAGGTGTAGTACGGCGTCCGCTCCGCCAGCGCCCGGGCCAGGAACGTCGCCACGGCGATGCCTGCCAGGTTGTCGTTGGCCAGCGACGGGTGGCAGACGTGGCAGGAGACGATCACTTCGTCGGGGACCTGGCCGGGGACGACGTGCTCGGCGTAGGTGAGGTGGCCGTCCGCGAGGGTGGAGTCGATGCGGACCTCATAATCGCCGTCCGGCATCGCGTCCAGCGTCTCTTGGGAGAGGCAGAAGCCCCACTCCGGCTTGTAGTAGCTGGTGCGGTACGGCACCCAGGACGGGTGGTCCGGCAGAGTGTGCAGATGTTCGCGCAGCTCGGCCAGCGGCATGGTCGCCGACACCGGCACGCTGTAGCCGAGCACGTGCAGGCTGGACGCGGCGAAGTCGACGACGCGGCGGCCCGAGGCGTCGGCGATGTACGCGTCGCGGATGTTCCACTCCTGGGGCACCGTCCAGTCCAGCACCTGCGTACCGGTCGGCACCTCCTGCACCTGGAGCGGGATGTACTCGCCGACGATGTCCAGGGTGGCGCGGACCCCGTCGCCCGTGATGCTCCGGCAGAGCGGGTACATCCGCTCCACCAGGTCGTACATCCCCTCGCCGGCCTCGGTCATCGGCGCCACCGCAGGGTGTCGTCGACGGCGCCGGCGTCGGACGCCGCCCGCAGCACGGCAAGGCGGGTGAAGCGCCGCTCGAAGTCCTCCCGCGTCAGCCCGAACGTCCGGTAGGCGTCGGCGAGTTCGAGCGCGCCCTGCTTCACCGTCCACTCGCAGTCGAAGCCTTCCGCCGCGGCGCGGAACCGGGAGAAGTCCACCCGGTAGGACCGTGGATCGGCGCCGGTCTCCCCGGTGATCACCACCTTCGAGCCGGACACCGCCTCGGCGACCTGCTCGGCGATCTCGGCGACCGTGACGTTGTTGACCTCGCTGCCGATGTTGAACGCCCGGTCGTGCACCGCCTCGCGCGGCGCGGTCAGCGCGGCCGCGAAGGCCCGTGCGATGTCGGCGGCGTGCACCAGCGGGCGCCAGGGGGTGCCGTCGGAGAGCACGAGGACCTCGCCGGACAGGAGCGCGTGGCCCACCAGGTTGTTCAGCACGATGTCGGCGCGCAGCCGGGGCGAGTGGCCGAAGGCGGTGGCGTTGCGCATGAACACCGGGCTGAAGTCGCCGTCGGCCAGCGCGTGCAGATCGTCCTCCACCCGCACCTTGGACTCCGCGTACGGCGTCACCGGGCGCAGCGGGGCGTCCTCGGTCACCAGGTCGTCACCGCCTGCGGCGCCGTAGACGGAGCAGGTCGACGCGTACAGGAAGCGCCGCACCCCGGCCTCCCGGGCCAGCCGGGCGAGGCGTACGGACGCGTGGTGGTTGATGTCGTACGTAAGCTCCGGCGCCAGTGAGCCCAGCGGGTCGTTGGACAGGGCGGCCAGGTGGATCACGGCGTCCACCCCGGCCACGTGGTCGGCCGTGACGTCGCGCAGGTCCACCCGGTGCCCCGGCGGGTCCGCGGGCGGCGGGCCGAGGACGCAGTCGGCGAACAGGCCGGCGTCCAGACCGACGATCTCGTGCCCGGCGGCCGCGAGGACCGGGGCCATCACGGTGCCCAGGTAGCCCTGGTGTCCGGTCAGCAGCACGCGCAAGGTTCAGTCCCCCAGATCGAGAGTGAGTTTGGTGGCGGCGAACGCCTCGGCGTAGCGCGCGTGGCATTCGATGCCGCGGATCCGCGCGAGGCCGAGGAACGCCTCCCGGTCGTACCAGGGCCGGTGCCGCTGCGAGGGGTAGTGCTCCTGCAGCAGCCGCACCTTCTGTTCGGCGATCTCCGGCGACAGCGGCTGGTACGCCGCCGGGCGGCCGAGGTCGCCGTCCCATTTGACGATCTCGTAGCCGAGCACCAAGTGGTCGCGGAACGCGGTGGGTATGAGCTTCGCCAGGCCGCGGTGATCCTGGTGCGCGTCATCGGTACGCGGGGCCAGGATCAGATCCGGCTCGGTCTGCCCGCGCAGTTCCTCGACCGCGGCCTTGGCCTCGTCCCAGTGCACGGGCATCCGGCCGTCCGGCAGCTTGAGCACGGTCAGCCGCAGGTCGGCGCCCGGGCAGAAGGCGGCGAGCGCGGCCTGCTCCTCCTGCTCCCGCTCGCTGCCACCGCCGGAGAGCACCAGCGCGTCGACGCGGATGCCCGGCCGCGCGAGGCACATCGTGAGGAGCGTGCCGCCGGCGCCGATGGCGATGTCGTCGCAGTGCGCGCCCACCGCAACGATCCGGTTCAGGGGTCCGGCCCCGAGCCGGATCACGCGGTGCCCACCGCGGCGGCGTCGCGTTCCCACACGGCCCACGGGCGGTCTCCCCGGGCGTAGGCGGCGTCGAGCGCGGCCCGCTCCTTCACGGTGTCGGTCGGCTTCCAGAAGCCGCGGTGCTGGTGCGCCACAAGGCGTCCCCGCTTGGCCAGTTGGGCACATCCGTCGGCGACCAGGTCCCCGTTCTCCGGTATGTGGTCGAAGACCTCCTGGCGGAGTACGAAGTAGCCGCCGTTCTCCCACAGCGGCAGCTCGCTCACGGCGGTGATGCCGCCCACCAGGCCGTCCTCGCCCAACTCCACGCAGTGGAACGACGACTGCGGCGGCACCACCATCATCGACGCACCCGCGTCGCGCCCCGCGAACCGGTCGATCATCTCCGACAGCGGGGCGTCGGTGAGCACGTCGGCGTAGTTGGCGAGGAACATCTCGTCGCCGTCCAGGTGGTGGCGCACCCGGCGCAGCCGCTCACCGATCGGTGACTCGACGCCGGTCTGCGCGAACGTGATCGTCCAGTCCGAGATGTCGGTGGACAGGAGCTCGGTCCGCCCGCCTCTCAGTACGAAGTCGTTGGACGTCGTCTCCTCGTAGTTGAGGAAGAAGTTCTTGATGTGGTGGGCCCCGTACCCGAGGCACAGGATGAACTCCGTGTGCCCGAAGTGCGCGTAGTAGCGCATGACGTGCCAGATCAGCGGTCGCGGGCCGACCATCGCCATCGGCTTGGGCACGTCGTCTGCGGTACCGCTCCGCATCCGCATCCCGTAACCGCCGCAGAACAGAACGACCTTCATGCTGTGCCCTTTCCAGACGCGACCTCGACGATGCTCAGTTCCGGGACGGGAAAGACAAGCCGGCCGCCCCAGGCGTGCACGAAGGACAGTTGCTCCGTCAGCTCGGCCCGCAGGTTCCACGGCAGGACGAGGACGTAGTCCGGTTTGTCGGCGGCTATCTGCTCGGGCGGCAGGATCGGGACGCGGGTGCCCGGGGTGAACCTGCCGTGCTTGTAGGGGTTGCGGTCGACCGTGTACGGGAGCAGGTCGGGCCGGATGCCGCAGTGGTTGAGGAGGGTGTTGCCCTTGCCGGGTGCGCCGTAGCCGACGACCGTCTCGCCGCGTTCGGCCGCCTCGATGAGGAACTTGAGGAGGTCCCTGCGCACCTTGGCGACGCGGGCGGAGAACTCGGTGTACCCGGACAGCTCCTGCAGCCCGGCGGCCTTCTCCCGGGCCAGCACGTCGGCCACCCGGCGACTCGGCTCACCGGCCGCCTCGGCAGGCCGGGCCCACAGCCTGATGGAGCCGCCGTGCGTGGGCAGCAACTCGACGTCCACGAGCGCGAGTCCACCGCTCGCGAGGGCCCGGGCCGCGGACGCGACCGTGTAGTACTGGAAGTGCTCGTGGTAGATCGTGTCGTACTGGTTCTCCTCGATCAGGGTCAGCAGGTGCTGCACCTCGATGGAGACCCAGCCGTCGTCGGCGACCAGGGCGCGCAGCCCCTGGGTGAACCCGACCACGTCGGGTATGTGCGCGTACACGTTGTTGGCCACGACCAGATCCGCCGGGCCGTGCTCGGCACGGACGGCCGAGCCGGTGTCCGGGCTCAGGAACTCCGTCAGCGTGGGCACACCCGCGTCCCGCGCCGCGGCGCCGACGTTCACCGACGGCTCGATGCCGAGGCAGCGGATCCCGCGGTCCACCATGTGGCTCAGCAGGTACCCGTCGTTGCTCGCGACCTCGACCACGAAGGCGCCCTTGTCCCCGGGGCCGAGAGCGAGCCTCTGTACGGCGTCGGCGACGAAGGTGCGCGCGTGCTCCACCCAGGAGGTCGAGTAGGAGGAGAAGTACGCGTACTCCGTGAACGTCTCCTCCGGCTTGATCAGCGGCGGTATCTGCGCGAGCCAGCAGTCGGTGCAGACCCGCAGATGCAGCGGGTACGCGGGCTCCGGCTCGTCCAGTTGGTCCGCGGCGAGGAAACTCTCGCACGGCGGGGTCGCCCCCAGATCGACGACGCTCGCCAGCGCCGCCGAGCCGCAGAGTCGGCATCGTGTCATGTGTTGCCCCCCATATTGCCCCCCATTAATTCCGTCCGACCCGCGATCGCGGTGCGGTATCCCTCCAGCAGGCGCTCAAGGCCGACGGCCGGGCTGAACCCCTGCTCGTAACGGCGCCGGGCCGCCTCGCCCAGCTCCCGGTTGCGGACCGGCTCGGCCGTGATCCGGCGCAGGCACTCCGCGAGCGAGGCCATCTCGCCCGGCCGGTGCAGCAGCCCCGTCACCCCGTCCTCGACGAGTTCGACGAAGGCGCCGTGCCGGGCGGCGACGGCCGGGACCCCGGCCGCCATCGCCTCCACGACCACCAGGCCGAACGTCTCCAGCCACGTCGAGGGCGCCACGACGGCGACCGACCGCGCGACGGCCTGCCGGCACTCGGCGGTGTCGTACAGGCCGACGTACCGCACGTCGTCCCGGCCCGCCGCCCAGGCGGTCACCTCCGACTCCAGCGGCCCCGCGCCCGCGATCACGAGCGGCACGCCCACACCGCCGTCCGCCGCGATCTCGTCCCACGCGGCCATGAGCAGCCGCACGCCCTTGGCCTCCGCGAGCCGGCCGAGATAGAGCAGATGTTCGCCCCCGCCCGCTCGGCGGGTGCCCGGCTCCGGCACGAAGTTGTGCTTCACCGCTAGGCGTTCGGCGGGCATGCCGGCCCGCACCAGGACGTCGCGCTGGGCCGCGGAGATGCAGAAGAACCGCTCCACGCCGGACCACCACCGCCGCCGGTTGACCGACAGGCTGACCGCGAGCGGCACCGTCGCCAGGCGGGAGCCCCGGTAGCAGCCGTGCCGGACGGCGGGCAGCGGCGCGGTCCCGACGCACTCGGTGCACGGCCGGCCGTCCCGCTGCAGCGTGCCCGGCGGGCAGACCTGGGCGTAGTTGTGCAGCGTGGCGACGGCGGGCACGCCGGCGTCGGCGCACGCGGCGAGCACCGCGGGCGACAGGAGCGGGAAGACGTTGTGGACGTGCACCACGTCCGGCCGCTCGGCGCGGAGCCGGGCGGCGAGCTCCGCGCGGACCGCCGGGTTCCACGGCACGAGCAGCGGCACCGCGGCCTTGCCGAGCAGGGACCGGGCGGCGATGTCGTCGCTGCGCCGCTCGAACACCTCGACCCGGTGGCCGGCCGCGCGCAGCAGCCCCACCTCCTGGTCGACGACCTTGTTCTCGCCGCTCGGCTGCGCCGAGGCGTAGCGGTTGTGCACCACGAGGATGTGCATGCTCAGGTCACCTCCGATCTGCTGCGGGCCCAGCGCGGGATACGTCGTCGGGGGACTTCGGGCGTGGGGAGGGGCGCGGCCGCGGCAGGTGCCGCGAGGAGCGAGGCGGCCACGGCCAGATGCAGCAGATACGGCGAGGCGTCACCAAGTCCCGCCTCGGTGTACGACGCGATGGCGCAGTAGCTGATCAGGAAGATCGCGCAGGCCCTCGAGAGCGACGGTGGCCGCAGCAACGCGACGCCGGCAAGGACGGCGATGACCGTCGCCACGAGGGCGACGCCGAGCAGACCCTGTTCGTGGTAGACGGCCAGCCAGCTGTTGTCGATCGGCAGCCCGCCGAACGACTTGTCGCCCAGACCCGTGCCGAACACCTGCTCCGAGGTCGTCCGGGGGGCTGCAAGGAGGGCGTCCCAGACCTTTTCCCGACCGGTGAGGCTGGTGAAGTACTCCTGGCTCTGTCCGCGCAGGAACCACGCCTGCACCGCGGCGCCGAACCCCACCACCGCCACCACGGCGCCCAGCACCGCCCACGCGAAGAACCGGCGGGCGGCGGCGCTGGTCAGGACGAGCGAACCGATCGCCAACGCAAGGCCGATGAGCAGGCCGAGCGTGGCCGTACGGGTATGGGTCAACGCGAGCAGGACGAGCGCCGGCACGATGACCGCCGCCGCACTGGCCCTGTCGGTCCGGCGGCCCAGCACGAGCAGCACGGTGAGCCCGATGATCACCGCGGCGTACTGTCCGATCTGGGGCGGGGTGAGCGGCCACAACGCGCCGACGAGGCGTCCGCCGTAGAGGTCGGGCAGGGCCGCGCCCGGAGAGATGATCGCGCCGGCGGCCACCGACCCGAGCACCGCGAAGTACATCCTGATGTGGTGCCGTACGAACGTCAGGCCGCCGTCCCACCAGCGGCTGAGCAGCCACAGCGTGCCGACGAAGAGAGCCAGCCGGGCGCAGCGGAACAGCGCGCCGAACCCGGACTCCAGGGTCGCGCTGGAGATCACGCTCGGCACGAGCAGCAGGGTGAGCAGGAACACGAAGGCACCGGGCCGGATGCGCAGCCGGAGATTGAGTGCCAGCGCCAGCGCGAACGCGGCGACCAGCGCGCCCATGGTGACCAGCTGGATGAGGGAGCGGGGCAGCGGGACGATGGTCTTCGCCCCGGCGGAGCCGAGCGTGTTGAGGACCAGCAACCCCCAGACCACCCCGACGGCCTTCGGCGTGCCGGCGGGACGCGGTCCGTCGCCGGGCCGGGTGCCCGCCGTGTCGGGTCCGCCCGGCAGCCCACCGGGCCTCAGGTCCCCGCCCATCTCAACCACCGTCCCGCGGGTCGAGGGTGCTGCCCGTGTCCTGCTGGTACGGCGTGTTCTGCCACTGCACGAAGTCGAGCACCCGGCTCGGGTCGTGGGCGACGAACTTCCACGGCCCGATGTAGACGTTGTCGCGCCAGCGGTTGTGCTGCTTGCGGGTGATCGCCTCGGCCACCCGCTCGCCCTGGTACGGCGACCAGTCCGGATAGGTGCCGTAGTTGGCGAGCACCCCCATGCGGTCGCACTTCACCGTGCAGCCGACGACGGACGTGTCCAGGACGAAGCGGTTGGCGCGGATGTCCACCCGCTGGGTCTTCCACCGGCAGTCGGCGTACAGCGGCGCGGAAGCGATCGCCGGCCGCGCGCAGCGGTCGGAGTCCCGTACCAGCAACGTGCAGTCGCCGGAGGAGGTGTTGGCCGGGCTGTTGCAGAACCGGTCGGCGTTTTCCCACAGGGTGATTCCGTTCCAGTTGTTCTCCAGCACGTTCCCGTAGATCTCGATCTTGTCCGTGCGGGCTCGGATCCGTGGTTCGCCGCCCGACTCGGACACGTACACGGTCGCGAGCGGGAAGCTGTCGTCGCGGTCGGCGTACCTGCGGCCCTCGACCCAGTTGTTCCGCCGGATCATGTTCTTCCGGATGACCGCGTTGTAGCTGGTCTCGTAGATCAGCGCGGCGCCGTCGTTGGCCTCGATCACGTTGTTCTCGATGCGGAAGTCGTTGTTGTTGGTGTCCGCCCACAGCCCGGCTCCGCGGTTGCCGTGCACCCAGTTCCCGCGGACGTCGGCGCCGTCGACGGCCCAGAACTTGACGCCTCCGGTGCAGCCGCAGCCCTCCCGCCGCCGCTCCCAGTCGTCGGTGTTGTTGCCCACGATCTCGTTGCCGGTGACCACCAGGCCGCGGAGGGGACCGGTGCCCTTGTACGCGTTCATGCCGTACTGCCCGTTGCCGCGCAGGCAGCTGGCGCGGACCCGCTGGCGGGCACCGGCCATCAGCCCGGCGCCGGAGTTCTTCTGGATCGTCGCGTGCTCGATCACCCACCCGTCGGCCGAGTCATGGTTGACCACGCCCTCGTTGTGCGGCGCGACGAATCCCTGCACGGTCAGGTGGCGGATGGTGACGTCGCGGGCGGCGCCGCCGAACGCGTACTGGTTGGTCTTCCGGCCGTCGAGCACCGCGCCCGGCGCGCCGACGTAGCGGTTCCCCTTCTTGGGGGTGATCTGGGCGAAGCGGTCCGGCGCGAGCCGGTGCTTGCCCGGCCGGAGCCAGAACGTGGTGTTCGGGGGGCTGCTCTTGGTCTTCGCGGCCAGGTCGCCGGCCACCTTGGGGTCGACCGTCACCGCGCCCGCCGGGGCCTTCGCGGGCCCGGCCGCAGGGTGGGCGCACACCCGGGCGACGGACCGGGCGGGGGACGTGGAGGGCGCACCGGTCGACTCCGCCGGGGCGCCCGGCGTGCTGTCACAGCCGGTCGCCGCCAGCAGGACCAGCGCCAGCAACGCCGAGTGCCGCCTCTTGATCCCCACGCGTCCCCCCCCTCTAGCCGCGGAACCTGAGTACGGTGGTGAACCCCTCGGCGCTGTCGGCGAATCCGGTGCCGACGAGCGTGGTGGTGGGTTCCTTGCGCCCGAAGCCGGGGGAGTACCAGCCCAGTGGCGGGTCGGTCTCGCCGCGATGCGCCTGCCAGCGCAGCTGCCCCGGCAGGTGGAGCACCGCGGAGCGGTCATCGCCGTCCCGGGACCACGTGAGCACGGCCCGGTTCCCCACCAGGTGCGCGGTGATGGCCGGGCCGAGATGGAACGCCAGGCGTGCGGCCCGGCGCGGGCCGCGCACCTCGTCGACCACCCTCAACTCCTGGCTCTCTGCGGTCAGTTCCACCCGGCGGCGGTGTACGGAGCGTGGGTAGCCGTCGTGCTCGGCACACCAGTGGGCCGTCCCCCCGTCGGAGGCGCCGGACGGGTCCGCGACCAGGACGCGGCTGCGGGCGTGCCGGGTCCACAGGAACGGGCCGCCGGAGACGGACTGGTCGGCGCCGTCCAGCTGCAGGGTGTTGTGGCCGAGGGTCGACCGGAAGTACTGCCGCCACTCGGGCTGCCCGTGGTAGCAGAACGTCCCCGGGTCGGTGAGCACGTCGACCCCGTCGTGCCGGACCTCCACGGACAGCGCGTCCGCGTGGGCGTGCGCGGCGATGGACAGGAAGCCGTGCGGCCCGCCGTCGCAGCGGCACCAGATCTCCGCCGGACCGCGCAGGATGGTCATGCCCGCGTCGGCGAAGTGGCCCGGCCGGCTCGCCGGGCGGGTCACGGCCGGTGCGGTGCCCTCTTTCGCGTACGGCCGGATGAGTGCGGCGAGCAGCGGGGTGCGCACATCGGTGCCGGTCACCGTCGGCCACCAGTCGAGCCGGCCGAACACGGCGTCCCCGGTGGCGAGGAGCGAGGCCCAGCGGTCGGTGCCCGCGCCGTCCAGGACCAGACCGTGCCCGTCGTCGGCGTCCCCCTGGCGCGGCGGCCGCAACCGGTTGTCCACGACGGCCGCGAGCGCGTCGGTCATCCGCAGCAGCGTCAGCCGGATCGGCGCGGGGACCGGCACGGCGGCGGCATCCGCCTCGGCCACCGCGGCCAGGCCGAGCTCAAGGACAAGGCCGTGGTACTCGGTGGCCAGCTCGCGGTTGAGGCCGGAGTCGAAGGTGTTGCCGCGCAGGTGCCGCTCCAGCGACCGCAGCGAGTCGGCCCGCCAACGCGCCGAGGCGGGGAACCACGCGAACGCGCAGGCCGCCGCGAACTGCCCCGCGGCCTCGGCGATGACGTGGTTGTTCGCCGAGGACCCCCGGCTGGGGAAGGCGGCCAGCCAGCGCTGGTGGTGCCAGATCTGGTTCAGCGCCACCGGGTTGCCCTCGAAAAGACCGGCCGCGCCCGGCCAGCCGTCGAGCAGCCTGCGGACCCACACCCAGGAAAGGAGACGGATCCCCAGCTCGATGCCGCTGATCCAGTGCGCCCCGCGCAGCGGCGCGTTGGCCGCCCACCACGACCGCAGGTGCTCGGCCACCCGCTCCGCGTACCGGTCGTCCCCGGTGATCGCGTAGGCGGCGGCGAGCACGGTCAGGTACTGATGCCGGGACAGCTCCCAGATCTGCTTGATGTCCCCGACCGCGTCCTCGTTCCGGTACGGCACGCCGAAGGCGTAGCCCCACGGCGCCCGGCGCCCGGTCTTCGGGTCGTACCACCAGTCCGGGTCGGCCAGGTCGTCGCGGACCACCCCGAAGTACTCGGCGTGCCCGGCCATCAGCCGGTCGGCCTCGGCGACGAGACGTTTCGCGGCGTCCGACGGCACCGCGGCGATCGTCCCGGCGGGCAGTACCGCGGTGAACCGGGCGCCGGTGACGCCCGGGCAGTCCGGCGGCGCCGACCGCCACCGCCGCCTGCGCACCGCGTCGCCCACCCGGCCGCCGACCTCCCGCGGTCCCATCCGGGAGAGCCGCCGCAGGTACCAGCCCGCACTCGTCGAGCTCACCGTCATCGCGCCCTCGCCAACGTCACCGGCGCCCCGCCGGCCAGGGCGGCCCGCACGGCGAGGGTGGCCGTCGTGGTGGCGACCAGCGACTCCAGCGGCACCGGCATCGGCCCGCCGGTCCGCACGGCCTTGACGAACGCGGCCAGTTCGGCCTCCTGGCCCTTGTCCCGGGCCTTGGGCAGCCGCGAGCTGACCCACCGCTTCCCCGCGTACACCGAGGCCCGGACGAAGTCGTCGAGCCGCAGCACCTTGCCGTCCGCGATGAGGTCGAGGGTCTCCTTGGGGAAGCCGGGCGAGCCGGTGGTGACGTAGCTGAGGGTGGCGGTGGACCCGTCCGGGTAGCGCAGCACGATCTGCAGGTCGTCGCCGCCGGCGGTGGCGGTCGCGTACACCGATACCGGGTCGGCCCCGAGCAGCCAGCTCGCGGTGTCGATGAAGTGCCCGCCCTCGCCGGCGAACCGGGTGCCCTCGGTGCCCTGCCGCAGATACCAGCTGCCGTGGTCGAGACGGCCCGCGTTGACCAGATAGCGCAGGCTCGCCGGTCCGCTCCTGGCGCCGAACCGCTTCCTGGCCTCCCGCAGCAGCGGCGCGAACCGGCGGTTGAAGCCCACCTGTATCCGGTCGTTGCCGGACTCCTCCACCGCGGCCAGGACGCCGGCCAGCTCGTCCTCGGTGAGGGCGAGCGGCTTCTCCACGAAGACGGCCTTGCCGGCCAGCAGCGCCTGCCGCGTCAGCTCGGCGTGCGAGCTGTGCCGGGTGACCACGAACACCGCGTCGATGGACGAGTCCCCGAGCACGGCGTCGAGGTCGGTGGTGGCCTCGGCGAAGCCGAACTTCCGCTGGGCGTTGACCCCGGAGAGCGCGGTGGTGGTGACCACGGTGGACAGGTCGACGCCGTCGCGCCCTGTCAGATGCGGCAGCAGCATCGATGTCGCGTAATTGCCCGCGCCGATGAACGCCAGCCGCACCTGCGACTTGGCGGGCCCGACGGGTGTGCCGCCGCTGCGTCGCACGGCGGGCACGGCCACCGCCGGGGCCTCCGCGTCGGCCTCGTACTCGGGATACCGGAACAGCACGGCCACGGCCTTCAGCTCGCCGTCCTTCAGGCGCCGGTACGTCTCGACGGCGTCGTCGAAGTCGGCGACGTGGGAGACCAGGGGCTCCACGTCGACGCGGCCGCGGGCGACGAGATCGAGGAAGCACGCCAGGTTGCGGCGCTCCGTCCAGCGCACGTAGCCGATCGGGTAGTCCCGCCCCTCCAGCTCGTACTCCGGGTCGTAGCGCCCGGGGCCGTACGAGCGGGAGAAGCGGACGTCGAGCTCTTTCTCGTAGTACGCGTTCCACGGCAGGTCCAGGCGGCACTTGCCGATGTCGACGACCCGGCCGCGGTCCCGGCAGAGCCGGGCGGCCAGCTCGACGGGCTGGTTGCTGCCGCCACCGGCGGCCAAGTACACCTGGTCCACGCCGTGACCGTCGGTGAGCTCGGCGACGGCGGTTTCCACGGCCGCGGACGCGGGATCGCCGCAGGCCGCGGCGCCCAGGCGCGCGGCGAGCTCGCAGCGCACCGGGTCGGGGTCGACCCCGACGACGCGGACTCCCGAAGCGCCAAGGAGCTGCACCACCAGCTGCCCGATCAGCCCGAGACCGATGACCAGCGCCACGTCGCCGAGTTGCGGCTCGCCGCGGCGGACGCCCTGCATCGCGATCGACCCCACGGTGCCGAAGGCCGCGTGCCGTGGCGCGAGGCCGTCGGGCACCGGGGCGTAGAGGTTCTTCGGCACCCAGTTCAACTCGGCGTGCAGCGCGTGCTCATTGCCCGCGCAGGCCACCAGGTCGCCGACCTTCACATCGTCGATCCCGGTGCCGACCCGCTCGACCACCCCGCACAGCGAGTAGCCCAGCGGCGTGTACGAGTCCAGCTTGCCCATCACCTTGCGGTAGGTGGCGGGCACCCCGTTGGTGGCCACGCTCTGCATGACCTTGGCCACCTGGTCGGGACGGGAGCGGGCCTTGCCCACCATCGACATGCCCGCCTCGGACACCTTCATGAGCTCGGTCCCGGTGGATATCAGCGAGTAGGCGCTGCGGACCAGCACGCCGCCCGGCTTGCACCCCGGCACCGGCACGTCGAGCACCGCCAGCTCGCCGCTCTTGTAGTTCTGCACAACCTGTTTCACCCGAGCTCCTCTTGTTTCCACGCCGTCAAGCCGCCTGCTGTTTCCACGTCGTCAAGCCGCCTGGCTCTGGCCGGAGCCAGAGGTCGCGCCGCGATACCAGTACTCGAGGGTCAGCACATGCCACAGATGCTTGGAGAAGTCCCGCTGCCCGGCGGCGTCCTCGGCGACCATCCGCGCCAGCGCGTCGCGGCGCAGGAACCCGGAATTGACGAGCACGCCGTCGTGCACCACCTCACGCACCAGCGGCGCCAGATCCCGGCTCATCCAGGCACGCAGCGGGGCGCTGAACAGGCCCTTGGGCCGGTACACGATCTCCCGGGGCAGGATCGAGGACGCCGCCTCCTTCAGGACGGCCTTGCCCTGCCGTCCGACGATCTTGCGATCGCCGGGCACGGCGAACGCCGCCTTGACCACCTCGACGTCCACGTACGGCACCCGCACCTCGGTCGACGCGGCCATGCTGGAGCGGTCCGTGTAGGCGAGGTTCAGGCCCGGCAGGAACATCCGGGCGTCGCCCAGGCACATGCGGTTGACGAAGTCGGCAGGGTCATCGAGGTCGTTGTCCTCGTAGATGTCCGCGTGCTCGGTCAGCACGTCGTCGACCGTCCCGGCCAGGTCCGGATCGATCAGGGCGAGCAGCTCCTCCTGGTCGTACATGGTGTAGCTGCGCCGGAACGCGGTCTCCTCCGGCAGCTCGGCGAAGGACAGGAACCGCTTCGCGAAGCGCACCGACCGGTACCCGCGGCGGGCCGAGGCGACCGGCAGCCGGTCCACCACCCCGGACAGGCCGCGCCGCAGCGGCCGCGGGACGCGCTGGTAGCGCAGCGCGAGCAGGTTGGCCAGGTGCTTGCGGTACCCGGCGAACAGCTCGTCGGCGCCCATCCCCGAGAGCATCACCTTCACCCCGGCCTCCCGGGCGGCCTCGCAGATCAGGAACGTGTTGATCGCCGCGGGGTCGCCGATCGGCTCGTCCAGGTGGTACGTCATCTGCGGCAGCAGGTCGAGCACGTTCGGGGCGATCTCGATCTCGTGCAGGTCGACCCCGAACCGCTCGGCCACCTGCCGGGCGTAGCGCAGGTCGTCGGGCATCGCCTCGAATTTGGCGTCCTCGGCGCGGAACCCGATCGTGTAGGCGGAGATCCCGGGTCGGTCGCGGGCCGCGAGGGCGGTCAGATAGCTGGAGTCGAGACCGCCGGAGAGGAAGGTCGCCACGGGTACGTCGGAGAGCAGATGCCGTCGGGTCGACTCCTCGACGACGGCGGCCAGGTCCGGCTGCTCGCCTGCCCGGGCCCGCTCCCGGCCCTCGGCGGCGACGTCCTTCAGGTGCCAGAACCGGCCGCGGTCCACCCGCCCGCCGGGCCGGAACCGCAGCCAGCTCCCCGGCGGCAGCTTCTCCGCCTCGCGGAACGCGCAGCGCGAGTCCGGCACCCAGTAGTACAGCAGCGAGGCCACCAGCGCCGCGTGGTCCACCTGCAACGACCCACCGGTGGCGGCGGCGAGCGCCTTGAGCTCGGAGGCGAACACCACACCCGCGCCGCGCCGGAGCAGGAACAGCGGCTTGATGCCCAACTGGTCGCGGGCAAGGACCAGTTCACCGGTTCGCTCGTCGAAGATCCCGAACGCGAACATGCCGCGCAGCCGAGCCAGGCAGTCGGTGCCCCAGCGCCGCCAGGACTCCAGCAGCACCTCGGTGTCGGAGGTACCGCGGAAGCGCACCCCGGCGGCCGCCAGCTCGGCCCGCAGTTCGGGCGCGTTGTACAGCTCGCCGTTGTACGTCAGGGCGAGGCCGCCCGAGACCATCGGCTGGGCGCCGGTCTCGGACAGGTCGATGATGGCGAGGCGGCGGTGCCCGAGGTGCACTTCGCCGTCACCGGCGGGGTGGCTGTACCGGCCCGCCCCGTCCGGGCCGCGGTGGGTGAGGGTGTCGGTGAGCCGGTCGGTCACGACCTTCCCGTCCGGCCATTGATACGTACCTGCGATGCCACACATGTCCTACCGCCCCTCCTCGTCGCTGTCCGGGACTCGTGCGGCCCGGATCGGCAGCCGCTCCGTCCGCGGCCGGCCCGTCCCGTTCTGCCGGGCGGGCCGCCCGCTATGGCCCCGCAGCGCGATGTGCGTCCCGTCCCACAGCGTGCCGTCGGTCCGGTCACGCGGATCGGGGTCGATGAGCACCACACCGATCACCGGAATGCTCTGGTCCGCGAGCTGCCGTGCCACGGTGTGCAGCCATGCGGTGCTGCCGTGCCCGGCACGCACGACGAGCACGGTCCGGCCACCGAGGTACTGGAGGTCGGTCCACGCGGTGCCGGGCGCGACCGAGCCGACGCCGAGCCGGCGCGCCTGCTGCGCGGCGCCCTCGGCATGCTCGCCACTGACCACCTCCGGGTCTCCGGTGTTCCGGCGGCTGTTGGCGAGCTGCGGACCGGGCAGGCCGTCGACGACGACCACGGGCCCCTCCGCGGCCAGTGCCCGGGCGAGGTCCAGGGCGATCACGCTCGTGCTGCGCGCACAGCCCAGTTCAAGGAGCGACACCGGTTCGGTCGAGCCGCGCACGGTGCGGGCCAGGGTCGTGGTGAGCCTTGCCCGTGCCGCCCGGGTCCGTCGGCGCTGCCAGGGCCTGGCCGGCCCGCGGGGCGGGCGGCGCAGCTCCGCTATGACCGAGGCGCCCAGGTGCGCCGCGATCTCCCGGCGCAGCACGGGGCGGTCCGCCACCACCGCGCCGACCGCGGCCACCGCGAGTCCGAGGACGAGTCCGAGGAGGAGCCCGATCGCGGCGTCGGTGACAGCGGCCTTGGGCAGGGAGTGCCGCACCGCGCGCGGGGCGTCCACGATCTGTGTGCCGGCGATGAGCTTGGGCGTGCCGATGCGCGCCTCCTCGGCGCGCTGGTCGAAATCGGTGATCCGCGAGGTGAGTTCGGCCCGGCGGGCGAAGAGCGTCTCGATGCCCGCCGACGCCTCCGGGTCGCTCTCCGGCGATCTGTCCCCGATCGCCTTGTTGACCTTGGCGAGCTCGTCCCGCATTCGGTCGCGTTGGCCGCGCAGGGCCTTGGCCTCGGCGTTCGCGGCTTCCCGCATCCGCTTCACATGGTCCGCGACGAACGCGTCGGCGAGGGCCTTGGCCCGGGCCACCGCTTCCGTCTCGCTGGCACCCGTCACATCGATCTGGAGCAGGTTGTTGGTCAAGCCGGTGCCCCGGTAGTCCCGCATGAAGTCCTCAGGGTTTTCCCGGGAGTTGAGGGACCGCAGGGCCTTGTCGGCGATCCGCGTGGTGCCCAGCAGCTCGACGTCGGTGCGGATCAGCGTTCCGGTGTCGTTCGGCTGGTCCTCCTGATGCACGACAAGGACCTTGGTCACCGCGCTCGGCGGCGGCGGCACCGCGCTCGGCGGCGGCGGCCGCAGGACCGCCACCGCCGCGCCGGCCAGCAGTCCAAGGAGCGCCAGGGCGCACCAGAGGCGGCGGCGCCTGCGCACGGCCGCCATCAGTGCCTGCAGATCAAGCAGCGGAGCGGCGGCCGACGACTCCGCGGTCTTGCTCGTCGTCACACCGAACCTCCCGTCGCGTGGCCGCGCGCCGCGAGCGCCGGAGCGGCCTCGTCCGGAGGCTGCCCGGGGGACCGCGTCGGACGGGCCCGGACCGGGCCGGCGACGACGATGCCGACGACCTCATGCCCCGCGTCCGCACAGGCCCCGGCGATGCCGGCGAGTTCCCCGGCGGTCCAGCTGCCCGCGCTGAGCACGACCAGGGCGCCGGACTCGGTGCCGCGGTCCGGCACCAGCGGCCGGGACACCGAAACCCCCACCACCCGCAGCACGGGGTTTCCTCTGCGCGAAGAGCTCGGAGTCGGATCGCTCTCGGCCTCGGCGACGAGCTGCCCGGCCGCCCGGCGGGCGATCTCGTCGCCGTCCGGGACGACGACCAGCAGCCGCCCGGGGGCCGGCAGTTGGTCCCGGAGGCGAGCGAACACCCGTCGGTAGCGGATCTGCCTGCCGGCCTCGCCGCCGGACGGCTGCGGGGCCGGTACGTCCCACCGGGTGTCGAGGCCGAGGAGCCAGCGGATCCAGGCCCGCGGGCCACGGCCCTCGGGCCGGTGCGCGGGCCGTTCACCAGGGACGTCGACGGTGCCGAGGAGCATGGAGCCCAGCGCCGCGGCGATCTCAGGTTCGGTGCGCAGCCGGCGGCTCACCCGTGCGGCGGCGAGATGGCCGATGACCGCGGACAGGAAGAACAACAGGGCCCCGGCGGCGATGAGCTGCGTCCGCGTCGGCGCTGACTCGCCGGTCGGCCGGGCCGCCGGCCCCATGACGACCATGTTGGCCTTGTTGGCCGCCGGGTCGGCCTGGTCCAGCTTCTTCATGGCCTCCTGCAGCGCGGTACGCAACTTCTCGAGCTCTGTGCGGCCCTGCACGCTCTCCACGGTCTGCCCCGGATCGGCCGCCTCGGCCATGTCGGTGATGCGGCGGCCGGTCTGCACCACCAACTTCCGCAGCGTCTCGGGCCCGGCCGCCGCTTCGGGGTCGGTGGTGTCGCCCGCGAGCCGCGAGGCGAAGGCGACGAACTGCTGCGCGACTTGGTCGGAGAGCCGCTGCGCGCCCTCCGGGGTGTCGGCCGTCCCCGAGATCTTGATGATGTTCCCGTCGGCGGCCTTGGCGCTCACTCGGTCCCGCAGCTCGGTGCCGCTGACCTCGGGGCCGAGGGCGGCGGCGGCGCGGTCGACCACCGCCGAACTGGCCGCTATCTCCGCCTGGGTCAGCAGCTCGCGCTCCTCCCACTGCCCCGGCAGCAGTACCGATGCCGACGTCGTGTACCGCGGCGGAAACACCAGCGAGGTGCCGTAGCCGACGAGCGCGCCCACCACGGTGAGGACGGCGAGGAGCCGCCAGCGCCGGCGGAGCATCCGCCCGATCGTGACCAGGCGTATCGTGTCGTCGCTCAACGGCGCTGCCTCCTCGCCCGGACCGGGCCGCCCGCCGACACCGGCGCGTGGTCACGGCAGGCGGCGGCGTAGGCGGCGAGCAGCGACGCCTGCGAGTTCCGCCAGGAGAGCTGGCCGCTGATCCGCTCCTGGCCGATCTTGCCCATCCGGGCCCGCTGCTCCGGATCGTCCAGCAACAGCGCGATGAGCGCGGCGAATTCGGCCTCGTCGTTGGCGGGCGCGTAGACGGCGGCGTCACCGGCGGAGACGCGTGCCTCCCGGAGGTCGAACGAGACGATCGGCCGGCCCATCACCATGTACTCCAGGACCTTGTTCATGGTCGACACGTCGTTGAGCGGATTGCGCGGGTCGGGGGAGAGGCACACGTCGGCGGTGGACAGGTAGCGCACCAGGTCGGCGTCCGGGACGCGGCCGGTGAACTGCACCTGCTCCGAGAGCCCGAGCCGCCGGGACAGCTCCACCATCGCGTCGAAGGTGTCGCCCGCGCCGACGAACACCGCGTGCCAGTCGGTCCGTCCGAGCTCGTCGCGCAGTTTCGCGAGGGCACGCAAGGCGTAGTCGACGCCGTCCTGCGGGCCCATGACGCCCAGGTAGCACAGCAGATGAGGCTTGCCGCCCTTCAACTCCGGCTCGGGCGGTACGGGGTGGAACCGGTCGATGTCGGGTGCGCTGCGCACCACGAAGACGTCCTCCGGTCTCTTGCCGCCACGGTTCACCGCGACGTCCCGGTAGCTCTCGTTGGTGGCGATCACGATGTCCGCGGCCCGGTAGGTCATCCGTTCAAGGGCGCACACGGCGCGGTAGAGCAGGTCCTTGCCCCGGTCGAACCGGGAGAGGTACAGCTCGGGCACCAGGTCGTGCTGGTCGAAGACGAACCGCGCGCCGCGTCGCGTGAGCCACCGGGCGGGCAGGAACAGCAGGTCGGGCGGGTTGCAGGCGTGGACCACGTGGACCGGGCCGACCTTGCGGGCGAGGCGGGCCGTGTGCCACAGCGCCGATCCGTACTCCCGCAGATAGCCGGCAGGACCGCCGGTGGCCGCGCGCAACGGGTAGCGGTGGATCCGCACCCCGTCGATCTCCGCCTCCGGCTCCGTGTCCCGCTTGCTCCCCCGGGGGCAGACGACGTGCACTTCCCAGCCCGCGTCGCGCAGCGTGGTGCACTCCTGCCACACCCGCCGGTCGAACGGCACGGACAAGTTCTCCACCAGGATCAGCGCGCGTCGGCGCTGCCGGTCGCTGCCTTTTGCATTACCAAGCAAGGCCCATGTACCCCGGTTCAGTCCGGCGCGTCTCGGCGTCGGGTAGGTGGATGAGGTCGACGATCACTGGCCCTTCGCCATGGGGCAGCGCCGAGAGGACGGCCGGATCCCTGGTCCCGACCAGGCACACCTCGGCGTGCTCGAGGACCTCCTCGACGGAGTCCGCGAGCAGCTGCGCGAGGTGCGGCAGCCGGGTCTCGATGTACTCGCGGTTCGCACCGATCAGACGGGACAGGCTCACGTTGGCGTCGTGGATCTTCAGGTCGTAGCCCTTGCCGAAGAGTCTCTCCGCCAGCTCGACGAGCGGGCTCTCGCGGAGGTCGTCGGTGCCGGGTTTGAAGGAGAGACCGAACAGCCCAACCCGGCGCTTCCCGGTGCGCTCGACCAGCTCCACCGCGCGCTGCAGATGGTCGGAGTTGGAGGGCAGCACATGGGCGAGGATGGGCACCGAGACGTCGGCCCGCCGCGCCGCGTGGACCAGGCTGCGCAGGTCCTTGGGCAGGCAGGAGCCGCCGAAGGCGAAGCCGGGCCGCAGGTAGGCGGAGCTGATGTTCAGCTTGCGGTCGGCCAGGAACACGTCCATCACCTGGTGCGAGTCCACGCCGAGCGCCTGGCACACCGCGCCCAGCTCGTTCGCGAAGCCGATCTTGAGGCCGTGGAACGCGTTGTCCGCGTACTTGATCGCCTCGGCCGTCGGCACCGGCACCCGGAACACCTCGCCGGACAGGCCCTCGTACAGCGCCGCCACCACGTCGCCGCTCGCCGGATCGAGCTCGCCGATGACGGTCTTGGGCGGGTCGAAGAAGTCCCGCACGCTCGTGCCCTCGCGCAGGAACTCCGGGTTGACCGCGACCCCGAAGTCCACCCCGGCCGTGCCGCCGAAGTGCTTCTCCAGGATCGGTACCAGTAGGTTCAGGCCGGTGCCCGGGAGCATGGTGCTGCGGAACACTACGGTGTGCCGCCCGCCGCGCCGACGATCCGCCAGCGCGGCGCCGATCTGCTCGGTGACCCGTTCCAAGTACGTGGTGCACAGGCTGCCGTTGGGTTCCGACGGCGTACCCACGCAGATCAGCGACACGTCACTGTTCGTGATCGCCTCGCGGACGTCGCCGGTGGCGCGTAACGCCCCGGTCCGCACGACCTCGGCGACGAGCTCGCCGATCCGCTCCTCGACCACCGGGGCCTTGCCGTCGTTGACCAGGTCGACCTTCACCTGGTTCACGTCCACCCCGATGACCTCGTGGCCCATGCCGGCCAGGCACGCGGCCGACACGCAGCCCACGTAACCGAGCCCGAAAACGCTGACTCTCATGTCCCGTCCCTCCCCCCAGGCAGGCCCTTTCGGCCTGCGGTCCGCGCGCCGGTCGGGCGGCGCCCCCCGCGCATCAGTAGGCGCCCTGCCCGTAGCACACCGCACGCAGCGTCTTCCACAAGATCACCGCGTCCAGGGCGAGCGACCAGTCCTCCACGTACCGCAGGTCGAGCCGGACCGCCTCCTCCCAGGCCAGGTCGCTGCGTCCGCTGATCTGCCACAGGCCGGTGAGCCCGGGCTTGACGAGCAGCCGCCGGCGGATGTCCGGGCCGTACGCGGCGGACTCCTCCGGCAGCGGAGGCCGCGGGCCGACGAGCGACATCGATCCGGTGAGTACGTTGAGAAGCTGCGGGAGCTCGTCGATCGAGTACCGGCGCAGCACTGCTCCCACCCGGGTCACCCGCGGATCCCGGCGGAGCTTGAACAGCAGCCCCGCGCCCTCGTTGCGGTCGGCCAGCTCGGCGCGTGCCCCGTCGGCCCCGGCGACCATGGTGCGGAACTTGAAAATCGTGAACTCGCGGCCGCCCTTACCGACTCTGCGCTGGCGGTAGAGCGCCCCGCCCCGGCTGTCCACCAGGACAAGCAGCGCGACGAGCACCATCAGCGGCGCGAACAGCATCAGCAGGATCACCGCGCCCAGCCGGTCGACGACCTCTTTGACCGCCCGGCGGCCTCCGGTGAAGGTCGGCATGCTGACGCGCAGCAGCGGGATCCCGAGCACCGCGTCGACGTGCAGCCGCGGCCCTGCCACCTCCATCAGCACGGGGGCCACGACCATTTCGGCATCGCTGCCTTCGAGGTTCCAGGCCAGCCGCTGCAGCCGGTCCGGTGACCAGTGCGGATCCGGTGTGACCGCGACGACGCGGTAGCCGTCGCGGCGGACGTGGCCCGCGACGTCCGCCAGCCGGCCGACGACCGGCACGCCGTCCAGTTGGTCACCGTCGAGCCCGAGACCGTCCGTCGTGCACACCGCGTCCACTCGCCAGCCGAGGTGCGGGAACTTGCGGGCTCGGCTGATCAGGTCGCGCACGGTGGCCGGGCTCCCGGCAGCGAGCACCGGTCTCAGGCACCGCCCTTCCTTCCGCTGTTTGTGCAGCCGAAGGCGCAGCAGATACCGCGCGGTCATGGTGATGAGCGCGATCGCGGGGATCGCGACGAAGATCCAGAGCTTGATGTTGCGCGAGGTGAGGGCGATCCCGCCGAGCGCCAGTACGACGGCCGCCGTGAACAGCGAGCGTCCGAGCCTGCGGAATTCCTCGGCGCCCTGGCCGAGCACGGCCGGCGCCCACGACCGGCTCACCGCAAGCGCTCCCAGCACAAGGAGTTCGGTGCCGAAGGCGAGAATTCCCCATTTCTCGTGCCAGTTGGCCGCGTCCCGGGCCCCGAAGAAGGTGCCGATCGCCGCCACCACAAAAGCGGTGGTCACGGTGTCGCTGGTGATCACGGCACGGCGGTACCGCTGTTCCCAGTCGATGGCCGGCCGGCTGATTGCCCCGTTCGCCGGACGCTCGCGCGCCGACGGAAACGGGTTGACTAATTCCCCCTGCTGCACAGGACCCCCCCAGGTCGCCAGTGGTTCGACGCTTTCGCCTCACACTGTTCCGCGGGAGCTCCGCCCCCGCGCCGCGCTGTTCCTCCCCTCGGGAGGCCCCGCCTCCCGCGCCGCGCCGTTTCTCCCCTCGGGCGGCCCTGGCCCCCCGCGCATGACATCCCGGCTGTTTCAGCGCTGTTTGAACAACCCACCCTGACGGCAGCGACTCGCCGGTCCTGCCAGCACTCTTGTGGTGCGCGGTAACCCGTAGAAATCTCGGGTGCTCCCCGCACCCAAGGCCCCCTCTCGGGCCCCAAGAATTGGACGCCTCGTGCCCGAGCAGCTGAAGCACGGTCAATCTAGACCATCGTGGCCGTTATGAAGAGGGGATGTGTGCAACTTGTGCGCAACCTTTGAGATCGAGTCCAACGGCCGGTGATCACCCGGGCTGGTCTCCGTTGCGGGGGAGGGGGCCGTTGCGGGTGTGGCCCTGTGTGCCACGGGCCCGTCCCGTCGACGGAACATTTGCTCCGTGAGGTGGAGATCCTTCCGGTCTGCCGGAACTGTTTGGTTCAGGTCTATTGCAGCGATTTCCCATAAAAGGTTCGGTGGCACGCACAATGCAATGAAGGGCGCCGCCGCGGTGGCGGCGAGGGGGGAAGGGAGGAGGACGACGATGTCGTCATCGGTCTTACGTGAGAGGTGCGGGGGATACGGGGGGCGCCGGTTGTGTTCTCGCGTCTGTTGATCAAACTGGAGCAACCCCGGGAAGGCGAGGAGGGCTTCGCGCTCGCCCGGGGCGGACAGTTCACGCTGATGCCCGTGACGGTGACGGCACACTCGCGGCGTTGCCTCCTGCGGCGGCGCATCGACGCCTTCATCCAAGGCCACCTGGCCGACCCGACGTTGTCACCGACGTCGATCGCCGAGGCTCACCACATCTCCGTGCGCTACCTGTACCAGGTGTTCGACACCCATGACATGGCCGTCGCGGCCTGGATCAGATACTGCCGGCTCGAACGCTGCCGACGTGATCTGGCGGACCTGCGGTTGCGTTCCCGGCCCATCGGCGCGATCGCGTCCATGTGGGGCTTCTCGGACGCGGCTCACTTCAGCCGGGCCTTCCGGGCCGCGTACGGCATGTCGCCGCGCGAATACCGCAGGCGGCGGCTCGTTCAGGGCTGAGCGCCGGTCGCGGTCGCGGGCGCCCGGCCCACGGCGAGCAGATACAGGGCCTGGGACTCCCCTCTGGGCGCCACACCGAGAACGCCGTTGACGATGTCGTCGACGAAGCCGGTCACCCCGCAGGCGCGCAACTGCCGGGCCGCCGCGACCAGTTGGAGATTCTGCGCGATGTGCCCGGCCTCCATCAGCGCGATCCGGTACCCGCGCTCCAGGTACTTCGCCTGGACCCGCCGGAACGAGGCGGCGAGAAGCACGACGACGGCCGCGTCGTCGAGCACACCGCCGTGGGCCGAGTGCGCCGACAGCGCCTCACCGGCATCGGCCGGACGGCCCGTGCCGACGAGGGCGTGCGCGAGCGGGTCGTAGCGGTACAGCCCGCGCGGGAGCCCCGAGACCCGGCGCGCGTACGCGTACACGTCCAGCGGGTACAGCGCGCCGCCCGACGGAGCGGCCCGCAGCGGGACACTGCCGCCGTCGGTGGTGGTGGCCCAGCCGGTGACGCCCGCGGAGTAGTGCAGCAGGGCGGACAGCTCGTCCATGGTCAGCTCCGACAGGCCGAAGCGGCGGCGCGACCGGCGTCGGGTGATCGCTTCCTCCAGGGGCAGCGAGCGGGTCGCGCCGACATCGGGCAGCGGGTGCGCCGTGCCAGGCGCTGCCGCGGCCCGGTCGGCGGAGGCGGTCGCGCCGCCGGAGAGGTGCGGGGCGGGCTCGGTCGCGTACGCGCTGTTGATCGCGTCCCGTTCCCTGAAGTGATCGTGCAACTTGCTGTTCTCGTGCAGAATCCGGGACAGCCGGGGCAGGGGCGGCGCCCCCGCGCAGACCGGAGTGCCGCACCAGCGGCAGTCCGGATCCCTCGGGACCCGCCACGATTCCCTGACGACCCGTCCGTTCGCGCGCAGGCGCAGACTCAGCACGCGCCCCCACATCGACCGATCGGGACTTCCCGCCAGGCCGTGCCGCAGCGTCCCGAGGGCCTCGCTCAGGGCCAGCGCCGCGAGTTCGTCGGGCTTGGCCGGACCGTCGTCCGACGCCGCAGCCCGCCCGTGCGCGCCGCGCCCCGGACCTGCCGGGGGGTGACGCACCTCGTCGAGCCGGAAGCCGTCGTCGGCGGGGAGCAGGGCCGGTGCGAAGCAGCCGAGGCAGGGCGTCGAGGGCGGCTTCATCCAGGGACCGACGTACGCCGTCCAGGGGTCGGTGACGACACAGGGTACGAGCAGGGATTCCGAGGTGAGGACGGCCTCGTTGAGCGCGCCGCGCAGCCGCACCGCTTCCATCGTGTCGTCCGCGTCCAGCACGGCGACCACGCAGGCGGTCCGGCCGGCCGCCGCGAGGTCCGCGAGCCGGTCACGCAGGGCCCCCACGCTCGTCTCGACCGGGTGGCGGGCGCCTGCGAAGTGTTCGGGCCGTGAACCCTTCGGCACGGCCGAGCGCCGGGGGTCGAAGCCGACGAGAGCGAACGCGGCGCTGGTCATGCGGCGTCCTCCTTCTCCTTGGCAGCCTTGCCCTTGTCCGCCTGGCCGTTGGCCACCTCGCCGTTGTGCTCCGAGGCGTCACGGCGGAGCTCTCTCGTGTACGCGACCAGGAACGCGTCACGGCAGCGCGCGAGATCGCCGACCGCACAGTCGAGCACCGGCCGGGCGAGGTCGGCGGGCCGCGCGCTGAACCCGTTGAGGCGCGCCAGCAGCGGCACCCACGCCCGCCGGGGCGGATGATCCAGTACGGAGACGAACTCGTCGAGGACGGCGAGGCGCCCCTCGGCCAGCACGGTGCGCAGGTCGGCGGGGCCAAGATTCCGTACGATCTCGGCGGCGCGGGGCCCGATGTCCGCGCGGAAGGCGGCGGGGCCCACCGCGGGCCGCGTGACACAGGCGACGTAGCGACGGCTCCGCCAGGGAAAGTCGAACAGCTTCAGGCAGTACACCGGCCGCGGCCCCTCCCGCAGCTGCCGGAACAGCGCGGAGCGGTACGCGGACAGTCCGGCGAGCAGCACCGACGTCGCGCCCCAGTACTGGTCCAACGGGCCGCCGCACAGGAACAGTTCGGGCTCCTGCCCGCCGGTCCTGCGGCGTACCGCCGCGAGCGCCTCGGCATGCTCCCGTCGTTCGTCCGTCCCTCCGTCACGCGCGGTCCCGGCGCCGGCGGCCGCGGTGTGGTCAGGTGGCGGGGGCGGGGGAGTCGCGGGATCCAGGAGTTCCGCGAGACGCGACGACACGAAGGGCTGCCGGACCAGCGTCGGCCGCGGCTCCGTACGCCGCCACTCCTCCCGGAACCGCGCGAGCGACGCCGGGAGCCGCCCCGCGCTGCGCAGGGCCTCCGGCAGGATCGCGTCCTCGACGGCGAGCACCCGCTGCTCCTGGGCGAAGTCGGCCGGTGAGGTGTCGGCCAGCTCGACTATCCGGTCCACGTCGAGCCCGGCCCGCCCGGCCGGGGACAGCAGGAACCGTACGGTGATCACGTCTTTGCGCAGGTGACCGGTGAGGGCGCTCAGCCCGGGCAGGCGGCCGAGTTCGCGCCCCAGCAGGTGCTCGGCGAGGTGAGCCAGCGGGAAGACGGGGCGCCAGCCGGGATGGCGCGGGGTGTGCAGCGTCAGGGTGGTCCGCTCCAGGGCGCGCAGCTCCGCCACGGCGGCGCGAGTGAGGTCCATCGCGCCGTCACCCACGCTCCGCCGTCGCCGCGGCATCCGGTGCCGCGGCGCCCGCGCACGCCGATTCCAGCAGGGCGAGAGCCGCCAGCATGGTGCTGTGCCGGGCCTGGCGTGCGTCGATCCGGGGATGGTTCCAGTCTCCCTGGGGCCGCTGCAGACGGCGCAGCGTCGCGACGAGCCGGTGGAAGTCCTCGTCCCGTGCTCCGCACAGCGACAGGCACAGCGCCGACTCGGCGCACAGATCCGCCCACCCGTACCTCTCGAACGTCGGCGCGTGCGTCCGCAGGAAGCGCAGGTTCCGCCGCAGCGGACGGGGATCCGCCCCGGTCCGGCGGAAGGTGCCGAACGCGAACAGCACCGCGTGGGTGTGGAAGTACGCCTGGGTCAACAGCCGTTCGGGGCCGGTGAGGCCCGCCGCGGCCTCGTCGGCGGTGACCGGCACCGGCAGGGCGCGCGCCATGGCGTGCTCGCCCATCTCGTCGAGGTTGTGGGCCAGGCACAGGGTGTACAGCGGCGGCAGGCGGTCCGCGGCGGGCAGCGAGCGCGCGCATGCCTCCAGCGCCTGGCCGACGAACCACTCGGCGGCCGCCTCGCCCGGACGCCGGACGCGGAGCAGATGGGCGAGCATGGCGGCACCCAGCAGATCGGCGCCCCCGGTGTCGGCCCCGTGGACGACCGCGTCCCCGGCGTCCCGTGGGGCGTCCGCCGGCAGCGCGCAGGCATCGTCCAGGAGCACGTCGAGCCGGTCCCGCCACCCCTGCGTGTCCTCGGGGCACAGCGAGGCGAACCGCACGAGCAGCATCTCGTAGAACCACGCCTCGTCCGCCAACGGCAGGACGGGGAACGAGCCGTCGTGGGCCCGGCCGACGCCGCGAGGGTGCCGCAGCGAGCGCAGCGCCGCCGAGGCGGCCGCCAGGTCCCGCGCGCCGGGCGGGCGCCCGGCAGCGGGCTCGCGCAGCGTCATGACGAGGCTCCACGGGAGGCGCCCAGGTCGGACATGCGGACGATGCCGTTGACCAGCATGCGGTCCTCGCCGTCGGTGGCGCCGATCACCCACTCGCCCGGCAGCAGCTCGGGATTGTCCTCCAGGGGCAGGTCGGAGACGACGACCGGCGCGGCGGGCGCCGCTTCGAACCGGCGTACCTCCTGGATGCCCACGGTGTTGTAGCCGACCTTCACGACGGTCGGGCCGGTCAGCTCCTCGAGCCCGAGAACCAGCCGCAGCACACGGCGCCCCTGCTCGTCGACCGCCTCGCCCAGGTCGGCCTGCCCCAGGGACAGAGGCGAGGTGAACTTGTCGGGGAACACCGGTACGTAGGGCCGTACTTCGCCGCGCCGGTTGTAGGTCAGCACCGAGGAGTACAGCATGTAGCCCTCGTCGTCGTGCACGGCGACGTTCACGTAGCTCTTGGCGCCGTCCTTCAGCGCGACGAGGGTCTCGGTCGTCCCGCCGGGGGCATCCGGGCGGAGCACCAGGCCCGACTCCCGCACCTCGTTGAGGAGCGGGAAGCTGTAGGTGTGCTTGACCGCGAAGGGCTTGGTCAGGCCCTCGACGCGGGTGGTGCACCGCAGTTCCACCACTCCGGGCGACGCGAGGCGCCCCGAGTGACTGCAGTGCACGGCCGCCGTGCGCGAAGCCAGCGTGGGGCTGATGACGTAGCGCGCCATCGCTTCCTCGAGCGACCGCCCGGCGAACTCCTCCTTGCGCATCAGCCCCGCGACCAGCCTGGTCGTCGCCTGCCTCATGGTGACTCCTCTCGTTGCCCGGCGGATTCCCGTCGCAGGGGGACTGCCCGCAGCCTCGTTCCGGGGCTGGGGCGCAGAATGATGCCGACGTCGGCCGTCGGCGGCTCGCCGACGGGTTCGATCCGGAAGCCCTGGAGCACCCGGGTCAGGACAACCCCGGCGGTGACCTGCGCCAGCATCCGGCCGGGGCAGGACCGGCGGCCGCCTCCGAAGGGGAAGTACGCGTACCTGGGCGCCCCGGCCGCCGCGTCACCGAGCCACCGGTCCGGGAGGAACTCGTCGGGCCGCGGGAACCAGCGCCCGGAGCGTTGGATGCTGTACGGCGAGGCGAGCAGCACGGCCCCCGCGGGCAGTCGCACACCGGAGAGCTCACAGGGCCGCCCCGTGGCCCGCATGATCGTCCACGCCGGGGGACACAGCCGCAGCGCTTCCGTGAACACCGCCTGGAGCAGCGGCATCCCGGCCAGATCGGCCGGGCCCGGGGCCCGGCCGCCGACCGTCGTCCCGATCTCGGTACGCACGCGGCGGGTGACGTCCGCGTCGCGGCTGAGCAGCAGCAGCGACCAGGCCAGCGCGGTGGCCGTCGACTCGTGCCCGGCGATGAGGTGCGCCAGGACCTCGTCGCAGACCTGGTCGGGGGTCAGCGGCTCCGCGGCGCGTCCGTCGTCCGATGCGGTGTCGGGCGGCGCCGTCAGCAGCCCGACGAGGTCGTCACCGCCCGCGTGCGAGGCCACCAGCCGGAGCACCGCGGCGCGCAGCTCCCCGGCGGCGTGGGCGAAGGCGCGCTCGACGCGCGCGCTCGGCTCCGCGCCGGCCGGCGCGGACTCCAGGGCGTGGATGCACTCCATCACCGTCCGCAGATGACGCCCGAAGGCGCGCAGGTCGAAGTCGTCGTCGGTGCCGCACAGGTGCCGCAGGACCGCGGCGAGGGTCAGGGTGCGCATCTCCTCGTGGATGTCGGGGATGTCGTGACTACCGGGGATACAGGGGCTGCGGGGGCTGTCGGCGGCGCCGTCCACTCCCACCGCGCCCGTGCCCGCCCAGCTCCGCAGCCGCTCGTCCGTGACCTCCGCGACCACGCGCGCGGCACGCCGTACATACCGGGCCCCCGTGATCCGCATGCTTCTGCGCCGCGACCGGGCCCAGGCGGGCCCCTCGCTGGTCAGCACGTTCTCGCCGAGGACCTGCTTCCACCGCTCCATCTTCGGTTTGAAGAACGCGGCGTCGTGGTCCGTGAGTACGACGTCCACGGCGTCCGGGTCGCTCACGACGAGGCAGGCGCCCGGACCGGTGTCGAGGCGGGCCAGCCGGTGCGCGCTCTCCTTGGCCGACCGGCGCAGCAGGCCCAGCGGCTCTCGGCGCAACTCCTCCAAGTGCCCGCCCGGGGCCGGGCCCTCGCCTGCCTCGGCCCGTTCCGCGTCGTCCTGCCCGGCGTGTGCCGGACAGCGCGCCGGGGACGGCCCCGAGGGGCTCACCAGGGGTACGGCCTTCCAGCTCATCGGGAACTCTCCGCTCATCGGGGCACCTCCTCGCGGTCGCGGGTCAGGGCAACGGATGGGGGAACGGGTGCGGGTCGGGCGCGTCGCCGGTGAGCGCTCCGACGGCCCTGGCGCGCGCCGGGTCCAGGTTGCGGAAGCGGTGCGCGCCTTCGAGGCTGTACAGGCCGGGCACGACGACCCGGCGGACGACGCAGCCGGCGGCGCGCAGCACGTCGGCGCTCATGTCGACCCCGTACGCCCGGTGGCCGCGCCGGTGCAGCGCGGCGAGGGTCGCGTCGAGGCCCGGCGGCGCGGTGTCGCGGTCCGGCGTCGTGTCGAGGGTCGGCGTCGCGTCCGGTCCGTCCTCCACGGTGACCGCGTCGCCCCGGACGTTCAGGAACTCCGGGCGGGCCGCGAGACAGGCGTCCAGCTGATCGGGGAACAGCGAGTAGAAGGCGGCGCCGTGCTCGAAGGAGCGCACCTCGGCGAAGTCACCGCCGAAGACCCAGTCCGCCTGGGTCGCGCACAAGTGCCGCACGTACGGCACGCCTTGGAGGGCCTCGAGGAATGCCTTGCGCAGGGCGGCGTCCAGGCTCCCGCGGCAGGCGGAGCCGACGGCGAGGAGCGGCCCGGCCGCGTCCCGCACCCGCAGGATCACCAGGCAGACGGGAATGCCGAGGTCGGAGGTGATGTCGAAGGCGTCGACGGTGTAGCGGTCGTCGAGTTCGGCGGCGTCGCGCAGCTGACGGCACAGCCCGGTGTCCGCGTCGATCCTGCGTGCGGGCAGCTGCCAGTGCCAGGCGAGCACCAGGGCGTCGCGTTCGATCACTTCCCACAGAGCGGAACGGGTGGCGTTCTCCGTCCCGAACCCGAAGGCGAGTCCGGTGGTGACGGCCGGCAGCATGCCGGGCTCCGCCCTGGACCTGAGGTAGGGGAAACAGACTGCCGGTCCTGGCAGCCAGAGGCCGTCTCCGGTGTGCAGGTCCTCGCCCGGGTACCACCGCAGTTCGCTGTCCTCGGTCAACGGCCGGAAGGGGAAGCCCGGTTCGGCGTACTGCTCGGTTGCGAACGGCGTCCACGCGCCGGGGTGGACGCGCGCCTCGGGATCAGCGGCCCAACTGCCGCTGCGGCAGGGCGCGGTCCGGCTGTACCTGATGGCGTAGTAGCGCTCAAGTCCCTCGGCGGCCGCCGCGATCCAGCTGTCGGCGGGCCGGAACCCGGCGCCCGCGCACTTCGTGTACCGGCCGAAGCGCCCCAGTTCCGCCACCGCGGGACCCGGCAGACAGGTGTGGCTGTACACAGCCGGGTCACCCGGCCTCCGACGGACCCGGGGGACCGCGGCGAACACCTGCTCCTGGCGGATGATCCGGTCGAGCAGAGGGTGCGCCTCGGGCAGCGGCGACCTGGCCGTGCCGCCCGAGGCGCCGACCGCTCCCGGAGGAGTCTCCTGGCGAGGGCCGCGCTGTACGGCTTCCGGCGACGAACTCCCCGTCATGAAGGGCTCCTTGTCATGGGTGCGGTGTGGTGCTGCGCTCTTGCTCAGGACTTACGGGGCGTGCCGTTCGGACGGCAGCGTCCCCGTCCGCCTCACTCGTCGGCGGCGACGTCCAGGTCGTCCTCTTCCATCTCGAGGGAGCAGCAGGAGGAGCCGATGATGAATCCGACCTCGATGTCGACTTCCTCGATCTCAGCGGTCGTGATGTTCTCCGACATTTTCTTCTCCCATTCCCCGGCCCCTTGCCGGAGCCGGTTTTGACGGTGCGTCAGCCGAACAGGTCGTCCGGCCTTGGGGAATTTCCTCGGAAAGCGCCCGGCCGAATGGGCCGGACAGCAGTTCCGAGATCGCCCCGTCCATGCGCTGGATGAGATCGGCGGGCAGAAAGCTCCCGCCGTCGCCGTCCAGCCGGACGGCCGGGGCCCGCCAGTGGTCGACGGTGAGGAGCCGCGTCTTCAGCCGCTCCAGGAAGACCGCGGACCATGACGGAGCTGCGATGCCGAACGAGAGCGAGACGGATGCCGCGTCCTGGTGCGCCTCGGTTCCGTGCCAGTGGCCGCGCGGCAGCAACAGGCTGTCCCCCGGCCCCAGGTCGACGGTGTCGCACCGCTCGGGCGCTCCGGCGCCCGGCGCTTCGGGGCGGTAGTAGCGCGCCAGCTCGGTGGAGACGCGGCCGCCCGCCGCGTAGTTGGCCGTCGGATAGCGCACCCCTGTGTTGGCGGCGAGACGCCAGCGTTTGTCTCCGGTGACCTGCACGATCACGACGTCCTTGTCGTCGAAGTGCAGGGGCAGGCCGCTGCCCGGAGGCGAGACGAAGGCGGAGCATCCGCAGAATCGCCGCGGTACGCCCAAGGCGTGGGCCAGCGCGTCGAGCAGGGAGTCGGCCGCCGGGCAGACCCGGTCGAACTCCTCCAGGTTCACCGACACGCCGTCGTCGAAGAAGGCGCCCCCCTGCCGGCCGTCGACGACGATGTCGGCCCGGTACCGGCCCGGCGAGCGGGTCAGATGCAGCCGTACGCCGTGCGGATGGCCGCCCACGAGAGCGCGGGCGTCGTGGGCGAGGAGTGCGGAGTCCCGAATTCCTTCAAACATTGCGGGTTCAACGCTTTCCGTGAGCCGAAGCCCCTCCCGCACCGCGCTCCTGACTTCCTTGGCCCCGGCCCGGGGAAAGAGGGCCGAAAGCACGTCTTCCTGTTCCGTCCGCTCCGTCGTCTCCACGGTTCTCCGCCGTTCTGACAGCTTCTCCGGTATCTGCTCAGGAGCGTGCCGCACGGTGCGGCGGAAAGTCTTTGACTGAGCGTGCGCAGCAGTTGTCGATTTGTGCACAGCGACTTGAAAGGCGGACGGCGGACGAATGCGTACGAGAAAGGGGGATCGGGCGGGCAACCTCGGGGCGCCGAAATGGGTTGCCCGGACGGAGGGCGGGCGAGTGGGGCGGCGGGGCGGTTCAGCCCGGGCGGCAACAGGTCTCAGCCGCGTTGTCCGCTGATCCGACGCGGTCTGGACCTCTGCGTACTCTCCGCCGAGGCAAACCTGCGGGCCGCGCTCTCGAGGGAGGTGCCCCGGAGCACCCGCTTGAGCGTGATGGACATCGGCTGCGGTGCCGGAGAGAGCCTGCACCTGCTGCGGGCCGCGCACCCGTGTCAACCGGGCCGCGGCCCACATCAACTTCTACCGAGCAGGCTGCCGTGCCCTGCAAGCGTGCGCGGTTCACAAGAACTACGTCGTCTCCAACCGGCTGCGCAACATCGAGCAGGCTGTGCGGGGCAGCCCCGGCGTCTCAATGGTTCTCCGTCGCCAGCCAGGCGGCCAGCCCCAGCATCGCCCCGCCCGTCAGACCGTCCAGCCGGCGCCGGGCACGCCGACCGATGCCCATGCTCTTCAGGCGGCTTCCCAGCGTGGCGCAACCGCAGGCACAACAGAACTCGATGGCGATATAGGCGGTGCCGAGGGCCAGCAGGGGAACCGCGACTCCCTCGGCGCCGCGCGGCAAAAACTGCGGCAGGAACACCGTGAACAGGATGAGCGCCTTCGGGTTCGTCGCCGCGACCAAGAACTCCTGCCAGGCCAGCCGCCACGAGGAGCGATGGCCGCCGCCCGCGCTCCGCGCTGCGGCGTCCCGTCCGGCATCGGGTGCGGCTTCGGCTCGGTCCTGCCCACGCAGAGCGGTCAGGACCGTCCTTGCTCCCAGCCACAAGAGGTAGACCACACCGCACCACTTGATGACGTTGAACGCCACTTCGGAGGCGGCCAGCACAGCTCCAAGACCTGCCGCGACCGCCACCACCATCAACGCGAAAGCCGTGAAACGCCCCAGTGACGCGCTGACAGCCGGGGCCAGACCATGTCGCAGACCATTACGCAGGGTCAATAATTGGTTGGCTCCGGGCGTGGCGGCCAGCAGCAGCGCCGACGGAACGAAAGCCGCCCACTCCACATCAGTGACCATGGACCGCGTGTACCCCGTGTAGCAGCCAACCTTCCGGTAGGCCCGGATCCGGCCGCGTCGCTCCGGGATTGTTCAGCGGCGTCCAAAGGGGGTGCTGAACAACTCGTGGGCCGCTGAACTCGACCTCGAACGCGGCAGAGGCACCGCTGTTGCTCGGCCGGAGAAGACACTCGACACGGGGGACCATGTGCGTGATCTGATACGCAGAAATCTCGGCAAGGCAGTGGCCGGTGCGGCCGTGGCGCTGAGCGGCACGGCCGTCGCCGTGGCCGTCGCCCTGCCCGGGTCGGCCGGAGCGGGCGAGCAGGGCGCCCGCCCGGATGCGGCCGCGGCCGCGCAGCAGCAACAGGCGCCGCGGCCAGGGGTCGTGGAGGCCGCGCCGCCCGAGGGGGACAAGGGCATCGGCAGCGACCCGCTGACCGACAGAGAGCTCGAGCGCGCCGAGCAGCTGGCTCTCACCGGCGCCGTGCGCATGAGGAGCGAGGACGTCGAGGGCCATCGTGGCCCTCAGCACATCTCCACCAATCTGGCCGAGTTGCCCCCTGAGGAGGCCGACGACGCCACACCGCCCCGCCGCGCCCGCGTCACGTACTACAACTACGCGGACGACACCCTCCTGACCAAGACGGTGAACCTCACGACCGGCAAGGTCGAGCAGGCCGACACCGCACGCGGCGCCCAGCCCCCGCCGACGAGGGACGAGGTGGCTCAGGCCGCGGCACTGATCATCGCCGACCCGCTCGGCAAGGGCCTCAAGGCGGACTACAAGGACATCATGGGCAAGGAGCTGACCTCGCCCGGCCAACTGGTCCTGAGCGGCGGAGCCTTCCGCAAGGAGACGGAGGAGCAGCTTCCGCCGCGGTTGGCCGCATGCGGCGAGCACCGGTGTGTCCGGGTCATGTCCAAGGTCGTGCACGGCCCGTGGATCAACACCAGGGACCTGATCGTCGACCTGAGCGCGCGGACCGTCACCCGCGTCCGCTGAGCTCTGCCCGGCTCGCGTCCGCTGAGCCCCGCCCGGCTCGCGCCCGCTGAGCCCCGCCCGGCTCACGTCCGCCCCCGCCATCGGCCCATCACCCGTCCCGTACACAGGAGTTCTCCGGCATGGACCTGAAAAGAGCGAAGCGCGCCCGCAAGAAGGCAGCGTCGGCCCTCGCCGCCGCCGTGCTGCTGGGCGGCGGCGTCCTCACCACCGCTGCCACGCCTGCGGGGGCGGCGCCCAAGGCGCCCGACGCCCCCGCAGCGGCCCCCGCGCCCGGTTGCAGTGCGGCGTCCCGCATCGAGCAGAAACTCGACGGCGGCACCACGTGGCGCATGTGCGTGCACTACGACACCGAGGCCGGACTCGTCCTGAACAACGTCTCCTATCAGCCCAAGGCGGAGCCCCGGCCCATCAAGGTCCTCAGCACCGCCAAGCTCGCCCAGGTCCATGTGCCGTACGACGACGGCGAGAGCGAGTACGACGACCTGACGGGCTACGACTTCGGCAAGAACCTGCTCAAGCTCAAGCCGGCCGAATGCCCGGGCGGCACGATCAAGACGGTCAAGAAGGGCACCGACCTGGTGCAGGGGCTGTGCGCCACGACCCGCGCACGCGGCCATGCCTACCGGCTGAACGAAGACGGCAAGGTCTGGCAGTCCCAGGGCAAGGACCTGCTGCTCTACGTCGTGAACGAGGTGGACTGGTACGAGTACATCACCGAGTGGCGGTTCTCGTCCGACGGCACCATCACCTCGAACGTCGGCGCCACCGGCAGCCTCTCCCCGGACGACTACGACGCGGGCGACGGCCGTGGCTGGCCGATCGGCAAGGGCGCCAAGGACTTCAGCACCAGCCACAGCCACAACGTGTTCTGGCGGCTGAACTTCGGCCTGGACGGCTCCCCCAAGGGGCGGGTCGAGCAGTACGACTCCACCGTCACCCCGCCCACCGGCAACGGCAGCCCCCGGACGAAGACCGCCCGCACCCCCGTCACCAAGGAACTCAGCGGCGACCTCAAGACCATGCGCTGGTGGCGGATGGTCAGCGCGACCGGCAAGAACAAGGACGGACACGCGCGTTCCTACGAGTTCGTCCCCGGACCCACCGCCAGGCATGCGGGCCGGCCCTTCACCAAGCACGACATCTACTTCACCGACTACAAGGCGTGCGAGCAGTACGCGAGTCACAACAACGCACTGATCAACGGCTGCACGCACAACAGCGTCGACAAGTGGGTGAACGGCCAGACCCTCAAACACCCGATCGCCTGGGTCAACATCGGATTCCACCACATAGCCAGGGACGAGGACCAAGAACCCATGCCGGTCCACTGGCAGGGCTTCTCGATCACCCCACGCGATGTGACTGCCATGAATCCACTGACACCCGATGACCTCAGGAACCACAACGGCAAACCAGGCAACGAACGTTGAGCCCCCGAAAGCACTGAGACCTCTCGGAGGCAGGTCAGAGGACCTGCTTGGCCAGATAGCCGCTTCCAAGCCGGCGGGGGGCGTGTTCGGATGAGGCGAGAGTGCGGCTGGTACGGGGGAAGGGCAGCACGTGGGGCGTCCGGAGACGGACATCGATCCTGGACAGGGACCGGTCCAGAGGTTCGCGTTCGAGTTGCGCAAACTCCGGCAGGAGACGGGCGGAATCACCTACCGGCAGATGGCCCGGCAGGTGGAATTCTCCGTCACGGCGCTGTCGCGAGCAGCCGCGGGGGAGCAACTGCCCTCACTGCCGGTGGCGCTGGCGTACGTCACCGTGTGCGGGGGAGACCCGGACGAGTGGGAGCAGCGCTGGCGTGCGGCGGCCCGGGAAGAGGCCCAGCGGATCAGCGGCACGGCGGATGACGGGAGGCCGCCTCCCTACCGGGGCCTCGCGCGCTTCGACGTGGGGGACGAGCACCTCTTCTTCGGCCGCGGTGACCTGGCCGACGACCTCGCACGGACGGCGACCGAGCACCGCGTCGTGGCGGTCGTCGGCCCCTCGGGCAGCGGCAAGTCGTCCTTGTTGCGGGCCGGCCTCGTACCCAGGCTGCGCAGCCTGACCGGTCCGGCGCGGCAGCCTGAGGCGATCCGGATCCTCACGCCGGGCGAACACCCCGTCCGCACCCGCGAAGACGTCTTGACTCCCGCACCGGGCGACGGTGACACATGGCTGATCGTGGACCAATTCGAGGAGGTCTTCACCCTTTGTCACGACCCGGTCGAGCGGGCCGACTTCCTGACCCGGCTCCTGGCCGCCACCGAGCCCGGCAGCGGACTGCGCGTCGTGCTGGGTGTCCGAGGCGACTTCTACGGCCGCTGCCTGGCGCTCCCCGGACTGGCGGCCGCCGTCCGTGGCTCGAGCGTCCCGGTGGGCCCCATGGCCGCCGACGAGTTGCGCGCGGTGATCGTCAAACCCGCCCAGGCAGACGGGCTGATCGTGGAGCGGGCCCTGACCGATCGCCTCATCAAGGAGGTGAGCCAAGAGCCGGGCGGGCTGCCGCTCCTGTCCCACGCCCTCCTGGAAACCTGGCGCCGACGCCACGGCCGCACCCTGACACTGCGGGCCTATGAAGCGGCCGGCGGCATCCATGGCGCCATCGCTCAGACCGCCGAGAGCCTCTACACCCAGCTCACCCCGGACCAAGCGGCCGCCGCCAGGCGCATTCTGCTGCGCCTGGTCACCCCCGGTGAGGGAGCACCGGACACGCGATGCCCCCTGCCGCGCACGTCGTTGGGCGGCGGTGACGCGACCACCGCCGAGGTCGCCCTGGAGCACCTGGCCCGTGCCCGCCTCGTCACCGTGGACGACCACACCGTCGACCTGGCCCACGAGGCTCTGATCACCGCGTGGCCCCGACTGCGTCAATGGATCGACGACGACCGCCAACGACTCGTCGTCCGGCGCAAGATGACCCAAGCCGCCGCCGACTGGGACGGGTTGGACCGCGACCAGGCCGCGCTGTACCGGGGCACCCTTCTCGCCACCGCGGACGATCTCCTGGGATCGGAGGGTCGCCGCGGCGAGCTCAGCGAGCTGGAGCAGGACTTCCTCACCGCGAGCCGCGCCGAGCGTGATCGTGTGCGCGCCCGCAAGGCGCGCGCCACCCGTCGACTGCGGGGGCTGACGGCGACCCTGGCCCTGCTGCTCGCCCTCTCCCTGACCGCGGGGGTGATCGCCTGGCGGGAGAGCGAGGACAACGACCGCCGGCGCGTCCGGGCGGAGGCCCAGCGCGTGGCCGCTGTCGCGGAGAAGGCACGGTCGAGCGACCCGCGGCTCGCGATGCGGTTGAGCGTGGCGGCGTGGCGGATCGCGGACACCGCGGAGACGAGGTCGGCCGTGCTGGGGGCGGTGGGGCAGAAGGAGCGGGACGTGTTCGCGGTGCCGCCGGGGGACGGGCAGTTCGACCCCGTGGTCTCCGCCGACGGTCGCGCCGTGGTCGCGCAGCGGGGGAAGCGTCTCGTCGTAGAGGACACCGTGAGCCACAAGAGTCGCTCCGTGCCGGTCCGTGAGGACATGTGGGGAGCAGCGGTCAGCGCGGGCGGGAAGATGGTCGCCGCGCAGGCGGAATCGGGTCCCACGATGCTGTGGGACATGGCCACCGGACGAAGGCTCGGCAAGCCCCTCGCCACGGCATCGGGCGACTTCGAATTCACACCGGACGGGCGGACACTCCTGGCCCGCGGGGAGCGTGACCTGGATGGCGCGCCCTCTGGGCAGAGGAGTGTCGTTGAACTGTGGGACGTACGGAGGCAGATCCTCCTGTCCCGCCGCTCCATGAGCGCGGATGCCGTCGTGGGCTCCGACGGACGCCACCTGGCGTGGTGCCCGAGCATGGAGAAGGGGCCCCTCCGGCTCTGGGACACCCGGACCGGCAGATTCCGGGAGCTGCTGGGCGGGCGGCCCACCTCCCCGTGCGTGGGTGGGCCTCCCGTCTTCACCCAGGGCGCGATGGCCGTCAACACGGGCAGCGAGATCCGCCGCTGGGACGTCAAGACGGGAGAGCGCCTGCCCGCGTACGGCTCGCCGGACGGCGGCAGCCTCGCGGAGGGGGCCGGTCCGCCGCGGACCGGCCCGAGCGATTCGCTCCTCGACGACGTGGGGGACTCCCCGCGGATCCAGCGGTTCACCCTGAGCGATGACGGACGGCTGGCGGCGGCGGTGACCGACGGATCCCTCGTGGTGTGGCGCACGGACCGCCCCCGACAACCCGTGTGGCGTCACACACCGGCCGACGACTACGTCATGGACCTCTGGCTCGACGCCGACGCCCGGCAGATCCGCTACCTGGGCATGGGCGGGCCGACCGGGACCACAGTCAGATCGCTGGACCTGGGCCCCGCAGCCGACATCGCGACCTGGCAGTCGGCGAACAGGCCGACAGCCATGTTGAGTTCGCGCGGCGACCGGATGGCCACGATCCAAGAACACGGCGCGCGCGGCAGCGTCGGCGTCACCGGCATCCGGGAGGGCAGCCCCACCCGGCACGTCGGCACCGTACCCATGCAGCGGGACAACCCTCTGTACGAGGACGACCCGCGTCACCTGGTCTCGCTCAGCGCCGACGGACGACTGGTGGCCCACGGACACAGGACCTCGCCCGGACGAGGGCTCCCCGACGAGGTCCGCGTGCGGGACGCGCGTACCCGTCGTGGCATCGCCACGGTACGACCGGGCCATGAGGTGCTCGCTGTCTCTCTCAGCCCCGACGGAACCCGGTTGGCCACCTTGGGAAAGGAGACCGCCGAGCTGTGGAACGTACGCAGCGGAGCGCGCCTGCGCATGGTCGAGGCGGAGCACACCGACGCGCGGGGGAAGGTCACCTTCGTGCTCTCCGGCGAGGCGGACGGAATCGCGGTCAGGCCCGACAACGAGCTGTTGGTCGTCACCTCGTCGGAGGGGCTGGTGGTGAGGCTTCCCTCGGGCAAGGCGGTGACGAGACCGCTGAGCAATGCCCGCTCCCTCGCGGTGGCCTTCAGCCCCGACGGCCGCCACCTGGCCGTCGGCGACTCGGTCGGCCTGGTGAGCCTCTGGGACGGTGACGTACGGCGCCGCCTCCACCTGCTGCCCGCAAGCCGTGCCGGCGGCCGGGTCGAACAGGCCCACCCCGTCTCGGCGTTGGCCTTCTCACCGGACGGCAACCGCCTCGCCACCGCCGGCGAGAACGGGACGCTGCGTCTGTGGGACACCGCCACCGGACGGCAGATCGGACTCGACCAACCGACCCCCGGAGACCGCATCACCTCGGTGGCGTTCGCCCCGGACGGCCAGGGCCTGTACGCGGTCGGGGAGCACACCCCCGTGCGGCGCTACACCGTCGCCCCGTCCGAAGCGGCCGCCGAAGCCTGCGAGCGAGCCGCCGGCGGGCCGTCACGCGAGGAATGGCAGGAACACATAACGGAAGTCGCGTACCGCGACGTCTGCTGAGCCCCTCGAACGGCTGGACCGTGGCGTCCGCGGAGCAAGCGCGGGCGCCACGGTCCGGTCGGGGCTCGTCGGGGTGTTGCGACGACCACTGGAACTCAAGCCCCGGCAGGGCTCACACCCCAGGAAGCCAGGACCTCAGGGCAGCGTCAGCTCGCCCGCCCCAGCTTCCGCCAGGGAAGCACCTCCTTCCCCTGGCTGTCCCGCTCCGAAGTGCCCGGTTCGACGGTCGTGTACCAGGACGCCGCCCAGTACGACCCCTTCCAGGAGACGTAGGCGCCGGTCGCGGGGTCGGCTGTGTTGCCGCTCCACAGGTGGGTGTTGGGGGTCGTGGCGCCGTAGGCGGCCTCGACGTCCTTGCCGCCGGCCGAGCGGAGGGTGAAGAGCTTGCCGTGGGCGGGGGTGGAGGGGGAGCCCTCCGACCCCGTCGCCGGGTCGATGGGGATGAAGTGCCAGCGCTGGGCCTCCGAGGAGGCGCAGTCGGCGACCTTGATGTCCTCGCGCGCGCCGGTCGCGGTCAGGCACTTGCCGGCGTTGGTGAGGGTGTACCAGCCGTTCCCGGCGTTGCGGGGGGTCCAGAGCTGGTTGGGGTTGCCGGGCTGCGGCTCCACCAGGTGGGCGCGGCTCTCGCCGGGGTGGTGGTCCATCAGGTTGCCCTGGTACTCGAACTGCCAGCCCTGGTCGCCCTTGTCCCAGGCCGCGAAGGTCCGGCCGACCGTCTTGCCGTGCGCGGAGCCCGGCTTCCACTCCGGGGCGTCGCACTCCTTGGCGTCACCGGTGTCCGGCTCGACCGTCCGTACGCCCTTCCGGTCGTCCTGGACGGAGCCGTACGTGTGGTCGCCGGTCGACACGGTGACGTTCGCGGGGCCGGTCACCGGCAGGTAGTACTTGAGGCCGATGTCGTGGGACTTGCCGGGCGCGACGGCCTCGCAGAAGCCGAGTTTCAGCGTCACGCGGTGGAAGTCGGCCTTCAGGCCGCCCACGTTGGGCCCGGAGCGGCCGGGTTTCACCGCGTCCTTCAGCTCCGTGCCCGCCTCGTCCTTGAGCAGCGGCGAGGTGGACGTGGGCAGGTCGAAGGAGATCTCGGTGCCGGTGCCGAGGGTCCGTTCCGTGTTGTTGGTGATGCGCAGCTTCGGCTGGATCGGCCACATGTCGCCCTCGGCCGTCGGGTAGTCGACGAACTCGGCGGAGACGTCCACGACTTCGTCGGGGAGGGGAGTGTCACCGGCGCGTTCCGTCTTGTAGCCCCCGGAGCCGTGCAGCGCCCCGTCCAGGCGGCTGGTGACGTCGTACCCCATGCCGTACTCGCCGCCCGCGCGCTTGGTGTAGTCGCCCGCCAGCTCCCACAGCATGACGCCGCCGATGCCGTTGTCCTTCACGTACTGCGCCTTGGCGTCGATCGAGGCGTCGTTCTCCGTGGAGAGGAACACCTTCTTCTCGGCGTTCCACAGCCACGACGCCTTGAGCGTGTCGTCGTACTTCTCCGTGTACGTGCCCTTGAGCTTGCCGGACTCCTTGCCGGTGTCGACGTAGGAGGGGAGGTAGCCGGGGGTGATGCCGTCCTGGAGGTTCCGCGCGTGCCACAGGGGGTTGGAGCCGGAGGCGACCTCCTCGCCCCGGGTGCCGAGGTCGTGCCAGACGTTGTCGATGCCCTCGGCGCCGTGGCCGCAGTCGGCCTTCTCACCGGTGCCGGGCTGGCAGGCGCCCTGGTCGGGAAGTGACGAGACGCCCCACAGGCCGTCCGTGCCGCCGGAAACGTTCTGCCAGCCGCGGGTGTAATAGGGGACGCCGAGGTTGATGCGGCCGGGCGGCAGCGCGCCCCGGTAGTAGCGGTACGACCAGTCGACGTTGAAGTAGCCGGTCCCGTCGAACTCCTTCTCGTCGTAGACCTTCGCGGCGGCCAGCTCGGCGTCCCTGCCGTCGTCGTACAGCGGCGCCTGCGGGCCGACGTACTTGTTCCAGGAGCCGTGCAGGTCGTACGACATGACGTTGACGAAGTCCTGGTACTGCAGAGCCTGGCCCGCGTCGTAGCCGCGTACCAGGTAGCCGGAGGCGGAGCCCGCCGAGGTGAGCAGGTAGTAGCGGTCCTTGTCGGCGCCCGCGCGGTCCAGCTTCTCGCGGAGGGTCTTCATCAGCGCGTTGTAACCGGCCTGGAGGCCCTTGCGGCGGCCGTTGGACAGCTCCCAGTCGGCCGGGTTGCCGCTGTCGGGCAGCGCGGTCGGGTACTCGTAGTCGATGTCGACCCCGTCGAAGCCGTACCGGTCCAGGAAGGCCGTCACCGAGTCGGCGAACGTGTCGATGCCCGCCTGGTTCACCGAGCCGTCGGCGTTGGTGGCCATGGTGTAGAAGTTCTTCGTCTCGGCCCAGCCGCCGACCGAGATCAACGTCTTCACCTGCGGGTGCTTCTTCTTGTAGCGGTTGAGGAGGTTGAAGTGGCCCTTGTACGGGAGTGAGTCGTCCATCTCGGCCCCGCGCACGCCCGGCCAGGTCATTCCGGTCGCCGGGTTCTTCGGGTCTTCCGTGTCACCGACGGAGATCCGGTCGCCGCCGTCGACGCTCGCGAAGGCGTAGTTGACGTGCGACACCTTCGACCAGGGGATGTTCTTCGCCAGATAGCGCGGGTCGCCCTTGGCGCCGGTGCGCCAGCCGGTGAAGTAGCCGACGACCCGCTTGTCGTGCCCGTTGCCGCCGAGCCACTCGCGCCCGTCGTCGCCGTACACCCTGCAGTACGGGGTGTCGACGCCCTTCGTCGCGGCGAGCCCCTCGGGGCGGCACTGCTCGTGCGGACCGGATGTGGAGGGCTTGGCGGAGCGGTCGTCGGTGGCGTTGTCCACGGGGTCGCCGGCGCTGCCGGTGGCGGGCGGGGTCTCGGGGGTGCCGCCCATGCCCGGGGTGTCGCCGTGGTACGTGTACTTGTTGAGAGCGTTGACGGCGGCCATGGGATCGCCGTCCTTGTACTGGTCGATCGCGAGGAAGTTCGGCTTCTTGCGGGCGGCCGGCGCGCAGAAGCGCTCGGCGCGGTCCTGGAGCTTCTCGTTGTCGTTGCGGTAGGTGGGATCCAACGGGGCGTCCCGGAAGTGGTTCATCACGTACAGGCGCCGGAAGTTCTTGTCCTCGTGGGTGAGCGGATGGCCCCAGCGGCTGTAGCAGCTCCAGTCGGCGTTGCCGAGACCCGCGCCCATGGACCAGTGGTTCTGCACGGTCCAGTCCTGGTCGTACATGAAGCCCAGCTTGTTCTTGCCGTTCTCCTTCTTGTGGGCGTCCCCGTCGCCGGTGAAGAGCAGCAGGCGCTTGCCGGACTCCACCATGGACCGCACTGTCGGCCAGCCCTTTTCGGTGACACCTTCCGCGTCGGGGCGGAAGACCTTCCCGGCGAGCGGCTTGCCCTCGCCGAGCTGCTCCTTCAGCTCCTCCTGGAGCTGCTCCGCGGTGGTGTAGTCCTCCAGGAAGACCGTGATGATCGCTTCCTTGTCCTGCTCCATGAACGCGGCGATGTCGGCGAACGTCTTGGCCGCCTCGACATCACCCCCGCACCCGTGCAGCACGGCGATCTTGTGGCACATCCGCACTCGCCCCTCGGAGAAGTGGGCGTCCAGCATGAGCGCCCGCGCCCCGGCCTTCAACTGCGTGGTGACGTCGTGCGGCTGGTTGGGGAAGGGCAGAGCGGGAGCCTGGTCCTCCGTGTTGTGCATGGAGTTGTGCGTCGTCAGGAACGTCACGTCGTCCAGCTTCGGATCCGACGGCATCGGCGCCTTCGGCGGATTGATCGGCGTGACGTACCAGTTCTGCTTCTCTGCGTCCGGGTCGGAAGTGTCCACCCAGACCGAAGAGTCGTTCTTTGGCCCGCCCCACAGCCTGCGCTCCGAGCCCGGTACGTGGATGCGGTACCGATCACCCTTGTCGTGCCGGAATTCCCAGTTGGTTTTCTCCGCGTCACAGGGACCGATGCCGATCCTGGGGCCCATGGCGTGCTCCCGCTCGGTCACGCACTGTCCGTCCCGGTCCGGGTTCTTGATCTTGTACGTTCCGTCGGTGTTCCGGGCGAACTCCCACTGCTGTTGGTCCTCGTCACCCTTGGGACGGTGGGTGGCGACCGGGTTGTCGGTCGCTGACATGTGGTAGCCGCTGGAGGCGTTCTGGATGTAGAACTTCCCGTCGGTCGGCGGTCCTTCGTCGTCCGCCGCGGCGGCCTCCGTGCCCGCCGTCGCCGACGGGGCCCCCGCCCCGCCGGTCGCCTTCGCCGCCGCCGGTGGCCGTGGCTTCTGGGGGCGGTCGGGTCTGGTGGGCCCCTCCGGGCCGTCCGCCGCGACCGCGGGGGTCGCGAGCAGGGCGAAGGCCAGTGCCGCGCACCAGGCAGCCGCCGTGCGTCTCTTACGCACAGGGACGCTCCCTTCTTCTTGCCGGTCTTCTTGCTGATCCCGGGCGCGGATGCGCCCGCGCTGAAGACTGGCAGGGAGCGATCTTTAATTGATCAACGTCTTATGAACGCCGCGGCGAAGCCCGGTTACGCCGCAGAGCACACGCGCAGGCAGGGGATGGGCGCCGTGTTGGGTGCTGCGCGGCTATTCCGTTGTCGCCACCGTGATCACCCGTGACGGCGCGTCAGCCGTCGCCTCCCACGCCAGCGGCGACCATCAGCACCCGCCCGAAGTCCATGCCGAGCCCCAGGTCCAGTCGTAGCCGGTAGAGCCAGCTGCCCGGGCCCGTCAGGGCGGATCATGGCGCGGTCGCGGTGTGGAGGGCGTGGGTGATGCCGGTGTCGGGGTCGGTGTCGTAGCTGGCGCGGAAGGCGGTTTCATAGGTGTCGTCGCCGAGGGCCTGGCGGGCCTGTGCCTCGCACGCCTGGCGGGCGGCGAGGAGATCGGGTGCCCCCATTTGGGGCGTACCGAGGGTCTGCCATACCCGGTCGGCGGTGCCGAGGAGTTGGGCGGCTCGCTCGGCGTGCCCGGAGGCCAGTGTCGCGGTGGCGAGGACGTCGAGGGCAGTGGCGATGCCGAGGCTGTCGTGGACGCGGCGTTTGCCGCCGAGGGCGTCGCGGGCGTGGGCCTGGGCTTCTTGCGCTCGTCCCAGGGCCAGCGCGGCGAGGGCGCGGAGGTAGTCGCCCCAGGCGCGGACGTGGGTCTCGCCGTGCCGGTCGCATACGGCGCACAGCCCATCGGCGACGGCGGCGGCCTCGGTGACCTGACCGAGCTGGATGTGGACGAAGGCCCGGGCGACCTGGAGGAGAGGCCACGCCGCGTCGTAGCGCCCGGGGGACGGTGGAGTGCGCGGCGCTGTGTCGAGCACCTCGGCCGCCCGGGCCTGGCGACCGCACAGCACGAGACTGGCGCCCTCGAGCAGGGCAGCGGCGAGCGGGGCGGTCTCATCGGCCTCGTCGGCCGTGGCCTTGCGGAAGGCGTCGACGAAGCCAAGGCCGATCTGGGCATCGCCCAGGGTGTGGCCGACGAGACCGCGGGCCCACAGGGCCTTGGCACGGTCCGGTCCGGGTGCCGATTCCAGGTCCAGGGCCCGGTCGAGGTAGTGCTCGCCCTCCTTGGCGAAGCCGCAGGCGTACCAGAGAAACCACAGCGTCCCGCCCATCTGCAGCGCACTGGGCCCGTCCTGCTCGGCCAGGCAGAAGTCCAGCGCGGCGCGGAGATTGGCGTGCTCAACGGCCATCCGGTCGCGCCAGGCGATCTGGTCCGGCCCCATCCAGGCGGCATCACCGGCCCGGGCCAGCGCCCGGAAGTAGTCCCGGTGCCGATGGCGCAGCGTGGACTCCTCGCCGAGGCCGCGCAGCCAGGCGGCACCGAACTCGCGGATGGTGTCGAGCATCCGGTAGCGCTCGCCGCCCCCGGTCGGCTCCCACGTCACGATCGACTTGTCCGTCAGGGCGGCGAGGAGAGCGGGGATCGTGTCCTCGGGCAGGCGCGCGTCGGCGCACACCGCCCGGGCGGCCTGGGCGTCGAAGCCTCCGGCGAGGACGGAAAGGCGGGCCCAGAGCAGTCGTTCGGCCGGCGTGCACAGTTCCAGGCTCCAGCCGATCGCGGTCCGCAGGGCCTGGTGCCAGGGCGGCTCGGCGTCGTCCAGCACCTCGTCGGTGGTGCCCAGGACGGTGAATCGGTCGTCCAGCTTGTCGGTCAGCTCGGCCACGGACAGATCGCGCAAGCGGGCCGCGGCCAGTTCGATGGCCAGCGGGAGGCCGTCCAATCGGCGCGACAGGCGCACGAGAGCGGGCCGGTTGGCGTCGGTGACCGCAAAGCCGGGCACCGCCTCGGCGGCCCGGGCGGCCAGCAGGGCCATCGCATCCGCACCACCGCACGCCCCGCCCTCGCCCTCGGGGACGGGCAGCGGGTCGACGGTCAGCGGCCGCTCCGCGCGCGTGCCCAGGGGGCGGCGGCTGGTGACCAGAATCCGCAGCCCCGGCGCGGCCCGCAGCAGCACATCGGCGGCCAGCGCGCACTCGTGGACCAGGTGCTCACAGGTGTCCAGGACAAGGAGCAGCTCGCGCCCCGCCAGATACTCGGCCAGCACATCGATCATCGGCCGCGTCGTCTGGTCCACCACCGACAGCACCTCGCCCACGGTGTGCGCGAGCAGGGCGCCCCGGCGCAGCGACGAGAGCTCCACCCACCACACCCCGTCCGGGAAGGACGGCTGCGCCTCGCGCGCGGCCCGCAGCGCGAGCCGCGTCTTGCCCACCCCGCCGACCCCGGCCAGCGTCACCAGGCGGGCGCCGTCGTCGAACGCCCCACGGATCTGCGCCAGTTCCTGCTGCCGGCCGTACAACTCCCGTGTCTCCGGGGGCAGGTTCCCGGTCCTTTGCGGCCGCATGGCCACGCCCCTTCCTCGCTCTCCCGCTGTGCGGCGGCAGCATGACGGCTGCGCTCGGGCCGCGGGAGGATCGGTACGAAAGTGATCGGAAGTGCCGCCGCCGGATCACGACCGGCCGGGGTTGCCCCGCGGCGCGCCCGGTACACCGTCGTTCTTCGCCACAGGCAGTGCCGGACCGGTCAGCAGGCCGGCATGGGGCTGGACGAGCAGCAGGGTGAGGTCGTCGCCGTGGCCGCCGCTGTCGCGGATGGCCGCGTGCTGGTCGACGACGCCGACCAGGTTCGCAAGGGCCTCATCGAGGGCCGGCGCCCTCAGCGCGTTTCGGACCCGGTGGTCGAGGGCCAGCGGGGTGCCGTGCGCGTCCCGGGCCTCGGTGAGGCCGTCGGTGTAGAACAGCAGGCGCTGCTCGGGGGAGAGCGGGACGGTGTGCAGGCGCGGCGTGGGCCACAGGCCCAACGGCGGTGACGGGTACGGCGGTTCGATCAGCTCCATGCGCCGGCCCACCCGCAGCGGTGGCGGGTGCCCGCAGTTGACCAGGCGCACGGCGCCGGGCACGAAGTCCGCCAGGAGCAAGGTGACGAAGTCCTCGTCGTCGAGGTCGTCCCGTACGCGGTCGTCGAGAGCGTGGGCGAGGCGGATCAGGTCCGGCTCCGTGGCCGCGGTGTGGCGGAAGGCGGAGAGCACCGCCGCGCTGATGCGGACGGCGTCCAGGCCGTGGCCTCTCACGTCCCCGACGACCAAGCGCGGCCCGCACGGCAGCAGGACGGCGTCGTAAAGGTCCCCGCCGACCAGGACACCCGCGCTCGCGGAGCGGCTCTGTACGGCCGTGGCCAGGCCGCCGAGATCGGAAGGAAGGGGACGTACGAGGGCCTGTTGGGTGAGTTCGGCGACGCGGGTCATGCGCACGAGCGCCGCCTTGCAGCGCATGCGGTCGCGTGCCATCAGCATCACCCACAGGCCGGGGAGGGCCAGCAGCGGTCCCAGAGCGAGCAGACGGGGAAGCGGCACCACCCCGGGGCAGGCACAGGTGCCCACCGCGACGCCGGCCCCGATCACTGTTGCGAGCAGTATCCATCTGTGCTCCGCACTCACCGGCCGCCTCCGTGGCAGGTCGTCCCTGGCCCCGCACCAAGCCACGCACGCTGCCACGTCTGCCCGGGGCATGCGCTGCCCTTTGCGTGTTCGGTCACGGAACGTGCCCGCCGATCGGGCCCGTACGCCCCTATGGAGGCCGAAACCGCCAGCCCAGGCGCGGTGCACGGCGCCACTGGCCGACGGAGCGTCAGTTCGCGAACACACCCCCTGCATGACTCTTACGGATCAGAGACTGACCGGAACCGACCAACCCGTCGACGGAAGGAGACTTTCCTCAGGGCCCGGCCGGGACGTTCGAGCACGAGTTGGCGCTACGGCGCTACGGGCTACCGGGACAAGAGCCCGGCCGAGCCGTCGTCGCCGTGGGACACCGCCCATCGTCGGTTACGGCGTGAGCCGGTTGGGCGACGTCACTCTCTGACCGGTCGGACGGGTCAGGGTCGGTTGTACCGCCCGCACTTGAGCGGGTTCGCGTTCCCATCGTCGAGACAGACGATGACGTACGCGGCCCCACCGGGCGCATCCGCGGGGATCGGGACCTTGAACTTATACGTCGTGTCGCACTTAGGGCTGGTGCTCACGGCGCCGAGCTGGTTGCCAGAGGCGCCGTACGCGCCGAACCACGCCCGGCGGCAGCCGACGGCCCGGAGTGTCGCATCGACCCCGACCGACCGGTTGTACCAAGTCAGGGTGCCGCGGACGTAGCTGGCCCCGTACGTGACGTCGAAGGGAGTGGTCGGGTAGGCGGCGGTCTGCGCGCCGGCGGCGGGAGCGCCCAGCAAGGCGCCCGCGGTCAGCGCGGCGGAGCCGACGGCGGCGGCTAGGTGAGTCTTCATGCGATCTCCAGGATGGGACGGGCCGGTTGCGGCTTCACATCCTGGGCGGGCCCGCCACCTGCGGCCTACCTCTTAAGCCACGGCTTAAAGGGGGGCCGGGATGGCAGGCGCGGCGCCTCGCGCACCTGGGCAAGCGTGTCCGGTGGCACCCGGGCAGGGCGGCGCTTGCGCCCGCCGGTCCGACGCCGCGGCGCCCTCGGGACTCACGGTTCCGTCAGGGCACCGGTCCGCAGCAGGGCCAGGCCGAGGGGGGTGATGAGGTGCAGCACGGACCCGCCTCGGCGGCTGGTGGTGATGAGGTCCGTGTTCCGCAGCACTGTCGCGTGCTGACTGGCCGCGGCGGCCGTGACGTTGAGGCGGCGGGCCAGTTCGCTCGTCGTGCAGCCTTCTGCTGTCACCTGCAGAGCGGCAGCTCGCGTGCGGCCGAGCAGAGACTCCAGGTTCCGCACGGCGGAGCCGTCCGCTTCCGCCGGTCCGGTACCGGCCAGCGGCCGCCGGAGAGCCGGCACGGTCAGTCGGGGTGGCTGGGCAGTATCGAGCGGGTCCCACAGAAAGCTCACCGGGCGCTTCGCGAAGACCGTGGGCGTGATGATCAGCCCCCTTCCCTGGAGGCGCACCTCGACTCGGCGCGGGTAGGGAGCTTCGAGCACCGGCGGACGCCAGCGGACCAGTGGTGCGCAGACCGAACGCAGCAGCAGATCGATGCCTCCCTCCAGCATCAGGTGCGCGCAACGGGTGGACAGCGCGACCAGTTCGGACCGCCCTCGATGCCAGTAGGGCTCCACGGTCAGCCGATGGCAGGCGCGCACGGCCTCGGCGAGCTCTCTCCGCGCGTCGCGGTCGCCCTCGGAGACCCGTCTGGCCCATGGCAGGTGTCCGGGGTGGAAGTCGAGACCCTCGAACTCGCGTCGCAGCCGGGACACCGGGGCGTACAGCAGGTTGTCCACGGCGTGGTCCAGGGAGGGCACATCACCCATCAGGGCCAGCAGATCAAGCCCGGGACCGCGCACCGGAACCAGGGACGTCAGGGGGCGCGTGTCCGCTCCCATCCGGCCTGCGACCGCTGACCGCCACGTACGGAAGTGAGGAAGCTCCCGGTTCTCTCTCAGCAGCTCCAGGCTGTAGTAGACCTCCGCTGCGACGCCGATCGTTGCGGCCACCCGGGTCCGGACGAGGTCTTCCGCCGTGAAGTGAATGCGTAACACTGACCGGCCTCCTGCCACCGAAGCAGCGCCTGTGAGCCCCCCCAGCATGCCCCAACCCACCGCGCCCGATCCGGCATTCAGGTGTGTGCCGTGCCCGCTTGCTGACGGCAGCAGACGGTGAGCGACCGGCCGGTCGGGGCGGCGCGAGCAGGTCGGCGGCCGGGCGCGGAGGCGAGCTGTGGAAGCGGCGGGCGACGAAGGGGGCTGCGGAGCAGGGGACTTGGTGGCAGGAGCCGCTTTCGTCGCTCGTTGCTGCGGGAGGACAGGGCGGGTGACGATCGCCTCACGTGCCGGCCGCTGATGAGTTACGGATCGGTCATGGCATGCGGATGCTGCGGGTGACTTCCGCGGCGCCGCCCAAGTGGACCAGCAGCCCCGACGCGTCGTGCTCTGCGGTGGCGGTGATCGTGGAGGGGCTGCCGAGGGAGTCACCCATGTCGACTGCGATGTCGCTGATGCCCTGGCCGGCCAGGTGTGCGGCGAGGCAGGCGGTGCTGTTGGCGTTGGCGATGTCTTCCGCGACGCCGATCGAGGGGGCGAACATGCGGGCCGCGACGCGGCCGGTGGACGTCGGCACCGAGTAGGCGTAGCAGCCCAGGAGGCCGAGACGGTCGCAGGCGGCACGGAGACGTTCGAAGTCCGGGCTGAGGTTGGTGAGAGCGGACCGCGTAGTGAGGGGAACCAGCAACCGCGTCCGCCCCACGGAGGCGGCGCGGATACCAGGAGCGAGTGTGCCCGGGGTGACACCGAGTGCGGGCAGGACAAGGTCGCACTCGGTCGCTGTGGGCCTGCGGAGGTCTACGGGTCCGGGGTCGAAGGCGGCATTGACCTGTGTGTTCTCCCGTACGGACCAACCAGGGAAGACGCGCCCTGCCGCATGGATGGTGGCTCGATACTCCCGGCCCCCGGCGCGCTCGGCCAGGAAGGCCAGAGCGGCAACCGTTCCATGACCGCACGCGGGCAGTTCTCCCTCGGCGGTGAAGAAGCGGAGGGACACGACCGGACCGCCCCGTCGGCTGTCGTGCACCGATACGAAAACGGCGTGCGACGTTCCCATCTGCACCGGCACACGACGGCGTTCATCGTCACTCAACGGCGCCTCGTCCAGCACCGCGGTGGGACTACCGCCTTGGCCGTCGCGCATGCACGCGCGGACGATCGTGACAGGCAGACCGCGCCCACTCATCGCAGTGCCGTGATCCCTGTGCCGGACCGGCGTCCGCTTCCCTCACCCACCGCCGGCTCCACCTTCACGCCTCCGCGGGATTCCGATCGTTCAGTTCTTGCGCCTGCGCCCAGGTGATCGCCCATTCGTTGAGCGGTTGGAGGGCGTGGCTGAGTGCCGCCCCCAGGCGAGTGAGCTCGTAGCCGTCGGCCGAGGGGGCGATGATCCCGTTTGCCGTGAGTTCGCGAAGCCGCTGGTAGAGGACGCTGGATGACAGTCCTTCGCACCGCGCCAGCAGCGTGCGGGCGCCGAGCGGACCCGCACGCAGCTCCCAGAGAATGCGCAGCGCCCACCGACGGCCGAAGAGGTCCATCGCGGCCATGATCGGGCGGCCGGTCGTCGATCCACGAACCGGTGTTCCTGGGCGCGGTGTCGGCATGACCCTCCTTGTGTTTCGTTATTCGAAACACTAGCATCCGTGCGTGTTTCGAATTTCGAAACAACCTCAACGGGAGCGCCGATGTCGCGAATAGCCCTGCTGGAACCGCCGTACGCCGACCAGGCCGGCGCTGCTCGCGAGACCAACCCGTAAGTCAGATGCACTCATCCCGACACTGGAGGTTCCATGCCCAAGGGCTACTGGGTCAGCGTCTACCGCACCATTTCGGACCCTGAGAAGCTGGCTGCCTACAACAAGCTGGCCGCTCCGGCCGTCCAGGCCGGGGGTGGTCGAACCTTCGTCCGTGGCGGTCGGGTCGTCGCACACGACGCCGGAATCGCCGAGCGCACCGTCCTGGTCGAGTTCGACAGCTACGAGCAGGCCGTCGCGGCGCACGAAAGTGCGGCCTACCAGGAAGCGCTGGTCGCCCTCTCCGACGGCGTCGAGCGCGACTTCCGCATCGTCGAAGGGATCGACTGACCGGGGTCCAGTCGGACACCCCGCTTAGTCGCCGCAGGTCAGCATCCTGCGCCCGACTGTCTTCGCTGTCAAAGGACAGGTTCGTCGGGGGCCGACGAGAAAGAGCCCCAGGGGACTGGAACTTCCTCCGAGACGCTCTCATGCCACGGCTATGGCTGCCCGCTCCGCAATTTCTCCCTCCGGACCGCTCGCCCGTGTGTCGTGAGGAAAACCGCGCTGCGTCGATTCTCGATGCCTCGCTGCCTCTTCCTGTTCGCTCCATGATGTGTGGCCGTGCAGAGCTGGGGAGTTGTGCTGAGCGGGCCGAGTGGAAGGCGCCTGATGGGCAGAAGCCCAGGTCAGGCGCCTTCTCTCGTGCCTCTAGAAGAAGCCGAGCTTCTTCGGCGAGTACGACACCAGAAGGTTCTTCGTCTGCTGGTAGTGCTCCAGCATCATCTTGTGCGTCTCACGGCCGATGCCGGACTGCTTGTAGCCGCCGAACGCCGCGTGTGCCGGGTACGCGTGGTAGCAGTTCGTCCAGACCCGGCCCGCCTGGATCGAACGGCCCGCGCGGTACGCGGTGTTGATGTCCCGCGTCCACACCCCCGCACCCAGGCCGTACAGCGTGTCGTTGGCGATCTTGATGGCGTCGTCGAAGTCGTTGAAGGACGCCACCGACACGACCGGCCCGAAGATCTCCTCCTGGAAGATCCGCATGCGGTTGTCGCCCTCGAAGATCGTGGGCTGGACGTACCAGCCGCCCGCCAGCTCACCGTCGTACTCGATGCGCCGGCCGCCCGTCAGCACCTTGGCGCCTTCCTGCTGGCCGATGTCCAGGTACGAAAGGATCTTCTCCAGCTGGTCGTTGGACGCCTGGGCGCCGATCATCGTGTCGGTGTCGAGCGGGTGTCCCGGTTTGATCGCCTCGGTCCTGGCGATCGCCGCCTCCAGGAACTCGCTGTAGTGGCCGCGCTGGATCAGCGCCCGCGACGGACACGTGCACACTTCACCCTGGTTCAGCGCGAACATGGTGAAGCCTTCGAGCGCCTTGTCGCGGAAGTCGTCGTCGGCGGCCCACACGTCGTCGAAGAAGATGTTCGGGCTCTTGCCGCCGAGCTCCAGCGTCACCGGCTTGATGTTCTCCGAGGCGTACTGCATGATCAGCCGCCCCGTCGTCGTCTCCCCGGTGAAGGCGACCTTCGCGACCCGGGGACTGGACGCGAGCGGCTTGCCCGCCTCCACGCCGAAGCCGTTCACCACGTTGACCACACCGGGCGGCAGCAGGTCGCCGATCACGCTCAGCCACACGTGGATCGAGGCGGGGGTCTGCTCGGCGGGCTTCAGGACGACCGCGTTCCCCGCGGCGAGGGCGGGTGCCAGCTTCCACGTCGCCATCAGGATCGGGAAGTTCCACGGAATGATCTGCGCCACCACGCCCAGCGGCTCGTGCAGGTGGTACGCGACGGTGTCGTCGTCGATCTGACTGAGCGATCCCTCCTGCGCCCGGATCACCCCGGCGAAGTAGCGGAAGTGGTCGATGGCCAGCGGAATGTCGGCGGCCAGTGTCTCCCGCACCGGCTTGCCGTTCTCCCAGCTCTCCGCCACCGCGAGCGCCTCGAGGTTGGCCTCCATGCGGTCGGCGATCTGCCGGAGGATGGCCGCACGCTCACCCACGGACGTACGTCCCCACGCGGGCGCCGCCGCGTGCGCCGCGTCCAGCGCGCGCTCCACGTCCTCGGCTGTGCCCCGGGCGACCTCGGTGAACGGCTGCCCGTTGACCGGGCTCGGGTTCTCGAAGTACTGCCCACGCGCGGGCGCCACGTACTCCCCGCCGATGTAGTGGTCGTACCGGGCCTGATAGGAGACGACTGCGCCCTCCGTACCGGGCGCTGCGTAACGGGCCATCTTGACTGCCTCCCCGGACACGCTGCCCGCCGTTGGGCAGCTCTCCGCCGCAGGCTAGGGACGCGGAGGTTGCAAGTACGTTGCGGGGCACCCGCGTTCGCTTACGGGGCACCCGGGTTGGCGGCGACCGGCTGGCCGCCCGGGTCGGGGCGGGCGGGACAGCCCCGCCCTTGGCGCGCGGAGGTCAGGTCTTCCAGGCGACGGGCCCGCGAAGTTCTGCCCTGCGCGTGCCGGGCAAGCCTTGCCCTGCGCGTGCCGGGTCAGCCTTGCCCTGCGCGTGCCGGGCCAGCCCTGCCCCGCGCGTGCCGGGCAAGCCCTGCCTGGCGTACGACCGGGAAGTCCTGTCCGGCGTACGCCTAGAGGCGGTGGCGGACGGGGCTCGTGGAGCCGGCCGTCAGCTCCGTGTCGAGGGCCCGCAACCGTGCCACGACGGGTGCCGTCGGCCGCACCACCGCCAACGCCCGCCACACCTCCACGTCGTCCTCGCCCCACGGCGCGTGCACCCAGTCCGACAGCAGGTCGGGGTCGCCGCGCGCGATGAGCGCCGCCCGCACCTGGTCCGTCAGCCTCCGCCGCAACCGCACCACCTCGGGTGCCTGCGACCCCGGCAGCAACGGCCCCGCGTACACCGACACGGCCGCCGTCACCGCCCCGCACCCCAGCCGCCGCTCGACGACATCCACGTCCGACGTGACCGGCACCGCGAGGCGGTACGGTCGCGACCGCAGCACCTCCGTCCCCAGCACCTGCCGCAGCCGAGCCAGCTCCGCCCGCAAGGTCACCGGCGTCACCGACTCGTCCGCGTACAGCGCGCACAGCAGCTCGTCCCCGCTCATCCCCTCCGGGTGACGGGCGAGCAGCACCACGATCTCGGTGTGCCGCCGGCTCAGCCGCAGTTTGCGGCCGCCCACGACCAGCAGGCCCTCGTCCCTCCCCAGCGCCGTCAGCTCCAGGGCGCCGTCTGTCGCCACTGGCGGGTCCAGCAGCGCGAGTTGGGACTCCGCCGCCCGCGCGACGGCCCCCACGAAGGCCAGGCTGTGCGGGTGCGCCAGACCGTCCCCGCCGGTGATGTCGACGGCACCGAGCAGCCGACCGGAACGAGGATCGTGCACCGGCGCGGCCGCGCACGTCCACGGCTGCACCCGGCGCACGAAGTGCTCCGTCGCGAACACCTGCACCGGCCGGTCCACGGCCACCGCCGTCCCGGGCGCGTTCGTGCCCATCGCCGACTCCGCCCACCGCGCGCCCGGCACGAAGTTCATCCGCCCCGCCCGCAGCCGCGTGGCCGGATGCCCCTCGACCCAGAGCAGCCTGCCGTGCGCGTCGCACACCGCCAGCAGATGCTCCCCGTCCTTGGCGAAGCCACCGACCAACTCACGGAACAGCGGCATCACCCGCGACAGCGGATGCTCCGACCGATACGCCCCCAGATCGCCGGACGTCAGCTCGACCGACGCCCCGGTGTCCTCCGGGCTGACCCGTGCCCGCGCCGAGCGGCGCCAGGACTCGGCGACCACGGAGCGCACGGGGCGCGCGACGGTTCCCGCCGCCGTGAACCGCTCATGCGCGCTCCGTATCGTCCGCACCCGCTCGGCGGGGTCGGCGCCCGGCTCCAGAGCCAGCCATGGATCGGTCAACTCGGTCCTCCCGGGGTGGCGATGCGGTCCTGCCATCGTCACCCCGGGAACAGAAGCCGACAAGCGTCCGCGCGCTGACACTGGCCGGTCTGCGGCCGTTGTCGACCGACTTTCGCGTGACGTCTGTGGCGATCGTTCCGGATGGTCGCTGCGGATGGTCGCTCAGGCGAAGTTCACCAGACGTATGTAGCGCGACCAGTCCCAGTAACGGCCGGGGTCTGTGTGATCGGTGCCGGGGACTTCGACGTGACCGATGATGTGCTCACGGGTCTTGGGGATGCCGTACTTCTTGCAGATCGCCGCGGTCAGGGCGGCCGACTTCTCGTACATCTCGTCGGTGAAGTATTCCGGCTGGTCCACCCACCCTTCGTGTTCGATGCCGATGCTGCGTGTGTTGTAGCTCCAATTGCCCGCGTGCCAGCCGACGTTGCGCTCGCGGACGCACTGCGCGATGTGCCCGTCCGCCGAGCGGACCACATAGTGCGCGGAGACCTTCTTCGCCGGGTTCTTGAAGATGGCGAGTGTGTCGGCGAACGTCTCCTGGGTGACGTGAATGATCACGTAGTCGATCGGATAGCTGCTGGGGCGGTTGGAGGCGGTGTAGTTGGAGGTGCTGGCCGGCACCCAGACGGCCGAGGGGTAGTCGACGTCGGCCGAGGGGGACTCGGCCGCGCGCGGAGCGGCGGCGGCGTGATGGGTTGTCAGGAGGGCGGACGGAACCGCGGCGAGGGCCGCGCCCTGGAGCAGCCGACGCCTGCTCGGCAGCAGTCTTGGTCCTTTCTGTATCTCGCTTCGGTCGGCTGGTGTCTCGTCCTGTGGCGTGTGCTTCGCTCGGTCTCTCGCTCGATCCATGGCTGATCTGCCTCTCGGTGGGGGAGCGGTCCCGATGGGGGAGCAGATGGGCGGCACGGTTCCTGGGTGGGTGGGGGGATGGGGCACGGAGGCACGCCCGCCGTCGCCGGAGCGGCGGTGGTCTCACGCGAATTACGGTACGGGGCTTGTTCGTTGAGGTGGAAGGGCCGGTGGAACATCTGTGCATGGCACGGCGACTGTGGAAAAGCTGGTCACCCGTGCGGGGGACAGTTCGGTCCTTCGGGCGGTCGGCTCTGCGGGGCAGGCCCGCTCGCCCCGCCCCCACTGGACCGCCCACACCGCCCCACCGTGTCACTCACACCGCCCCCGCCGGATCACCTACACCACCACCCCCATCGGATCATCGAGTACCGCCCGCACCACGGCGTGAGCCGCCCCCAGCAGCGGACCTTCCGACCCGATGGAGGAGACGACGACATCGCAGCCCGGCCCCGCGATGCGCCGCCCCAACTCGTCCTCGAGGGAAGGAACCAGCCACGGCGCGAGCCGGGACAGAGCGCCCCCGAGCACCACCGCTCGCGGGTCCAGCAGGTTCACCGCGCCGGTGAGCGCGATCCCCAGCGCCGCCCCGGCATCACGCAGTGCCACCCGCACTTGCTCATCGCCGGCGGCCGCCCGCTCGGCGAGCACGGCGACCCGGTCCGCCCCGGGTGGCAAGCCGGCCGCCCGGAGCACCGCCTCCTCGCCCGCGTACTGCTCCAGGCAGCCACGCCCGCCGCACGCGCACTCCGGCCCCTCCGGCCACACGGGAACGTGCCCGAGCTCGCCCGCGAAGCCGCGGCTTCCACGCAGCAACCGCCCGTCGACCACCAGCGCCGCGCCGATTCCGATCTCCGCCGACACATGCAGGAAGTCCGCCGGTGCCGCGTCGCCGAGCCACAGCTCCGCGAGCGCGCCGAAGTTCGCCTCGTTGTCCACGGCCAGGGGCAGCTCTGCCGGCAGCCAGGCACTCAGGTCGGCGTCGTGCCAGTCGAGGTTGGGGGCGCGTACGACGGTGTGCGTGCCGCGTGCGACCAGGCCGGGGACGGCGATCGCGAGGCCGGCCGGGCGCAGCCCTTCCTGCCCGGCTTCCACGACCATCTGCCGTACCAGCGCGGTGAGATCCGCGAGCACGGCCTTCGGTGTGCGCGCTCTGTTGTCGACCTGCCGGACGGCACGCGCGCGTACAGCACCGCGCAGATCGACGACGCACACCGCCAGATGATCGACGCCGACCTCCGCGCCGATACCGGCCGGCCCGTGCGCGCTCACCGCGAGTGCGGAGCCCGGGCGGCCCACCCTCGCCGGGCGCTCGGGACCCAGCTCCTCCAGAAGCCCCGCCCGGATCAGCTCGTCCACCAACGTGGACACGGCTGCCCGGGTCAGACCGATCCGCGAGGCGACGCCGGCCCGGGAGAGCGGCCCGTCAGCGGCCACGGTGTGCAGCACGCGTGAGAGGTTGCGGCGTCGCATGCCCTGTTGGGTGTCGGGCAGGCGTCCCGCGCCCGTCTGCTTCGAATCATCACACTCCATGAGCCCCATCCAACGCCCCGTTGAGCAAGGGAGCAGCATCGGAGAGGAGCGACGAGATCCTGGAGAGCGTCGCTTCGTCCCGTTCGACCGCGTCGAGGACGGGCCCGCGCGCGGTGCCCCAGCGTCGCGCCACGGCGGCCGGGTCCTCCCCGGTCAGCAGACCGGCGGCCTGGGCGGCGGCGCCGAGTGCGACGAGTTCACGGGCCTCCGGGATCTGTACGGGCCTTCCGGAGAGGCGGCGTACGGTCTCCTGCCATGCCGTGCCCCGTGCTCCGCCGCCGATGAGCAGGAGCGGTTCGGAGCGGTCGGCATCGGCGTCCAGGACGGCGTCCAGTGCGCCAAGGAGGGCATGCACCGCGCCGTCGTAAGCCCCCTGGAGCACCTGGCCGGGCGTCGTGTCGTGACGCAGCCCGTGCAGCATGCCCGAGGCGTGCGGCAGGTCCGGCGTGCGCTCGCCGTCCAGGTAGGGGAGCACGGTGACGGCTCCGCCCGGCCGTACGGCCTCCCGGTCGAGGCTCAGCAGCGCGGCCACTCTGTCGACAGCCAGAGTGCAGTTGAGCGTGCAGGCCAGCGGCAACCAAGCACCGCGGGCGTCCGCGAAACCGGCGACCGCTCCGGTCAGGTCCGTGGGGCGGCGTTCGGAGACGGCGTACACGGTGCCCGACGTGCCGAGGCTCAGCACCGGTGTGCCGGGGCGCAGCCCGAGACCGAGGGCGGCGGCCGCGTTGTCGCCGGCACCGGGCGCCACCAGCGTCCCCTTGGAGAAGGGCAGCTCACCACGGGCGTGCACCGTGCCGGCGACCTCTCCGGAGTGCACCACGCGCGGCAGCAGCGCCGGGTCCAGGCCCACCAGGCGGAGGATCTCCTCGTCGTACGACTCGCTCGCCGACGCCCACCAGCCCGTACCGGAGACGTCGCTGCGGTCGGTCGTCCCGGAGCCCGTCAGGCGCTGCGTGAGGTAGTCGTGGGGCAGGCGTACCGCCGCCGTGGCGCGGACCGACGCGGGCTCGTGCTCGGCGAGCCAGGCCCACTTGGTCACCGTGAACGACGGCGTCGGTACGCTGCCGACCCGGTCCGCCCACACCTTGGCGCCGCCCAGCTCCTCGACCAGACGCCGGGCCTGCGGGGCGGACCGTACGTCGTTCCACAGCAGCGCGGGCCGCACGGGCCTGCCCCGGGCGTCCAGCGTGACCAGTCCGTGCTGCTGCCCGCCGACCGACACCGCGGCGGCCTCCCGCGCGGCCGCGCCGCACTGGCGCAGCGCCTCGCACAGGGCGTCCCACCACTGCTCGGGATCGCTCTCCCGGCTCGCCCCGGAACTGACCGTGTGGGGCGCCTGGCCGCTCGCCACGACCTCCCCGGTGGCCGCGTCGACGACCAGGACCTTGGTGGACTGCGTGGAACTGTCCACACCGACGACGAGGGGGCCTGATGACGCTGATGACATCGGCGACTCCGTTCTGGGGGCTCTCCCGGGCGTGCGCGCGGGAAGTTGCTTCCTTCGACCTTCCCAGCGGTGCTTGGGGATACTAATTTGTCAATCGCCATGACGAAATGGTCGAGGAGCCGGCAAGGAGTCGCACATGAACTACCAGCCCACCCCTGAGGACAAGTTCAGCTTCGGCCTGTGGACCGTCGGCTGGCAGGGCAGGGACCCCTTCGGGGACGCCACCCGCGCTCCGCTCGACCCGGCCGACGCCGTACGGCATCTGGCCGAACTGGGTGCCTACGGAGTGACGTTCCACGACGACGACCTCATCCCGTTCGGATCGACGGACGCCGAGCGAGCGGGACACATCAAGCGCTTCCGGGAGGCCCTGGACGCCACCGGCCTCGTCGTGCCGATGGCCACCACGAACCTCTTCACGCACCCGGTGTTCAAGGACGGCGCGTTCACCGCCAACGACCGTGACGTGCGCCGCTACGCGCTGCGCAAGACGATCCGCAACATCGACCTCGCGGTCGAGCTCGGGGCGCACACGTACGTCGCCTGGGGCGGCAGGGAAGGCGCGGAGTCCGGCGCCGCCAAGGACGTGCGGGACGCCTTGGAGCGCATGAAGGAGGCCTTCGATCTGCTCGGCGAGCACGTGACCGAGCAGGGGTACGACCTGCGCTTCGCCATCGAGCCCAAGCCGAACGAGCCGCGCGGTGACATCCTGCTGCCCACCGTCGGCCACGCCTTGGCGTTCATCGAGCGCCTGGAGCGCCCCGAACTGTACGGCGTGAACCCCGAAGTGGGGCACGAGCAGATGGCGGGCCTGAACTTCCCGCACGGCATCGCCCAGGCCCTGTGGGCGGGCAAGCTCTTCCACATCGACCTCAACGGCCAGAACGGCATCAAGTACGACCAGGACCTGCGGTTCGGCGCCGGTGATCTGCGCAGCGCCTTCTGGCTGGTCGACCTCCTGGAGAGGGGTGGTTACGACGGACCGCGCCACTTCGACTTCAAACCGCCGCGTACGGAGGACTACGCCGGAGTATGGGCGTCCGCGGCAGGGTGCATGCGCAACTACCTGATCCTGCGCGAGCGTGCGGCGGCCTTCCGCGCGGACTCCGATGTGATCGACGCGCTGCGCGAGGCGCGCCTGCACGAGCTGGCGCGGCCCACCGCCGAGGACGGACTCGCCGGCCTGCTCGCCGACCGGAGCGCCTACGAAGGGTTCGACGTGGAGGGGGCCGCCGCGCGCGGGATGGCCTTCGAGCGGCTCGACCAGCTGGCCATGGACCACTTGGTGGGCGTGCGGGGCTGATCTCCGGCTGGGCGGTGCTGACCGGCGAGTGCCGGATTCGTCCGGTCCATGGGATCGGCGTGTAGCAACTTCCGCGCAAGGGTCGCCTCTTGACCGGTTCGAGGCGACTCTTGGTGGTATGGCCATGCCGCCGGTACCACCGCAGCCTCCCCGTCCGCCGGGTGACGTACCCCCTCCGGGGAGTGGCGGCTACGGCCCGCCCCCCGGAGGGTACGGTCCTCCGCCGGGCGGGTACGGGCCGCCTCCCGAGGACGACGGGTGGCCACCGCGCGACGGGCCGCCCGGCCGCCGCAACAAGCTGATCATCCTGCTCGCCGCGATCGTCGCGGCCGGTACCGTCGCCACCGTGGTCGTCGTGGCCGCCGGGGACGACGACTCCCCGGACAAGAAGAGCCCGACCGAGAGCACGAGAAGCAGCGATCCCCGGCCCACGCCGTCGCTGAGCATTCCGTCGGAGATCCCCACGGAACTGCCGAGCAACCTGCCCAGTGACCTCCCGACCCGACGGCCAAGCGACCTCCCCACGCTGCCCACAGGGCTGCCCAGCGACCTCGAGACCCTGCTCCCGACCGCCGAGGCCACCGAAGAGCCGTAGCGAACTCACACGGCCGCTTTCCCGACTTCACGACCCGGCAAAGGAAGCCGCACCGTCACCCGGCTCGGAAAACCGCTGTCCCGAAGCAGGCGCTCACAGCCCCTTGGGGAGTCGCACGTAGGTCACCGTGGTCTCCACGTCGCTGTCCACGAGCCGGCCGTCCTCGTCGAACGCCTTCGGCCCGTCGGTCATACCGAAGTCGTTGTCGTTGATCAGCGCCAGCGTGCGGCCGTTCACCCGGGCCACACCCTCGATCTTGCCGGGCACGCCGTCGACGGCCCCCAGATCGACGACCAGGCGCTTGCGCAGGACCGGCACTCCGGAGGCGGCCGGTTCGTCCAACTCCTCCAGGGAGGGGCGGGTCGCGGGATCGTCCCACCGGTTGCCGAGGATGTCCGACCCCTTGTCCAGGCGGACGAGGTGCAGCCGGGCCGCCTTGTCGGTGCGCTCCTCCACGAGCAGCCGGTCACGGCCCACGGCGACAACGGAGGAAATCTTGAGCTCGGAGGTGTCGTCCTCGCCCGGGTCGACGACACCGACCGGGTCGAAGCGGTACGCGTACTCGGCGGTGACCGCCTGCTTCTTCGGCGAGAACCGCAGCAGCCGTGCCGTCCGCGAGCCGTCACCGGCGTCCTCGTCCGGAAGGGACAGCGGGCTCTGCACCGCCATCACCAGATCACCGCCCGGGAGCAGCGCCAGCCCCTCGAAGCCCCGGTCCGGTGCAGCAGGACGCCGGGCAGCGCCTCGGCCACCGGGTAGTCGGCACCACGCAGCTTCAGGCCCTTGGGGACGTACCGCTTGATGACCTTCCCGCGCGCGGAGACATGGACCAGGGAAGGACCGTACTCGTCGACGAGCCAGAAGCTGCCGTCATGGGCCCGCACGATGCCCTCGGTGTCCAGACCGTTCGGGTTGTGGGAGAGGGGCTTCTCGGCGTCGTACGTGTACGGGGCCTCATCGCGTCCCTCCTGGTTGGGCAGACCGGTGACGGGCTTCCCGGAGCGTGTGGTGATCGGAAGCGCGTCGATCACCTTCACCGAGCGCCCGGCCACCCGGATCTTCACGATCGCCGGATCGAAGCCGGGCACAGGAAACGTGCGGCGCTTCTTGCCGTCGACCTTGATCTGGCCGTTGGGCCCACGGTCGGTGACTGTCCAGAACTCGCCCTTGCGGCCTGCCGGATAGATGTCACTTCCGATGCCGCCGAGGTCAACGCCACGATCGTCGCGCACGGTTCCGGGCAGCAGCCGGTTGCTGAACGGGCCCAGTGGGATGTCGCCGAGCGTCGCGGTGCCGGTGACACGCGGCGTGCCGCCCTTGCCGCGGGACTCGCCCGAAGCGTCGCTCTGGACGCCCGTCGCGGTGCCGGTGACCGCCACGGCGGTGAGCAGGGCGAGTGGCACGCCGAAGGCGACGGAGCGGCGGACACGGCGCCGGTCTGCGGCGTGCGAGGACATCAGGGCCTCCTGAGGCGTGAGTTCGGTGACGGCGTCACCCTTCGCCGTCGTCGCGAACGCCCGGCGTCGCGCGGGTGAACGGCACGTGACACGCCGACGGCGCCTCCCGCGAGGGGCAGGAGGCGCCGTCATCACCGGGGCGATCAGCGGCGGCGGGGGCGCTGCGCCCCTGTCATCTCCCCTTCGGCTGGACCCGCACGCCCTGAGCCGGCGGGTCCTACGGTCCTGGATGTCATGACCGCGTTCAATCGCTGGCCGGGGTGAGTGCGTGCGCCGGTGTTCCCGGCGCACGTGTCACCAGCGCGGTCGCGCCGGTGGCCGCTGAGCGGGTTTCGGACATCCCCGGCGCGCTGGTCAGTCACTCGCGGTGACGGCGGCCAGAGCGGTCGCCGGGTCGTGCGCGGCCGGTCCGGCGGGAACCCAACGGCCGTGCTCCTTGCGGTAGGGCCACCAGCGACCGTCGCGCCCGTGACGCAGCTGGGCGTCGGCGCCGACGACGGTCCAGCGATTGTGGGCGGCGCGCAGCGTCGGGCGCTCGCCCTCGTCCCAGGCAGAGTCCAGCGCGGCACGCGCGCGTGCCAGCGCGTCCGCCTCCAGGGGCCCCTCCTCCTCGAGGACGGCCAGCGCGGCACGGCCCCCGTACCCCCAAGCCGTCACCGCTCGTGCCAGGCCGTCGCGGTTGCGTCCCGAACTCTCCGCGAGACGTCCCGCAATCGAGGCTTCGGGAGAGGCGGAGGCCAGCCGGACGGCGTCCTCGTCGTGCGTCAACCCGGCCTCGACGGGCTGCCGTTCGTGGCCGGGCGCGAGGGCCTCGGCCAGCAGCCGGTGTGCCTCGGCCGCCGCGCGCGCCGCGAGGAACTCCAGCGCCGCCACGTCCACGCCGGGCGCCGGCTCCGCCTCCGTGTCGAGCGAGGGCGGCAGGCCGGGCTCTGCGGGCAGTACGGGCGGTTCGGGCAGCGGCGGCAGTATCGCGCCGTCCGCGTACGCCTCGACGGCGTCCACGCCCTCCTGGGCGGCTTCCCGCGACTCCTCCGGATGGGACTCCGGCGCGGCCTGCTGCGCGACACTGCGGACCTGCAACTCGTCGAGGAGTTCCCGCTCGCCGCGTCCGCGCATCAGGAGCAGCACGAACGGATCCTGGTCCAGCAGGCGCGCCACCTGGTAGCAGAGGGCGGCCGTGTGGCCGCAGTGGTCCCACGCCTCACAGTCGCACCGCGGCTCCAGATCGCCGATGCCGGGGAGCAGCTCGACGCCGGCCGTCGCCGCGTCCTCGACCAGGTGCGGCGGCATCTCCCGGTCCAGCAGGGCGGCGATGTGTCCGGCACGCTCGACGGCCATGCCGAGGAAGCGGTCCCACTCGTCGTCGCTCAGCTCCTGCAGCAGCACGTCGGAGCGGTGCGCGGTGCCGTCCTTGTCCTGCACGACCGCGGTGATGCGTCCCGGGCGCACCGAGACCGCGCCCACGGCCCCCGCCCGCGCGAGCCGACGCCCCGCCTTGAGCTGTGCGAGGTCCAGCGCTGTGTCCTCCAGGGCCTTCATCCACGCCTGGCCCCACCAGGTCTGCGCGAACCCACGCCCGTGCGCGGGAGGCAGCGCTGCGAAGGTCCGCTCGTTGTCGTACGAGGTCAAGTCGTCGCTCCCGTCGGTGCCGCTCCTGCTGTGTGCCTCGCCGTACGTCTCCTCGTAGGCGTCGCTCATCGCGTCGTCCCCCCTCGCAGCTCGACCAGGTCGGCCAGTTCGGCGTCGGTCAGCTCGGTGAGCGCCGACTCGCCGGAACCGAGGACGGCGTCGGCGAGTTCGCGCTTGCGCAGCAGCATCTCGGCGATGCGGTCCTCGATGGTGCCCTCCGCGATCAGCCGGTGCACCTGCACGGGCTGTGTCTGGCCGATGCGGTAGGCGCGGTCGGTGGCCTGGGCCTCGACGGCGGGGTTCCACCACCGGTCGTAGTGCACGACATGCTCGGCCCGCGTGAGGTTGAGGCCCGTGCCCGCCGCCTTCAACGACAGAAGGAAGACCGGGACTTCGCGGTCCTGGAAGCGCCGGACCATCGTCTCGCGCGCGGGCACCGGAGTCCCGCCGTGGAGGAACTGCGAGGGGATGCCGCGGGACGACAGATGCTGTTCGATGAGACGTGCCATCTGCACGTACTGCGTGAAGACGAGCACGCTCGCCTCCTCGGCGAGGATCGTGTCGAGCAGTTCGTCCAGGAGTTCCAGCTTCCCCGAGCGGCCCTTGATGCGGGGCTTGTCTTCCTTGAGGTACTGCGCGGGGTGGTTGCAGATCTGCTTCAGGCCGGTCAGCAGCTTGACGATCAGGCCGCGGCGGGCGAAACCGTCGGCTCCGGAGATCTCCGCCAGCGTCTCACGGACCACCGCTTCGTAGAGGCCCGCCTGTTCGGCGCTGAGGGAGACGGCGCGGTCGGTCTCCGTCTTCGGCGGCAGTTCGGGGGCGATGCCCGGGTCGGACTTGCGGCGGCGCAGCAAGAAGGGGCGCACCAGCTGGGAGAGCCGCTCGGCCGCAGCTGGATCGGTACCGCCTTCCACAGCTTGGGCGTAGCGGGTGCGGAAGGTGCCGAGCCTGCCGAGCAGCCCCGGGGTCGTCCAGTCGAGGATCGCCCACAGCTCGGAGAGGTTGTTCTCCACCGGGGTGCCGGTGAGTGCCACGCGCGCGCGTGCGCGGAGGGTGCGAAGCTGCTTTGCGGTGGCCGAGTACGGGTTCTTGACGTGCTGAGCCTCGTCGGCGACGACCATGCCCCAGCCGACCGCAGCGAGCCGCTCCGCGTCGAGCCGCATCGTTCCGTAGGTCGTCAGCACGAACTCGCCGTCCGCCAGGTCGTCCAGGCCACGCTGTGCCCCGTGGAAGCGGCGGACGGCCGTGCCGGGCGCGAACTTCTCGATCTCCCGCTGCCAGTTGCCCATGAGCGAGGTCGGACAGACGACGAGGGTGGGGCCCGCGGTCGTCTCGTCGCTCTGGCGGTGCAGATGCAGCGAGATCAGGGTGATGGTCTTGCCGAGCCCCATGTCGTCGGCGAGGCATCCGCCGAGCCCCAAAGACGTCATCCGGGCCAGCCAGTTGAGGCCCCGCAACTGGTAGTCGCGCAGGTCGGCGGCGAGCGCCGCGGGCTGCCCGACGGGGTCCATGCCCTCGGGATCCGCCAGGCGCTCACGCAGGGTCGCGAGCCAGCCCGTGGGTTCGACGTCGACGCGGCGGCCCTGCACCTCCGTTGTGCCGGTCAGCGCGGCGCTCAACGCGTCGATGGGGGTGACCTTGTGGTCCTGCTGAGTTCGGGCGCGCCGCGCCTCGTCGGGGTCGATGAGCACCCACTGGTCGCGCAGGCGCACCACGGGCCGGCTGGCCTCCGCGAGGTGGTCGAGCTCCTCGCGGGTCAACTCCTGGTCGCCCAGCGCGAAGCGCCAGTTGAAGGCCAGCAGCGCGTCGGCGGAGAGGTGCGACGGCGCGTCCGACCCAAGCTTCCCCGGACCCTTCTCGCTGCCGCTGTCGGAGCCCTCGGGGTCGTCGGGGCCGATGACCGCGCGGGCGGTGAGGCTGCGGGCGAGTTCCCTGGGCCAGTGCACGTCCACGCCGGCCACGGCGAGCATGCGCGCCCCCTCGCCCAGAAGCTCGGTGACCTCCTCGTCGGCGAGCTCGATCGCGTCCGGCACGGGCGCCGAGAGGAGCGGCCCGAGGGGTGCCCACGCGCGCGTGGCGCGCCGCAGTGCCAGCAGGGAATCCATCCGGGCGCGCGGCCCGAACGCCCCGGCGGCGCCGGAACCGGCCCATACCTCGGCGGCGTCCGCGACGAGCGACGGGTCGCTGACGCTGTGGACCTGGACGACGGCCCGGAACGGCAGCCGGGTTTCCTCGGAGGTGTCCGACACGAGGCCGGGCACCTCGACACGCAGCGAGATCCGCACCCCGGCGTCGTGACCCGCGGCGACGTCGGTCGCCCAGGCGCGTTGTGCGGGCACGTGCTGGGGCTCCGGCGAGGCGAACGCTCGATGCCCGGCGGCCGCCACGGCTGCGGGGGAGCGGGGCAGCGTGTCGGCGACCGCGTCCAGGAACTGGCGCAGCAGTCGCTCCGGTGCCGGCAGTCGCGCCGGCGGGCCGGCGTCGAGGGGGACGGCATGGGCGGCGGGCGGCATCGCGGCGGCGAGGTCGCGCAGCCTGCGCAGGTCCTCGGTGCTCAACGGGCCCGCGCGCCAGGCGTCGTGGTCGCTGTCGGTGAGTCCGGGCAACAGCAGTCCGCGGGCGGCCAGTTGCAGGGCGAGCACAGCCGCCGTGCCCCAGAACACGGCGGTGGGGTGCGCGCCGGACGCCGCCCTCGCGCGCGTGAGGACGGGCAGCGCGGCGCCGACCGGCAGCAGCGACGCCGGTACGACGCCGACGTGGATTCCGTCGGCGCCGGGCGTGGCGACGGTCAGCTCGCCGACGGTCGCCGATGTCGCCCCGGGCGGGGTGGCGCCGTCGGCCTGCCAGAACGCGACGTGACCCGTGCGCCCGGGGTCGCCGGGCACGAACACGACGGAGCAACGGGACAGTTCAGAGTTCTCGGAGGGGGTGACAGCGGAGAGCCTGTGCACAGCGATGGCGCATTCCTCAAGTTTGACTAATGAGACCGGAGCGCCCGAGGATACATCGCGATCTCTCTCCTGAGGGTCGCCTATGGGGTGATCTGACTCACTCTCCGGAAGAGGGCTCGGCGCCCCTCCGTGCGGGCGGGGTGTACCCAGCACCCCTCTGCGCGGGCGCTTCCCCCCGGCTGAACACGGGTGGTGGCGCCATGGTTGCCGAAGGTCACAGATCCGTACGTTTTCTGAGGTCAGCGCATCCTCACGGAGACCGGAGACCCTCGCCATGCCCCAGGCTGCCGCAGCCGTCGCGGAACGCCCCACTGATGTCACCGCACGGCACCCCGCTCGGCACCCCTCCGGGAGCGACTTCGCGCCGCTCCTGCGCACCATCAAGAACCGGGGGCTGCTCGACCGGCGCACGGGCTGGTACGCGCGCAGCATGGCTGTCAATGCCACAGCCCTGGTGGGCGTGTGCACGGGCTTGTTCGCCCTCGGGCACACCTGGTGGGTGCTGCTCCTGGCGCCCGTGCTCTCCGTGTTGTGCGCCCGCACCGCCTTCATCGGACACGATGCCGGGCACGCCCAAATAACCGGCAACCGCGCGGTGGCGCGTCTCATCGGCCTCGTCCACGGCAACCTGCTCCTGGGCATGAGCGTCGGCTGGTGGAACGACAAGCACAACCGGCACCACGCCAACCCCAACCACATCGAGAAGGACCCCGATGTCGCCGCCGACATCCTGGTGTTCACCGCGAAGCAGGCCAGGCTCCGCGCCGGCTTCCGCAGCTGGCTCACCCGCAACCAGGCGTGGTTGTTCTTCCCCCTGACACTGCTGCAAGGCATCGCCATGAAGGTCTACGGCTTCCGCGACCTGCGCCGTCAGAGCCCGCGCGAACGAGCCGTCGAAGGCCCCCTCCTGGTGGTGCATCTCGTGGGCTACGTGACACTTCTGCTGACCGCGATGCCACTGGGCCACGCGCTCGCTTTCGCCGCCCTCCACCAGGCACTTTTCGGCCTGCATCTGGGCATGGCCTTCGCCCCCAACCACAAGGGCATGGAGATGCCCGACCCCGGCGGCGAGCGCTGGGGCCACCTGAAGCGGCAGGTCCTCACCTCCCGGAACATCCGCGGCGGCGCCCTCACCGACTGGCTCCTCGGCGGACTGAACTACCAGATCGAGCACCACCTGTTCCCGAGCATGCCCCGGCCGCATCTGCGGCTGGCCCAGCCCTTGGTCCGCGCGCACTGTCATGCTGTGGGTATGTCTTACGCGGAGACCGGGCCCGTCGACTCCTACCGGCAGGTCCTTCGCCACATGCACGAGGTGGGCGAACCTCTCAGGGTCGAGTAAGGGTCGTACGTCAGGGATCGGTCAGGGTCGCGCCCCGGAACTGGGCGCGGTCCGATCCCGTTTCTCAAGACAGAGAGCGGCACCAGCCGTGAAGGAGGCGACGGACATGTCGAAGAAGGCGAAGATCGCCGCGGGAGGCGTGGCGGCAGGGCTCATCCTGTTGATCTGGTTGCCCTGGTGGGTCGCGTTCCTGATCGTGCTCGGCGTCCCGGCGGCGGCCTATCTGACGCTCGACTCCGGGCAGCGGCGCAGGCTGCGCCGCGTCACCCGCAAGGAGCTCGGCCGCTGAGCCGCCACGGCTCACCGACCAGGCAAGGGACTCGGCCGAAGGCCAGCAGCCTGAGCCCACGAAGGCCCCGGGGTCCCGGGGCCAAGAAGATCACGCACCCCGCGCGACCACCCCGCACCCCGACCAGGACCACGCGGCGCCCGCGGAGCAGCCAGATGCCGTCCCGCGGGCGGATGCAGGAAGAGCCGTGCTGAGCGGGCGGACTCATGCGGAGCGGAAAGACCCGTGCCAGGCGGCAAGGCCCATGCCGACCGGGAAGACCCATGCGGACCAGAGGAACCCGTGTGGATCGGAAAACCCATTGCGACGGCGGACGCCCGCCCGTGACCATGTCGTCCATGACTTCCGGAAAGGAGGCCCAGCGATCCCACGGTGATCGCTGATGGCCCGATACGACGCGCCCCAGCCGCACACGCCGCAGTCCCCGACCCCGCCCCGGAGCGCTCCCGCGCCCCTGACCGCGGCCTGGCTCAGAGCCCACTTCGACCCCCTTCCCTTCCCGGCCCGGATGAGCGCCCTCGCGCGCTATGCCCGGGCCCTGGCCCCGCCCGCGTACGCCGCCCTGCACCGAACCCTCGACGCCGGGACCTCGGACGAACGCCACACAGCCCTCTTCCTCGCCGTCGCCCGCCGCGACCTCACCGCGGTCGCCACCGCACTGACCGACCCTCTGCTGCGCCGCCGTGCCCTCTCCGCGGCCATCCGGCTGCCCGTGGACACCAAGGCCCTGGAACAGCTCGCGCTGAGCCCCGTCGCCGCGGCACGGCACGAGACGTACCGCGTCTTGCGACTCAGCCGCCGCGACACCCTCGCCGGACAACTTCTGCCCACCGTGCACGAGCGGTTCGGAGCCCGGGAAGCGGCCCTCCTCCTGCCCGCGTGCCCCACCGAAACCGTCGCCGCCTGGCTGCCCCGCCTCGACCCTCCCCAGGGCGTGCTCCACGCCCTGGCCCGCACCGCCCCAGTGCCGTTGGCGCACCTGATAACCGCGCGCCTGCAAGACGCCACCGACCACCACCGCCACCGGCTCACGCGCGGCTACCGGGCACTCGCGAGCCTCGCGGCGCGACGCGATCCCGAGGCCGCCCTGCTGCTCCTGAAGGAAGAGCCCAACCTCCTCACCGGCGCGGCCGTCCGCATCCTGCTGCGACGCCCCGCCCAGATGCTCGACGTGCTGCGTGCCGCGCCGCCCAACCCCGACGGAACACCCCTCGAGGTCACGCTGCCCGCAGGACCGCTGCCACCCGCCGGGCGGCGCGCCCTGCGCACACTGCCGCCCGCCGACCTGGCCGAACTCGCACGGCGCTGCCCGGCGGCGCGCGCCCGCCTGGGCAGCCAGGGACGCCTGGACGTCACTCCGGACGGCCTGCTCGCGCTGCTGCCCGTACCGGAACGCGGCCGCCTCGTGGCGGAACGTACAGCGCGGTCGCGTGCCGTGTACGGCATCCCGCTGCCCACGCTCGCCGCACTGGAGCCGACCGACCGGACCCGCGTCGTCCGGCCTCTGCTGAAGCGGACACGCCGCGACTTGGCCGTGTCCCGGCTCGCCACCGTCCTCCCGCTCGCCGAGGGCGAACCGCTCCTGCGCGCCCTCACCGAGCGGCACCGATCCCATCTCCGAGCCCTGGCCTGACCCGCGCTGCTCGCCTGCGCCGAACTCGAGGGCGACCCGGACGAGTTCGCGCGCATCGCGACCGACTGCGAGCGAGCCTGGCACGACCAGGACGAAGTACGCCGCGCTGCCTTGGAACAACTCGCGGGCGCCCCCGCGCGCCTGCTCGCCGCGCTGCCGGACCGCGTGCTCCGTGACGCGGTCCTCACCACCGTCCAGTCCCGCGACTCCACCTCACGCACCCTGGGCGCAGCCGAGACCCTGCTGCGCCGCGTCACCCACCTTGCGGCGGTCGGCGGCAGCGGGAGCCGGACCGCGCACACCGTGGAACTCCTCTGCCAGGTGGTCTGCGACCCCCGCTCCGGCGGACCCGTCCGCCCTCTGACCCTCGACGAATCGACGGCGCGTGCCGTCTGGAACGCCACACGCCCGCACGCCCGCACGCATGCGGAAACCCGCACCTGCCTGGCCGAACTCCTGGCACCGCACCTGGCCGCCCTGCCCGAACTCGACGCGCTGGTACGGCACACGGCGGTCGAGGGTGACGACCCGGACCTCGCGGCCCGCGCCGCGGCCGCATGGGTGGCACCGGCCGGCGTCCGCGAACAGCGCACCGCCGAACTGATCGGCATCGACGCCTCGTTCGCGGCCGTGCCCCTGATCCTGCGCACGGCCACCACTCGCCGCACCGACCTCATGCACGACATCCTGACGGCCGCCCAGCAAGGCATGAAGGGCCGCGTGCGCCCACGCCCCACCCCTTGGACCCCCAGGCTGAGCCCAGCAACCACCGGCCGCTGGCTCCCCGAACAGCGCCACGCATGGGGCCTGCACCACGCCCGCGTGGCGCAGGACGGCCAAGCCGCCCTGCGCACGCGCGCCGACGCGGTCGCGTATCTCAACGACACGCGGTTGCTCGCCGCCCTGGCCGACTCCGCGCCCCAGCCGGTCGCCGCCGCGGCTCTCATCGCGCTCGGCCCGGCCACCGGCACGCTGCGGGCCGACCGGTCCGCGGCCCACGACAGCGTGACTCCGGAGCAGGAACCGCTCCGTGACCTCCTGCTGCGCCACGCAGCGACGGGGGGTGTACGCGGACGCGCAGCCATGGCCGCCCTGCGGGGTCTCCTGGACACCCTGCCCGACAGCGAGGCAATCGGCTTGCTCACGCCCGTGGCCTGCGCGCCGGACGCTCCGGTCGGCTCTCGCAAGGAAGCCGCACGAGCGCTGGGAACGCTCACTGATGAAGCCGCGTTCGCCGCCCTTGTCGCGGTCTGGGACGCACCCGGGCAGCATCGCGACGTGCATGCCGTCGTGGCCCGGCTGCTGCTTGCCGCCATCGACCGCCCGGAGATGGCCGATCGACTGACCAGGGGAGTCGCGGAGCCCGCTGTCCGGGATGCCATCATCCACGCGCGCGTGGGGCCTGTGCCCGACTCCGCGTCCGCCGCCTACCGTTCCTTCCTCGCGCGCCTAGTACGCGAGGGCGGCGACGACACCGTCGTCGCCGCGTGCCGGGTCCTGCCGGGATGGCTCACTCCGGAGTCCGGCGACGCGATGCGGGCCGTGGCGGACCTTGTCGTCGATCCAGGGCGCGGCCTGCGCCTGCGGAGCGTCGCGGCACAGGAGTTGGCGCACTTCCCGCCCGGGCCGGTCGCCGAGTCCGTCCTCACGAATGTTTTCCGTGCGCTCCAAGGACGGGCGGGCCAGCAGGACCCACAGGTGCGGGCCGACGCGCTGCGCCGTCTCGCGGGCGTCGCCGGCGCACTGCGGGTGCGGCGGGGCCCGGCCGCAACCCTGCCCGCCGCCGACGCACTCGCTGCGACCCTGCACACCGTCGGTTTGGCGCGCGAGGCGGCCCGTCTCCTGTGGGAGGCGTCGCTCGCCGCCCTGCGGCACGGACAGTACGACCCGGAGCGCTGGGAGAAGTTGCTGCTCCTGGTCGAGGAGCGGCCCGACCGCCTGCCCCATGGGAGCGACCTGTATCTCGACATCGATGGCCCACGCGCGCGGGAGGCCCTGCTTGCCGCTGCCCGCATGCTGCGTGAACGCGGCACTCCCGTCGCGGGAGTGATGGCCCTCGCGCTGGTGAGCGCGGCAGGGCAGACGATCTCGTCGGAGCAGACGTGGCGCGATGAACTCTCCGCCCTGCGTGGCCACACGGACCCCGACACAGCTGCGGCCGCGCTCCTTGTGGAGGCGAAGCGGGGCTGACGGCAGGGCAGATGAAACGGCCTGACAGCCGAGGCGTAACGCAGCTGAACGGACGCCTTCGAAGGGGCGCCGGGGCACCACTCGGCGGACAAGCGAAACCCGCCCGCGGACGAGCGGGACGCGTGCCTCAGGCCGGGCGCACGGCCATCTGGTCGAGCGCTTCGAGCAGCCCCGGCAACTCGGGCCCGCGCCCCACCGGCAGCACCTCTCCGGGCTCCTCGTCGAGCAGGACGAACGCGATGTCGTCGGTCCTGGCGACCATGGACCAGCCAGGGCCGTCGGCACGCAAGGTGCGCGCCTCACCGGACGCGAACGACGACCGCACCCGCCCGAGCGGCGGGGGCGTGTCCACGTAGGCACGCACCTCCGCGAGGACACGTCGTACGCCGGTCAACGGCTCGGATGTCGGGCCCTCGGTGCTCTCCTCGCCGACGGTGGGTTCTGGCCGCGTGCCGTCAGAGGGCCCGGCCTCCTCGGCGCCGCCGTCCGTGGTGAAGAAGTCCGCGTCGTCGATCTGCTCGCGCCACGCCGCCCACTGGAGGGCTATCTCGTCGGCGCCCAGCCGGCGCTGGGCGGGCCCCCATGTGTCCGACTGGGGTGGGGCGAGCGGGGCCAGGTCCGGCTGCTCGGGATCCGGTGCGGGGTCGTGCGGCGCGGGCACCCCAGGGGCCGCCACCGCCACCGCGAGTGGCCACCCGGGCAGCGCGGCGACCACGGTGCGTTCACCGGGCGACAGGTCGTACTCCATGCCGCAGTCCCACGAGGCGATCGCCACAGCGACGAGGGACACGTCATCGGTGACGACGGTCCAGCGCGCACCGGCGCTGTCCTGGCCGAGCACCAGCCCGTAGCCGGCGGCCAGCGGGGGCAGCCCCAGGGCCGCACACGCTTCCGGGTAGTCGTCGCCGAGCACGCTGGGGAACTTCGCGGGCGTCAGAAGGACCGCCGTCAGTACGTACAGCGCGTCGTCGTCGATGGCGACGGCGTCGTCCGTCCCGGCCATGCCGGCCTCCCCCTCACTGGCCACTTCATCCTCCGTCGGCGCACCCTAACCACTGGTCCATGAAGTCGTCGAGAGGTGGATGACCAGGAAAATCCGCTCGTACGCCGCCGGAGCCACCGCCCGCGCTCCCTGTCATGCCCAGTGCGCGTTCGCACTTCGTCTGTCTGTCGTGCCGCGCGTCCTTCTGGCGGATGTCACGCGGCAGGCAGGCCGAGGAGCGTACGTGCCACGTCGCGCGGTGACTCGTCGTGCTCCCGGGCGAGCGCGATGACGGCACGGCAGGCGAGTTCGCTCACGCCGAAGGACAGCGCCTCCGGAGACACCCATCCCGCGGCCTCGTCGACCCGGTCCTGATCGTCCTCGGCGCACGCCGCCACATAGACGGCGGCCGCCTCGAAGAGGTTGTGCGGGCGCGGCTTTTCCGGCTGCGCCGCCTTGTCCGTACGCGCCTGGTCGCCCCTGCGCCACAGCCTGCGGATTCGGTCGAACATCTGGACCGCCTTCCCCCGAGTGGATCCCTCCGCTACCCGGCTCATCTCCAGTTCCCCAACGTAGAGTTGGAGATGCGGCGACAAAAGGGGGACCGCGTGGTGAAGCGTTACGACCGGCTTCAGCAGATCCGGCGTCTGGACCCGGAGAAGGACTTCCTGACGATCTATCGCCTCTCCGCGGTGTACGAGTTCCCTTGGGACTACACCCGCGCCCTGGAGCTCGCCCTGTACCGCACGTACGCCGTCCCGAGCATCGGCCGCCTGCTCGCACGGACCGCGGAGCTGACGGACCGCACGCAGAAGCGGTACGACGACACGGCCCTGCTTCTCGACGCGATCGTCGAGCACGGCTTCGACAGCGACGTGGGGCGCACGGCGGTCCGGCGCATCAACCAGATGCACCGGAGCTACGACATCAGCGACGACGACATGCGGTACGTACTGTGCACGTTCGTGGTCACGCCCAAGAGGTGGATCGACGCCTACGGATGGCGCAGGTTCTCACAGCACGAGGCCGCAGCGTCCGCCGTGTACTACCGCACTCTTGGAGAGCGCTTGGGTGTCAAAGACATCCCGGGCTCCTACGAAGAGTTCGCCGAATGCCTCGACTCCTACGAAGAGGCCCACTTCGGATGGGACGAGGGAGCGCGCAGGGTCTCCGACGCGACCGTCGACCTGATGGCCTCCTGGTATCCCCGCCCCTTGGCGCCCGTCCTGCGCACCGCCACCGTCGCTCTTCTCGACGATTCGCTGCTGAAGGCTTTCGGTTACGAACAGCCGCACGCGCTCACCAGGACGCTGGTCCGGCGCGCGGTGCGGCTGCGCGGCCGTGCCGTGCGTCTGCTGCCGCCGCGCACCACCCCGCACTACGCCCGGCAGAACCGCGAGATCAAGGGCTACCCGCACGGCTACCGGGTCGACGAGCTCGGCACCCGCCCTGTCCCGGGCGTGCGCGGCTGCCCGGTGCGCCACGTGGACCCGTCGGCGGCGCCGCAGGCGGACTGACGGCGGTGCCGGCGACGTCAGCCGAGTGACGCGAGGGTCTTGCGCAGCCAGGCGAGTTCCGCCCGGCTCGTGGCGCGCGCGATGGTGAGGATCCCCTGGCGGAAGGGATCGTCCAACTCCTCGGCGCGCAGCGGGCGATCGCCCTCGTAGAAGAAGCTGGACGGTTCCTGAAGGAAGTCGAGGCGGCGCCGCAACACGGCGGCCTGGGCGCCCGCATCGCCCAGGTGACGCAAGAAGGCGAGCACCGTGAACCAGCGGTTCTCGTCGGTGATGTCCGCCCGCGCGGGCTCCGCGAGACGGCGGCGCAGTTCGCTCCTGCCGGCGTCGCTGAGGCTCAGGACGTGACGGGGCGCGGCGACGGCGCCGGGCTGGGTCTCACGGGCCAGCAGACCGGCCTTCTCGAGCCGTTTGATGGCCGGGTAGAGCGTGCTCTCCGCGACCGGGCGCACATGCCCGGTGAGGGCCGTGATGCGCTTGCGCAACTCGTAGCCGTGCAACGAGTTGTCGTAGAGGAATCCGAGGATGGCGAGTTCCAGCATGCCCGTATTCTGCCGCACCTGCGGTGTACATCGGGGCCGCCATACTACGGTGGCGATGTATTCGTTGATGTACTCTCTCCGGCAGTGCCACGGCGAGTGGTGAGGTCAGAGCGGCGGAGGGGGAGAGGCATGTCCATGCGCGACGCGCCGTTCGATGTGCGGGGAAGCCGGATTCGCTGGACCGAGGCCGAGGGCAGCGATCCCGCGTGTGTGTACGTCCACGGGCTCGGCGCGGCATCGGCCGCCTACCACGCCCATATCGCCGCGCGGCCCGAACTCGCGGGACGCAGATCGCTGTTCGTGGACCTGCCGGGTCACGGCCTGAGCGACCGCCCTGCCGACTTCGGCTACACCCTGGAGGATCACGCGGACGCGCTGGCGGCAGCCCTGGACGCGGCCGCGGTACGTGAGGCGGACATCGTCGCGCACAGCATGGGCGGCTCCGTCGCCATCGTCCTCGCCCACCGCCGGCCCGACCTGGTGTCACGCCTGGTCCTCACGGAGGCCAACCTCGACCCGCACCCGCCACAGACCGCGGGCAGCAGCGGAATCGCCGCCTACGAAGAAGCGCACTTCGTGAACGACGGGCACGCGCGTGTGCTGGAGCGGGTGGGCCCGCTGTGGGCCGCGACCCTGCGGTTGGCCGACCCGCGCGCGCTGCACCGCAGCGCGACCGGGCTCGTCAAGGGGACGAGCCCCATGATGCGCGCGATGCTGATGGGGCTCTCCGTGGAGCGGGTGTATCTCCAGGGCGCGTCGAGTGGTGAACTCCTGGGCCATGACGAGCTGGTGGCGTCCGGAGTCCGGGTCGTCAATGTGCCGGACGCCGGACACAACGTCATGCTGGACAACCCGGCGGCCTTCGCCGCGGCGGTCGCCGGGGCAGAGGCGACCCGGTAGCGGCGAGGCGTTGCCCAGGCGTGCGGCGCGCCCTGCGCGGACGCCTGCCGGTCGGCCTCAGCTCTCGCGCACGGCCAGCGCGAGGAATCGGGCGTCCTCGTCGACGTACGACGTCATCCGCCAGCCCGAACCGGACAGCAGCGGCCGGAGGTTGGCCTCCGCGCGCAGGTCACCGGGCGTGATCTGACGTCCCTGCCGGGCCGCGAGCGCGGCCCGGCCGATCGGGTGGAACAGCGCGAGCAGCCCACCCGGCCGCACCACCCGCGCCAACTCCCGGAGATTCACGGCCGGATCGGGCAGATGCGCGATCAGACCCGCGGCGAACACGGCGTCCAGAGAGTGTGTGCGCACCGGCAGCCGCGCCACGTCGGCGAGGAGCAGCTGCCCGTGAGCCGCCCTGCCCGCCCGCGTGGCGGCCGCGAGCATCGCCGGGGTGAGATCCGCCGCGAGAACGGCCCCTGTGGGCCCCACGGCGTCCCTGAGCGCAGGCAGGGCACGGCCGGTTCCGCACCCCGCGTCCAGAACGCGGCTGCCCGGTCGCAGGCCGAGCTCGGCCACGGCCGCGCGGTACGCGGGGCCGTCGTCCGGAAAGCGGCTGTCCCAGTCGGCGGCACGTGCCGTGAAGAACTCTTGGACGTGCGTGTGGTCATCGGTCATGCGGGCCATGATTCCGCACCTGCCGCGTGACGATCACGCATGCGCACCCTGACGCGCACCTTCTGCGCGATCGTTCAACGACATCGGGTGTCGCATCACAGCAGCTTTCGAAATATCCGCGGCAGCTTTCGAAATGCGCCCCGGTTGTGCGCCCCCACCGGGACTAGCGTCCCTGGGCCATGGGACACCTGGACCACGCCACCTTCGGCTGGCTGACCCCCGTGCTGTCGTACGCCATGGCGTGCGTCGGCGCGGCCCTCGGACTGCAGTGCACCGTCCGCGCCCTCGGCGCCTCGGGTCGCTCGCGCCGCAACTGGCTCGTCACCGCCGCCTCCGCGATCGGCACGGGCATCTGGACGATGCACTTCGTCGCGATGCTCGGCTTCGGTGTGAGCGGCACACAGATCCGCTACGACGTGCCGCTGACACTCCTGAGTCTGCTCGTCGCCATGCTCGTCGTCGGCATGGGAGTGTTCGCCGTCGGCTACGGCCGCGAGCGCGGACGTGCGCTCGTACTCGGCGGGCTGACCACCGGACTCGGGGTCGCGAGCATGCACTACCTGGGCATGGCCGCGCTGCGGCTGCACGGCGACGTGCGCTACGACCCGATGCTGGTCGCGCTGTCCGTCGTGATCGCCGTGGTCGCGGCCACCGCCGCGCTGTGGGCCGCCCTGAACATCAAGTCGCCCATGGCGGTGGCCGGCGCCTCACTCGTCATGGGCGGGGCCGTGAGCAGCATGCACTACACCGGCATGCTCGCCGTGAGCGTGCGCGTCACGTCCTCGACCGCCGAACTGCCGGGGGCCTCGACGATGCAGTTCATCTTCCCGCTCGCCGTTGGCCTCGGCTCCTACCTGTTCCTGACCTCGGCGTTCGTCGCGCTGTCCCCGAGCGCCGGTGAACGCGCGGCCTCCGTTTCCGCCCAGCGCCCCGTCGAGCACACCGCCCCGTAGCGGACGCGGGCCGCCGACGGCCGGGCGACACACGTCGTGAACCCTTCCGAGCGAGGAGGCCATGCACATACCCCGGAGCACCCCCGAAACCGGCACACCGTCCACGAGCACGCCACCAACGAGCACGCCGCCCGCGAGCGCACCGCGCACCCGCGGCCGCCGCGCCCACGCGGGCCCGCCCGCCCACGAGCACCTCGCCGCGGCAGGGGGCCGCGACGACGGCCCGCCGAAGCCGCCCTCGCACGCGGCGCGATGGCGACTGCGCCCGCGCACCGTGCGGGCCAAGGTCGTCTGCCTCCTCATGGTCCCGGTCGTCTCGCTTCTCGCCCTGTGGGCGTTCGCGACGGTCAGCACGGCCCAGGACGTCGCGGGACTGCGACAGGCGCAGCAAGTGGACTCCGCGGTGCGCGCGCCCGTGGAAGCGGCCGTCTCCGCGCTCCAGGCCGAACGCGTCGACGCCGTGCGGTACGCGACCGAACCCGCCGCCGACCGCGAAACCGCCCTCACGAAGCAAGCTGCCCGCACGGACCGGGCGGTGGCGAAGCTGCGCCTCGGCAAAGGCAACACCGTGGCCGACGGAGCAGGTCTTCCCGCGCCTGTGGCCGACCGGCTGGACGCGTTCGTCACAGGAGCCGAACGGCTGCGTACGGTGCGTACTTCCGTCCTCGACCGCCGCAGCGGATGGGACGACGCGTACGGCCAGTACACGAAGACCATCACGGCCGCCTTCAACGTCGGCGGTGCCCTCTCCGGTGTCCAGGACGGCGAATCGGGCTCCCACGCGCGCGTACTGCTCGAATTCTCGAGGGCGGGAGAGATGCTGGCGCGCGAGGACGCGCTGCTGGCGAGCGCACGGCTCGCGGGCACACTCGACGGCGAGCGGCTGCGCAGGTTCACCGGAGCGGCGGACACCCGGCGGACCCTCGTCGAGGCGGCCGTGACGGACCTGCGAGGACCCGAACGGGCCGCGTGGCAGCGCCTCGCGGCAGGTACCGCGTACGCCGACGTGTCGGCCGCCGAGGACAAGGTGCTCGTCGCCCAGCCCGGCAGGCAGGCGCTGGAAGCGGCTCCGGCCCGCACGTGGGACACCGGCCACGCCGCGGTACTGGACACCCAGCACGACATCGCCGAGCGCGCTGCCCGGGGCGCCGCCGACCGGGCCGACCCGTTGACCCGGGGAGTGTTCACGGCTGCCGGGGCGGCCGTGTTCCTCGGCCTCGCCGCCGTAGTCGCCTCGCTGGTCATCTCCGTACGCATCGGCCGCGGCCTGGTCGTGGAACTCGTCGGGCTGCGCAACCGGGCCCTGGAGATCGCCCGCCGCCAACTCCCGCACGCCATGCGGAAGCTGCGGGCGGGCGAGGAGATCGACATCCACGCCGAAGCACCGCAGGGGCCGTCCGCCGAGGACGAGACGGGCCAGGTCGTCGAGGCGCTGGGCACGGTGCACCGCGCCGCACTGCGCGCCGCCGTCGAGCGCGCCGAACTCGCGAGCGGCATCTCCGGAGTCTTCGTCAATCTCGCCCGCCGCAGCCAGGTCCTCGTCCACCGGCAGCTCGGCCTGCTCGACACCATGGAACGCAGGGCCGACGACCCGAACGAACTGAGCGACCTGTTCCGCCTCGACCACCTGACCACCCGCATGCGACGGCACGCGGAAAGCCTGATCATCCTCTCCGGGGCCGCACCCGGCCGCGCCTGGCGGCTGCCGGTACCGCTGACGAACGTGGTCCGCGCCGCCGTCTCGGAAGTCGAGGACTACGCGCGCGTGGAGGTACGCCAACTGACTGCCGCCGAGATCGTGGGCGCGGCGGTCGCCGACCTCACCCACCTGCTCGCCGAGCTCGTCGAGAACGCGGCGCAGTTCTCACCGCCCCACACCAAGGTGCGCGTCAGCGGCGAACCCGTGGGCAACGGATACGCCCTGGAGGTCGAGGACCGCGGACTGGGCATGGGCACCGACACCCTCGACGAAGCCAACCGCCGTGTCACGCAGTCCGAAGCCCTGGACCTGTTCGACAGCGACCAACTGGGTCTCTTCGTAGTGAGCAGACTCGCGGCACGGCACGGCATCAAGGTGCACCTGCGGACCTCGCCGTACGGCGGCACCACCGCCGTCGTCCTGCTGCCGACCGCACTGCTGCACAGTGGTACCGCCCCGCCTCCTGCCGCGCGCCCCACAGAAGACCGTGAGCACTGGTACGCGCGCACAGGCCACCACGAGCACGGAGAGGTGGCCGAGCCGACGGCTGCCGCCTACGCGCGCGTGGGCGGGGCGGCAGCCCCGAGCACCCCCCTGGCCGACGCGGCCGCACACCCCATGCTCGGCCCGTCGACGGACGGACCCGCGCCCACACCGTCACCCCCCGGTGTCGCCGCGCTCCACCTGCGCAAGCACACGAACGGCGCGCCACCCGGGACACCCGACGGCAGCCCCGCGGACCTCGGGGACGAACTCCCGCGCCGTGTGCGCCAGGCAAGCCTCGCCCCCCAGCTGCGCCACGGGCCGCCGCCTCCAGAACCCCAGGCGGCGCACGCTCGGCACGACGACGAGCGCAGCGCCGAACACGTACGAGACCGCATCGCCGCCTACCGGGACGGCTGGGCGCGTGGCGGGGGCCGACTGCCGGGCGTCATCGGAGCCGTACCCGACCCGGACGGGTCCCCCAGAAGCAGTGACCGCAGCGAAGGAGAGCCCTCATGATCCGGGAATCGAGTCGCACCGCCGGGCGGTCCGGCGAACTCGACTGGCTGCTGGACGATCTGGTGCTGCGCGTCGCCGACATACGGCACGCGGTGGTGCTGTCCAACGACGGACTCGCGGTGGGCGCCTCCACGGCGCTCACCCGCGAGGACGCCGAGCATCTGGCCGCCGTCGCCTCCGGGTTCCACAGTCTCGCGAAGGGCGCCGGCCGGCACTTCGGAGTCGGCGGCGTACGCCAGACGATGGTCGAAATGGACGACGCCTTCCTGTTCGTGGCCGCCGCGGGCGACGGATCCTGCCTCGCCGTGCTCAGCACGGTCACGGCCGATATCGGCCTGGTCGCGTACGAGATGGCACGCATGGTCAAGCGCGTCGGTGAACACCTGCACACCCCGGCGCGCTTCGCCGGGCAACCGCCGGGCTCCGGGTGACCGAGGCGGACACCGGCCATGACCGACGACAGGAGCGGTGCCGCAGACCGGCACGGAAGCCACTGGTACGACACCGAAGCCGGCCCTTTGGTCCGCCCGTACGCGATGACGGGCGGACGGACGCGACCGGGCCCCAGCGGTGTGCGCTTCGACCTGATCGCGCTCGTCACCCTCGAGGACGCCGTCACCGGACCGGGCGAGGACGCCGCGCTCGGTCCGGAACACCGGGCGCTCATCGCGCTGTGCCGCATCGAGACCCAGTCCGTCGCTGAACTCGCGGCCGGTGCCGACTTGCCCGTGGGCGTGGTCAGGGTGCTGCTCGGCGACCTCGTGGAGGGCGGCCGCGTCACCGTGCACCGGCCCGTGCCACCCGCCCAGCTACCTGACGAGAAGATCCTGCGAGAGGTGATCGATGGGCTCCGAGCGCTCTGACGCCGTCGACGGCGCTGTGACCGACAAGGCTGCTGTGACCAGTGAGACCAGTGAGACCAGTGAGACCAGTGAGGCCAGCAGGGCCAGCGAGGCCACCGTGCCCGGCCGGTCCCCGGTGGCCGGTGAGCCCGGCGGTACCGGTGACACCACCGCCATGGCACTGAAGATCCTGGTCGCGGGAGGCTTCGGCGTCGGCAAGACCACTCTGGTCGGCGCGGTCAGCGAGATCCGGCCGCTGCGTACCGAAGAACTCCTCAGCGAAGTCGGCCAGTCGGTCGACGACATCGAGGGCGTGGACCGGAAGGTCACGACGACGGTCGCGATGGACTTCGGCCGCATCACCATCAGATCCGGCCTTTCCCTGTACCTCTTCGGGACGCCGGGGCAGGACCGTTTCTGGTTCCTGTGGGACGAGCTGTCACAGGGAGCCCTTGGCGCCGTCGTCCTCGCGGACACCCGGCGGCTCGAGGACTGCTTCCCCGCCGTGGACTACTTCGAGCACCGCCACATTCCGTTCGTCGTGGCCGTCAACTGCTTCGCCGGCGCACGAACATACGGCGCGCACGACGTTTCACGGGCCCTGGACCTCGACCGTGGGACTCCCGTGGTGCTGTGTGACGCACGGGACCGTGACTCGGGGAAGGAGGTGCTGATTCGCCTCGTCGAGTACGCCGGGCGGAGGCATACCGCCCGGCTGCTCGACTCGGTGGGATGACGTGCCCCGGCGGCGCCCGGAGTCTCAGTCGGCCACAGCGGCGTGCGCCAACACCTTGGCGATCCTGACCCTGACCAGCAGTTCGCCCGGCACGCCGTTGCGCTCACCGAACTCCTCGGCCCGGTCCTCACCCATGTACCGGCCGCCGATGCGGGCCGCCCAGTGCCGCACCTGCCCGATGTCCTCGATCAGCTCGGCACGGCCCTGCAGGACGACGAAGGCGAACGGCGGCCGGTCGTCGTCCACGCACAGCGCCACGCGCCCGTCGCGTGCCAGATTGCGCCCCTTGACAGTGTCCTTGCCGGTGTTGAACACCAGGTCGTCCCCGTCCAGGACGAACCAGATCGGCGCCACGTGCGGGCTGCCGTCCGCCCGGACGGTGGACAGCTTGCCGGTGCGGGTGCCGTGCGAGACGAACTCCCGCCATTGTTCATCGGTCATCTTCTGTGCCATGTCCCCATCATGCTTGCCGGGACGCCGGAGGTGGGGAAGGCTGGCAGGTCAGATCCTCCAGCCAGGGGGAGCGACGCAGGGGGAGAAGGGACCATGGCGCAGAACACGGGGCTCGGCTGGTTGCTAGACGACCTGACGAAGCGTGTGGAGCACGTGCGGCACGCGCTGGTGCTGTCCAACGACGGTCTGGTGACGGGAGCGAGCTCGGAACTCCAGCGTGAGGACGCAGAGCATCTGGCGGCGGTCTCATCCGGGCTGCACAGCCTGGCGAAGGGGTCCGGCCGCCACTTCCACGCGGGCGCCGTCCGCCAAACAATGATCGAATTCGATGACGCCGTCCTGTTCGTGACGGCGGCGGGTGACGGCAGTTGTCTGTGCGTCCTCAGCTCGGCGCAGGCCGACATCGGCCAGGTCGCGTACGAGATGACGCTGCTGGTGAACCGCGTCGGCGAACACCTGGGCGTGGGCGCGCGCCATCCAGAACGGACACCAGTCGTAGACCTCTGACCTGCAGAAACAGCCGCGCAAGCGGAGTTATCCACAGGCCGAGCGAGATGGGGTGCGGCCGGGCTACGGTTTTTCCACGAGCAATGACCACGCACGGGGGAGAACCGCCATGACTGGCGACACACAGACGATCGCGCAGCACGCGTCCGCGTCCGGACCCACCTCTGAGTCGGCATGGGCCGCGCCCGCCGCATCCGCGGCCGGCCCGGCCTCCTGCGCCGGGCCGGGCGCACCTTCCAGCCCTGCCGGCCATCCGCCGACGTCATCGGCCGACCCGCCGCCCACGGTGGCGCGCAGTCGCGCAGCCCGCGAACTGGGCCTGAAGCGTGGCGAGTTCGACCTGGCCGTGATGCTGGGCCGGATCCGCACCGTGGCCGACCCGGCGGGCGGTCGGCGGCGGGTCAGGCGCGAGGAGATCGACCGCGTACGTGAAGTGCCGGGCTTCCCGGAGTCCTTGCGGGAGCGCATCAAAGCGGTGGGGACCGCGGAGGGCGCCACCCTCATGGAGATCACGCCTGCCAGGTTCACACGCCTCGCCCGCGCCGGCGTGCTGACGCCCGTAAAGTTCTATATCAATCGTTACAGAGCGATCGTCTGGCTCTATCTCGCCGAAGAGCTGAGGCAGTTCGCCAAGTCCGAGGCCAACGCCGCCCTGCTCACCGGCCGGGCCCCGCAGGTGCTCCGTGACCGGTTGGGGGAAGGTGTGGACCTGCGGGCGCGCAACTGGCGGGGCCGGCACGCCGGGTTCCTGCTGCGCCAGTCGGAGGACCCCTGGGAGCGGGCCGCCGCCGGCGCGTCACTGCTCGATCCGGTGCAGCTCGCGGAGATGGTCAGGGACCCCTACGAACGCGCCTATCTGAACCGCCTCAAGCCCGAGCCGTTCACGCAGGCCCCACCCGAGTCACCCACGACGCGCATCGTCGAACGCATCACGACCGCGGACGACCCGGATGAGCTGAGCTGGCTGCGGGCGAACTTGATCCTCACCCTGGAAGAGGCCCGGCGGCTGCGGCCCGCACCCCGGCCGGGCCGCCCGCCCATCGTCGCCACACCCCGCCCGCACCCGACGCTGGATCCGCTGCCGTGGCCCGCCGCCCGCGTGGACCCGGAGCAGGCCGAGCGGCGCGACGAGCCACGAGGACTGCTCAAGTGGCTGCGTCGCAGGCGGAATTAGCCGCACAGGCAGGCAGGGAGGGAGTCGGCTCACCTGCGGGTTGCGGTGTCGGAGGGCAGTTCGGCGAAGCGGTCGCGGTAGTCGCCGGCGAAGCGGCCAAGGTGCGAGACGCCCCACCGGTAGGCGATCGTGCCGACGGGGTCGCTGGAGGCGAGGATGTCCTCACGAATCCGGTCGAGCCGCAGGTTGCGGACGTAGGACATGGGCGAAAGGCCGAGTCGTCCGCGGAATGCGGAGCTGAGGGTCCGCGGGCTGCAGCCCGCGGCACCGGCGATGTCGTCGAGGCTGATGCGCTCGGCGAGGTTCGCCTCGATGAACGCGAGGGCTGCCCGCAAGGAGCGCGGATAGCTGGGTCGCGGACCGTCGTGCAGCTGGCCGGTGTGCGAGTGCGGCTGGGCCAGGAGCAGGGCGGTGACGAGGCAACGCAGCTGGCTGCGCTGCAGTTCCGCGCGCTGGAACAGGGGGTCTCCCGAGTCCAGCTGTTCGAGGAGGGAACGGACAAGGAGTCGCACCGCCCGGCCCTTGGACTTGGCCAGGTCGAGGGCGAAATCGAAGCGCACGGTGGACACCGGCGGATGCCCGGTCAGCGCGGCGAATTCCTGGTCGACCAGGGTGGCGTCGATCCGCAGGCCCAGGCACCGCGTCCTCCGGCTGCGCAGGGGCCGCAGTTCCTGGGTGTCTCCGGGGTTGGCGACTCCTGCCGTCGCCTCGTCGAGGGTCGCCCGCAGGCCGCCGCAGGATGCCGAGATGGCACCGGAGACACCGATGTTGACGAAGTAGGAGCCACGGCCGTGGCCCTTGGCCGAGGCGACGCGCACACCGAGTGGCGAGGCGAAGTAGCCCACCGCGAAGTCGTGCGCGGCGACACCGCGTAGTTCGTGATCACCGCCGCACAGCTCGTCCAGGGGCGAGGTGGAGATCGCGCCGCCGAACAGGCGGGTCGCGCCGTTGAGCAGGTCGGCGGGGTTCTGGGACCTGGTGATGAGGTGGTTTCGCAGAGGCGTCGGCACGATGGTGGGGTCACCTCCCTAGGAGCTCATTGTCAGCCATGGCGGTCGGCGGGAACCGTCGCGGGCGTACACATCGAGCCGTACGTCGCGACGTTCTCCTGCGGACCGCCGCCGTCGGCCGGACGTCGGCCGGACGTTGATCGGACGTTGGTCGGACGTCGGCCGACCGACCGTCGGCTGTCGGCGAGCCGGGTGTGGAGGGGTTCCACGCGGCTCTCCGTTCACATCGGCGGGGCCTTGAACAGCCCTGGGTCGACGTCGTTGTGGGACTTGGCGGCGATGAACTCGTCCATCTCGTTGGCCGTGCCCCACTGGTCCGCGTTGGCGGGATCGCGCAGGTCGAAGATGTGGGGGTGCCAGGTGTCCTCGTCCAGGACCTCCAGCTCGGTGGTGTACTCGACGGTGTTGCCGGCCCGGTCGAGGAAGTAGCTGAAGGAGTTGTCACCGGCGCGGTGCCGCCCCGGGCCCCACAGTCGCTCGATGCCCAGGCGCCGCATCCGGCCCGTGCCGCGCATGAACTCGTCGATGCCGCGCCTCTCGAAGGAGGCGTGATGGAAGGCCGCGTGGGGCCCGCGCACGATGCCGAAGCTGTGGTGAAAGGTGTTGCACCGCAGAAACCACATGATCTCGCCGCGGTCGCCCAGACACATCGTGTCCGAGAGACGGAACCCCAGATGCTTGATGTACCAGGCCACCGTGGCCTCCGGGGTGGGGGAGTTCATCAGCACGTGGGACAGGCGCACGGGGACCGGCTCGCGGGCCTCGATCTTGCGGTGCCGGCGGGCGGAGACGTCGGCGGACACCTCGACGACACGGCCCTCGTTGTCGAAGAAGCGGACCGCGTAGCCACCCCCGGGAGTGTCAAGGGATGTCGGCTCGTGGACCAACCGCACGCCCTGGGCGGCCAGTTGTCCGGCCAGGGTGTCGACATCGTCGGCGCCGGCGGCACCGAAGGCGATGAGGTCGGTGCGCTTGTGGGCGTCCTCGCGCAGCCGCACCACGTACTGCTCCGGGGAGCCCTCGGCCGCCAGGAACGAGACGCCGGTGTCACCGGCGGTCTCCGTCAGCCCCCACAGCTCGGTGTAGAACCGGCGCTGCTCGGCGAAGTTCGGCATGGCGACATCGATGTGCCGCAGGTGGGTGATCAGACTGCTGTTGCTCATGGAGCACTCCTTCAGCCGCGCTGGTCAGCGCAGTCGGTCGGTCAGCCAGTCGAGGACGGTGGGCAGCACGGGCCCCTCGCCCATGTGACCGCCGGGGAACAGCCGGGCCGTCTTGGGGCCCCCGTGCTCAAGGGCCAGGCAGAGGTCGGCCGAAGCGTTCTGCAGGTCGTCCTTGCCGTTGACCAGAAGCAGTGGGCAGCACGGCAGGTCCAGGACGCCCTGGTCGAGCAGGGACAGCTCGGGGCAGCGGTCGACGTAGTCCTCGAAGGTGCTGCCGCCGAAGACGCGCGCCCTGGCCGGCATCAGGTCCATCAGATAGGACGAGGCGTCGCGGCTGCGTTCCTGCCATTCGGGCTGGAAGGTCAGGTGGACGCCACCTCCCCAGTTGACGGCGGCGGCCAACTGTTCGCGGTGGGTGTGGGCGAGCTTCATCGCCCAGTAGCCGCCGAACGAGAGCCCCAGTGCCGCCACCCGGTCCGCGTCCAGGTCCTTCTGCCCGCGCAGCCAGGCGAAGACGGGATCCCACTGCCGTTCGGCGGCACGGCCCGCGAGCACCGGCGACTGCCCCACCCCGGGCATGTCGATGTGCAGGGTCGCGAACCCGCGTTCGCGCAGCGGCCGGCCGCGCGCGTAGCTCTCCTCCTTCCACACATCGATCCCGCCCCACATCATGACCACCGGCGGACGCGCCGCTCCCGCGGGCGGGCGTGCCACGAAGAACCGCAGCACCTCTCCCTCTCCGGCACGCCCCTCGAAGGGCGACGCCAAGTGCTGGACAGGCGTGCGCTCCAGAGCGGACACCCGGCCGAAGTACTGCAGGGCCCGGTCGTACGCGTGGAGTTTCGCCGGGTGCAGCGGGGAGGGATAGCGGCCCAGGAACGCGAACTGGTACGCCTGCCACCAGTTCTCCAGCGCTTCCTCGCGATCGCCGCTCTCCTCGGCCCCGCGCGCCCGGCTCGCGAAGTCCTCCGCCCCCGCCAGCCAGTGCCCGGCCCAGGACTGGGGATCGGTGCCGGGAAGCGTCTCGATGTGGCGCGCGGCGGCGTCGTGACTGATGGCGTTGAAGGGATTCTTGCGCTGCTCCAGGTGCTCGCGCAGCCACTGCTGCGCCTCGGGCAGGGTTCGGGGCCGGGTCGGGGTTGGGGACGGGGATCCGGTTCGGGTGGGGGTGTGGGTGCGGGTTCGGGAAGGTGCAGCGGGCATCTGTCTCTCCATGTCCGTCGTACGAAACGGCGAGCCGCCGGGACGCCCTTCGCGCCGGATGGTTACGCGGGCTCGGCCATGAGCAGGTGGCAGGAATCGGCCAGCGGATACGCCTCGTGGTGGCGCTGCTCCCGCTCCAGGCCGACGATCGCCACCGACGTCTCCACGAGCGTTCGGCACCGCTGCGCGCGCCGGCTGACGAACGCCTGGAGCCCCGCGCCGACGGACTCGTGGCGCTCGAGTTCCCGGGCCAGTACGAGCCCGTCCTCGATGGCCAGGGCAGCACCACTGGCCATCTGCGGTGCGGGCGCATGTGCGGCGTCCCCGATGACCACGCCGTCGCCCCGGTTCCAGGCGCCCTCCAGGAGCGCCGTCAGCACCGGGCGGCGCACCACCGATTCCGACGCGGACACCAGGGAGCGGATCTCCTCCACCCGGCCCGGGAAGGCCGCCAGCAGCTGCTGCAGACGCGGGGCGAGTTCGGCATCGGGAAGGACGCTCTGCTCCACTCCGTTCTCCGTCAGGAACACGTACGCCTGACTGCCCGAGAGGGGCACGAGTCCGGCCGTGTCGGCCTTCCCGGCGAACTGATGGATCCCGGTGGCCCACCGCGGGCGGGGCACTAGAGCCCGCCAGACCATCTGCCTGTGAAAGCCGAGCGAGGTCTCAAGCCCCAGCAGGCCCCGCGTCGTCGAGCGGATCCCGTCCGCGCCCACCAGCAGCGCGACCCTGCGGACCGCGCCGTCCGACAACCGCACGCGGACCAGGCCCCTCTCCTGATCCACCGCGGCGACGGTCACTCCGTGGCGTACCACTACACCGCGCCTCTCGGCCTCCGCGTACAGGATGCGGTGCAGCGCGGGACGCGCGATTCCGACCATCGCCGGTCGTCGCGCACCCAGCAGGCGTGGCAGCTGGGCCTCGCCCGCGGGCTCGCCGTTCACGTCCACGTGCGTGACCGTGCTCATGCCGTAGCCCTCGGCCAGACATGCGTCCGCGAGACCCAGCTCGTCCAGCGCGCGCAGCGAAGGACCCGTCAGGCACAACCCCCATCCAGAAGCCGCCTCCGGCGGGCCGACCTCGGCGATCTCCACCTGCCATCCGCGCCGTGCCAGGGCAATGGCCGCCGTCAGACCAGCCACACCCGCACCCACGATCACGGCTGTCTGCGCACCGCGACAGCTGTCCATATACGCCTCCAGAGCGCCGATTTCCTCGACACCGTAGGACGCGTCGGCGCTCCGCCTTGTCCGAATCGGGCGGCGGCCATCCGCTGTCGGCAAGCAGTTGGGCGCCGGGGCGCGGGGAACTGCGCGAGCCGCCACGCAACGAGCTAGACCGTCTCGTCGAGATCCTTGGCGTAGTACTCGATGGCGGGACGGTAGGAGGCGATGTCCGGGTCCCGGCTCGTCGCGGCGAGGAGCCGCAGCAGGACTCCCATCGCGTCACGGGCATGGCCCGTGTTGTACAGCGCCATGGCCAGGAAGGTCTTGAGGGCTCCGTCGTCCGGGTACTCCTCGGACGCCTCGCGCAGCGCGGTGACGGCTTCCTCGTATCGGCTGAGGACGCGGTACGTGCTGCCGAGGCCGAGGAGTGCTCCGCGTCGGTCGTCGTCCGAGAGGCCCGGCAGCTGGATCGCGCGCTGGTAGTGGGGCAGGGCCTCGGCTTCGAGGCCGAGCGTGTCGTGCACCCACGCGGTCTGGTAGGCCACTTCGGCATCGTCGGGGAAGCGCTCGCTGAGGGGGATCAGGAGTGCGCGCGCCTCCTCGCGGCTGCCGCTCTCACGGAGTCGTACGGCCTCGGCGAGCACCTCGTCCCGGCCGTCGCCCGTCCCCGGGCCGGGGCTCGTGCTGCCGCCCCCGGCCGGTCCGCCGCCGCTGTCGCTCATGTCGTGCTCCCGTCCCCTGTGCCTCCCCCTCGTCGGGGAGAACGTCTTCAAGTCCCGCAAGTCCCGCAAGTCCCGCAAGTCCCGCAAGTCCCGTACGTCCGCAAGTCCCGCAAGTCCCTTGCGCAGCACGCCTGTCGGCTCAGGCGTCCGGAGCGGGCGTGCCCATGTGCCGGGGTGCGTGCGGGCGGAACAGCCCCTCCTGGACGACCGAGACGAGGAGCCGGCCCTCGATGTCGTAGATACGGCCCCGCGCCAGACCGCGGCCGCCCGTGGCGATCGGTGACTCCTGGTCGTACAGGAACCACTCGTCGGCGCGGAACGGCCGGTGGAACCACATGGCGTGGTCGAGCGAGGCCATGTCGAAGCCCCGCGGACCCCACAGCGGCTCCACGGGGATGCGGACGGCGTCGAGGAGGGTCATGTCGCTGGCGTACGTGAGCGCGCAGGTGTGCACCAGCGGGTCGTCGCCGAGAGGGCCGACGGCGCGCATCCACACCGCGCTGCGCGGCTCGGCGTCCTTGATCTCCTCGGCGGTCCAGCGCAGCCGGTCCACATAGCGGATGTCGAAGGGCTGCCGCCGCGCCATCCGCTCCCACTGCTCCGGGAGCGCGCCCAGGTGCTCCTTGATCTCCTCGGCGACCGTCGGCAGTGTCTCCGGGGCGGGAGCGTCGATGCGAGGCGGCAGCTGGTGCTCGAAAGCGCCCTGTTCGGGCTGATGGAAGGAAGCGGTGAGATTGAAGATGGTGCGCCCCTGCTGGACCGCCGTGACGCGGCGCGTGGTGAAGGACCGGCCGTCGCGCACCCGCTCCACCTGATACACGATGGGCACGCCCGGCCGGCCGGGACGCAGGAAGTACGCGTGCAGCGAGTGCACCGGCCGGTCGCCCTCCGTGGTGCGGCCGGCCGCGACCAGCGCCTGCCCGGCGACCTGCCCGCCGAAGACGCGCTGGAGGGACTCCTGCGGGCTGCGGCCGCGGAAGATGTTGACCTCGATCTGTTCCAGGTCCAGCAGATCGACCAGGCGGTCGGCGGGAGTGTTCATGACGGTTCTTCGACTCCTGTCCAGGGGCTCGGGTGCAAAGACAGGCCCTCAGAGCTGCCCGACGTCCGTGACGCGGACGACGGCGCGGCCCTCCTCGTCGGACGCGGCGAGGTCGACCTCCGCGCTGATGCCCCAGTCATGGTCGCCGTTCGGGTCGGCGAACGTCTGGCGGACGCGCCAGAGACCGTGCTCCGGATCCTCCTCGATGCGCAACAGCTTGGGGCCGCGCGCGTCGGGGCCGGTGCCCAGGTCGTCGTACTCGTCCCAGTACTTGTCCATGGCCGCGCCCCACGCGTCCGCGTCCCAGCCCGACTCGGCGTCCAGCTCGCCCAGCTCCTCGACGTGGTCGAGGGCGGCGAGCTCGACCCGGCGGAAGAGCGCGTTGCGGACGAGGACGCGGAAGGCGCGGGCGTTGGCCGTCACCGGCTTCACCTGGTCGGCCTTCTCCTGGGCCTCCTCGGCCGTCATGACCTCGGGGTTGGCGAGCTGCTCCCACTCGTCCAGGAGGCTGGAGTCGACCTGACGGACCATCTCGCCGAGCCAGGCGATCAGATCCTCCAGGTCCTCGGACTTCAGGTCGTCCGGGATGGTGTGCTCAAGCGCCTTGTACGCGCTCGCGAGGTAGCGCAGGACGATGCCCTCGGTGCGGGCGAGCTCGTAGAACGAGGTGAACTCGGTGAAGGACAGCGCCCGTTCGTACATGTCGCGGATCACGGACTTCGGGGACAGCGGGTGATCGCCGACCCACGGGTGGCTGGTGCGGTAGGTGTCGTAGGCGTGGAAGAGGAGCTCCTCCAGCGGCTTCGGGTACGTGATGTCCTGAAGGCGCTCCATCCGGTCCTCGTACTCGACGCCGTCGGCCTTCATCAGCGCCACCGCCTCGCCGCGCGCCTTGTTCTGCTGGGCGGCGAGGATCTGGCGCGGGTCGTCGAGGGTGGACTCCACGACGGAGACCATGTCGAGGGCGTACGAGGGCGACTCGGGGTCGAGGAGTTCGAACGCGGCGAGGGCGAAGGTCGACAACGGCTGGTTGAGCGCGAAGTCCTGCTGGAGGTCGACCGTCAGACGCACGACGCGGCCGGTGGCGTCCGGCTCGTCCAGCTTCTCGACGACGCCCCCGGCGAGCAGCGAGCGGTAGATGGCGATGGCGCGGCGGATGTGGCGGAGCTGCTGCTTGCGGGGCTCGTGGTTGTCCTCCAGGAGGCGGCGCATCGCCTCGAAGGCGTTGCCCGGCCGCGCGATCACCGAGAGCAGCATGGTGTGCGTGACGCGGAACCGCGACGTGAGCGGCTCGGGCTCGGAGGTGATGAGCTTGTCGAAGGTGCTCTCGGTCCAGCCCACGAAGCCCTCGGGTGCCTTCTTGCGCACCACCTTGCGGCGCTTCTTCGCGTCGTCGCCCGCCTTGGCGAGCGCCTTCTCGTTCTCGATGACGTGCTCGGGTGCCTGCGCGACGACGAAGCCCGCGGTGTCGAAGCCCGCGCGCCCGGCGCGGCCGGCGATCTGGTGGAACTCCCGCGCGCGCAGCGTGCGCACGCGATTGCCGTCGTACTTGGTGAGTGCCGTGAAGAGCACCGTGCGGATGGGTACGTTCACGCCGACACCGAGAGTGTCCGTACCGCAGATGACCTTCAGGAGGCCGGCCTGGGCGAGCTTCTCCACGAGGCGGCGGTACTTGGGCAGCATGCCGGCGTGGTGCACGCCGATGCCGTGCCGGACGTAGCGCGAGAGGTTGCGGCCGAACTTGGTGGTGAAGCGGAAGTTGCCGATGAGCTCGGCGATCTGGTCCTTCTCGGCGCGCGTGCACATGTTGATGCTCATCAGCGACTGTGCCCGCTCCACGGCCTGCGCCTGCGTGAAGTGCACGATGTAGACCGGCGCCTGCTTGGTCTCCAGGAGCTCGGTCAGCGTCTCGGTGATCGGGGTGAGGCGGTACTCGTACGAGAGCGGGACCGGACGGGTCGCGGAGCGGACCACCGAGGTGGGGCGGCCGGTGCGACGGGTGAGGTCCTTCTCGAACATCGAGACGTCGCCGAGCGTCGCGGACATGAGGACGAACTGCGCCTGTGGCAGTTCGAGCAGCGGGATCTGCCAGGCCCAGCCGCGGTCCGGCTCCGCGTAGAAGTGGAACTCGTCCATCACGACCTGGCCGATGTCGGCGTCCTTGCCGTCGCGCAGCGCGATGGAGGCGAGGACCTCGGCGGTGCAGCAGATCACGGGGGCGTCGGCGTTCACGGAGGCGTCGCCGGTCAGCATGCCGACGTTCTCGGTGCCGAAGAGCTTGCACAGGTCGAAGAACTTCTCCGACACCAGCGCCTTGATCGGAGCGGTGTAGAAGGTGACCTTGTCCTGGGCGAGGGCGGTGAAGTGCGCACCCGCCGCGACCAGGCTCTTGCCGGAGCCGGTGGGTGTCGACAAGATCACATTTGCCCCGGAGACCACCTCGATCAGCGCCTCCTCCTGGGCCGGATAGAGAGTGATCCCCTGGTCCTCGGCCCACGACGAGAAGGCTTCGAAGAGGGCATCGGGGTCGGCATCCGGCGGCAGCTGATCGATAAGGGTCACACCCCCATCTTGCCTCCCTTCCCACCGGATCAGGGAACCGGACGACCGCACGAAGATCACGAACGTTACGCTGTTCCGCCAACGGGGCGTCAGGTCAACGGAAATGGGGCGGGCAACAGCGATGATGGGACCGGCACACTCACTGTCGGGGGCGGCGGCCTGGCTGGGCGTCGGCGCCGCCGCGACGGCGGCGGGGCATTCGATGCCCTGGCCGGTCCTCCTGGTCGGGGCTCTGATCTGCGCCGGGGCCGCGCTCGCGCCGGACCTCGACCACCGGTCGGCGACGATCTCGCGCGCCTTCGGGCCGGTCTCGCGCGGCCTGTGCGAGATCGTCGACAAGCTCTCGTACGCCGTCTACCGGTCGACCCGCAAGCCGGGCGACCCGCGCCGCTCCGGCGGTCACCGTACGCTGACGCACACCTGGGTCTGGGCGGTCATGATCGGCGCGGGCTCCTCGGTGCTCGCGGTGGCCGGCGGGCGCTGGGCGGTGCTCGCGCTCCTGTTCGTGCACATGGTGCTCGCCATCGAGGGTCTGCTGTGGCGGGCCGCGCGCGGGTCGAGCAGCGATGTGCTGGTGTGGCTGCTCGCGGCGACCAGCGCGTGGATCATGGCGGGTGTACTGGACAAACCGGGCAATGGGTCGGACTGGCTGTTCACGGCGCCGGGGCAGGAGTACCTGTGGCTGGGTCTGCCGGTGGTGCTGGGTGCGCTGGTGCACGACATCGGGGACGCCCTGACCGTCTCCGGCTGCCCGATCCTGTGGCCCATCCCGATCGGACGCAAGCGCTGGTACCCGATCGGGCCGCCGCGGATGATGCGGTTCCGGGCCGGGAGCTGGATCGAGCTGAAGGTGCTGATGCCGGTGTTCATGCTGCTCGGGGGAGTGGGGGGCGCGGCCGCGCTCAACTTCATCTGATGTCAGGCCCACGTAACCTCTCCCTGTGCCAGCCTCCCGCCCGCATCGCGTCGCCGTCCTTGTGCTCGAGGGTGCGAAGCCGCTCGATGTCGGAATTCCCGCGCAGGTCTTCACGACCCGCGCGAGCATGCCGTACGAGGTGCGGGTGTGCGGGGCGGCACCCGGTCTCGTGACCGGCGGCGACGGTCTCGCGTACTACGTCGCCCACGGCCTCGACGCGCTCGCGTGGGCCGACATCGTCTTCGTCCCCGGCTACCGGTTCCCGGACCGCGACGACCCGCCGGGGACCGTCGTCGACGCGCTGATCGCCGCCCACGACCGGGGCGCGCGGCTCGCCGCCATCTCGACGGGCGCCTTCGCGCTCGCCGCCACGGGCCTGCTCGACGGCAGGCGCGCCACGACGCACTGGCACTACACGCGGGCACTCGCGGCCAGGCATCCGCTCGTCCGGATCGACGAGAACGTGCTGTTCGTCGACGAGGGCAGCGTGCTCACCTCGGCCGGCGCCGCCTCCGGCATCGATCTGTGCCTGCACATCCTGCGCGGCGACCTCGGCGTGGCCGCGTCCAACCACGCGGCCCGGCGTCTGGTCGCGGCCCCCTACCGCAGCGGCGGCCAGGCCCAGTACGTGCCGCGCGGCGTTCCCGAGCCACTCGGCGAGCGGTTCGCCGCCACCCGGGAGTGGGCGCTGCACCGGCTCGGCGAGCCCCTCACCCTCGACATACTGGCGCGGCAGGCCGAGGTCTCGCCGCGCACGTTCTCCCGGCGCTTCGTCGAGGAGACCGGCTACACGCCGATGCAGTGGGTGATGCGCGCCCGCGTCGACCTGGCCCGCGAACTGCTCGAGCGCTCGCAGCGCAGCGTCGAGCAGATCGCCGCCGATGTCGGGCTCGGCACCGGCGCGAACCTGCGCCTGCACTTCCAGCGCATCCTCGGCACCACACCGAGCGAGTACCGGCGCACCTTCACCCGGGGCGAGTAGCCCGCCCGGCACCGCGTGGTGGGACGTGGCGGACTTGGCGGACGTGGCGGGATCCTTTTGAACCGTGGCGATCCCGCCACTGTCAGCGGCGCCGGCGGCGGGCGAGTCTGGTGCGGAAGGGAAGGGACATCACTCATGACTCGCATCGCCATCAACGGATTCGGCCGCATCGGACGCAATGTGCTGCGCGCACTGCTGGAGAGCGACAGCGACCTCGAGATCGTCGCCGTCAACGACCTGACGGAGCCCGCCACTCTCGCCCGGCTGCTCGCCTACGACAGCACGGCCGGCCGGCTCGGGCGCCCGGTGACCGTCGACGGGGACGCCCTCGTCGTCGACGGCCGCCGGATCACGGTGCTGGCCGAGCGCGAACCGGCGCAGCTGCCGTGGGCGGAACTCGGCGTCGACATCGTCCTGGAAGCCACCGGCCGCTTCACCTCGGCCAAGGCCGCGCGGGCCCATCTCGACGCGGGCGCGAGGAAGGTACTCGTCAGCGCGCCGTCGGACGGCGCGGACGTCACGCTCGCGTTCGGGGTCAACACCGACGCCTACGACCCGGCCGCGCACACGATCGTCTCGAGCGCCTCCTGCACCACCAACGCGCTCGCGCCGCTGGCCGCGGTCCTCGACGAACTCGCCGGTATCGAGCACGGGTTCATGACGACGGTGCACGCCTACACGCAGGAGCAGAACCTGCAGGACGGTCCGCACCGCGACGCCCGCCGCGCCCGGGCCGCCGGCATCAACATCGTGCCGACCACGACCGGCGCCGCCAAGGCGATCGGCCTGGTGCTTCCGAACCTCGACGGCAAGCTGTCGGGCGACTCGATCCGCGTACCGGTGCCGGTGGGCTCGATCGTCGAACTCAACACGACCGTCACCCGCGACGTGACGCGCGACGACGTGCTCGCGGCGTACCGCGCCGCGGCGGAGGGGCCGCTCGCCGGCATCCTCGAGTACTCGGACGACCCGCTCGTGTCGTCCGACATCACGGGCAATCCCGCCTCGTCGATCTTCGACTCGGCCCTCACCCGCGTCGACGGCCGCCACGTCAAGGTGGTCGCCTGGTACGACAACGAGTGGGGCTTCTCGAACCGCGTGATCGACACGCTCGAGTACCTCGCCACCCGCTGACCGGACGCCGGGGGTGGTGCCCCGCCCCCGGCCTTCCATGGAGGGCCCTTCTGTCGTGCACACCGCACCCCATGCGGAGTCGTCACGCTCAACTTCAGTTGAGGTCGGCGGGTCGGTCCTGCGGTGTCCCGGTGCGCAGGACCCGGTTGACGCGGGCGATGTCGAGGGCGCCTTCCCAGCGGGCCACGAGGAGGGTGGCGACGCTGTTGCCGGCGAGGTTGGTCAGGGCGCGGCACTCGGACATGAACTTGTCGATGCCGAAGATCAGCATGATGCCGGCCGCGGGCACGGTGCCGACGCTGGAGAGCGTGGCGGCCAGGGCGATGAATCCGGCGCCGGTGACGCCGCCCGAGCCCTTGGACGTGAGGATCATGACGGCGAGCAGGCCGAGCTGCTGTGGGAGGGACAGCGGGGTGTCCGTGGCCTGGGCGATGTAGACGGTCGCCAGGGACAGGTAGATGGAGCTGCCGTCGAGGTTGAAGGAGTAGCCGGTCGGCACCGTCAGGCCGACGATGTCGCGGCGTACGCCGAGGCCCGTGAGTTTGGTCATCAGGCGGGGCAGCACGCTCTCGGAGGAGGACGTGCCGAGGACGATGAGGAACTCCTCGCGCAGGTAGTGCAGCAGCCGGAAGACGCTGATCCGCAGGAGGGCCAGGGCACCGCCGAGCACCACGACGACGAAGAAGAGCGAGGTGCCGTAGAACAGGCCGATGAGCCGGCCGAGGCTGGTCAGGGTGGAGATGCCGTACTTGCCGATGGTGAAGGCCATCGCCCCGAAGGCGCCGACGGGCGCGGCCAGCATGATGTAGTGCAGGATCTTGAACACTACGGTGCTCAGCCGGTTGATCCCTTCGACGATCGGGACCCCGGTCGGTCCCACGGCCTTGAGCGCGATGCCGAACAGCACCGCGAAGAAGATCACCTGGAGGATGTTGCCCTCCGCGAAGGCGCCCACCGCGCTGGACGGCACCACGTCGGTCAGGAAGTGCCACCAGCTCTGGCCCTCACCGTCCTTGACGTACTGGGCGGCGTCTCCGGCGAGGCGCAGTTCGCCGGGGTCGGCGTGGACTCCGGCTCCGGGCCGGAACACGTTCACGGCGAGCAGGCCGAGAGCCAGGGCCACCAACGTGCCCGCCTGGAAGCAGACGAGGGACTTGAGGCCGACCCTGCCGACGCGGCGCAGGCTGTCGACGCCGCCGATCCCGCCCACGATGGTCAGGAAGACGATCGGCGCGATGAGCATCTTGATGGCGGACACGAACGTCGTGCCCACCGGCTCAAGGCCGACGCCGACGTCCGGCCAGAGCCAGCCGGTCAGGATGCCGCAGACGATCGCGGTCAGGACCCAGAAGTAGAGCTGCTTGTACCAGGGTTTGGACGGCGGGGGGCCAGGGACGGGGAGAGGGGGGGAGGAGGAGCTGAGGGAGGGGCTGGGGGAAGGGTCGGGGGTGGCGCCGGAAGTGGGGGACGCGGGTGCTGCCATGGCGGTCTCCTCGTCTCTCCTCGTCGGGGAACGTGGACGCGGCCGGGACTCGGAGCGGTCAGAGCAGTTCGAGGAGCGTGCCGGTGAACTCGGCGGTCGTCGCGCCGCCACCGAGGTCGGCCGTGCGGACGTCGGTCTTGGCCAGCAGCGCGGCGATCGCGTCGGTGACGTCCTTGGCCGCCTCGGGGTGACCGAGGTGGTCGAGCATCATGGCGGCCGACCAGATCGCGCCGAGCGGGTTGGCGATGCCCCGGCCCGCGATGTCGGGTGCGGAGCCGTGCACCGGCTCGAACATCGAGGGGAAGGCGCGCTCGGGGTTGAGGTTGGCGGCCGGGGCGATGCCGATGGACCCGGCGACGGCGGCGGCGAGGTCGCTGAGGATGTCACCGAACAGGTTCGAGGCGACGACCACGTCGAAGCGGGCCGGGTCGAGGACGAACTTCGCCGCCAGCGCGTCGATGTGCTCCTGGTCCCACGAGACCCGGGGGTGGGCGGCAGCCCGCTCGGCGACGAGTTCGTCCCAGAACGGCATGGTGTGCACGATGCCGTTGGACTTGGTGGCCGAGGTGAGCGTCCCGCCGCGCCGCGCGGCCAGTTCGAAGGCGAAGTCGAGGACCCGGGTCACCCCGGCACGGGTGAAGACCGCTTCCTGCACGGCCATCTCCTCGGGGTTCCCGCGGTTCAGACGGCCGCCGATCTCGCTGTACTCGCCTTCCACGTTCTCGCGTACGACGACGAAATCCACATCACCGGCGGCGGCAGCGCGCAGCGGGCTCTCGACTCCCTCGAAGACGCGGATCGGCCGCAGATTGACGTACTGGCGGAAGCCGCGACGGATCGGGATCAGCAGCCCCCACAGGGAGACATGGTCGGGCACGCCCGGGTAGCCCACGGCGCCGAGCAGGATCGCGTCCTTGTCGCGGAGCTGATCGAGGCCGTCGTCGGGCATCATCGCGCCCTCACGGAGGTACCGCTCACAGGACCAGTCGTAGGAGGCGTACGAGAAGCCGATGCCGTGGCGGGCGCCGACGGCGTCCAGCACTTGCCGGGCGGGCGGCAGGACTTCGGCGCCGATGCCGTCGCCGGGGATGAGCGCGATGTGATGGCGGGTCGTGCGGTCGTGGCGGGTCATGCGCCGATTGGAGCAATGAGGCGGCCGAGCCGTCCAAGTCGCTCTGCCGATCTGCCATATAGGGCGGGCTTATCAGCGGCCCACCAGCCGATTCGCTCAGTCTCCGACGGCTTCCAGCGCACAGGTAACGAAGGCCCGGGCGGCAGGGGACAGGCCCGTGCGGCGGCTCACCAGCGCGATCCGCAGGGTGGTCTTCGGCTCGATGTCCACCACCAGGGCCCCGGCCCGCTCGGCCATGGTGCGCCAGGACTCGGTGACCACGGCGAGCCCGACGCCGGCGAGCACCAGGGGAAGGATCGCCACCCGGTGCTCGGTCTCCGCCGCGACGGTGATGTCGATGCCGCGCTCGCGCAGGCCGTCGACGTACGCGCGCATTCCCGTGCCCCGCTGCCCGACGATCAGCCGCTGCCCCGCCAGCTCCTCACAGCCGATCGACCGGCCGGCCGGAAACGGTCCGTCGGGCGGGGTGACCAGGACGAAGCGCTGCTCCCCGGCGGCATGGGACACCACTTCCTTGTCGGGAAGCGGTCCCGATGTGGCGAGCAGACCCAGCTCGGCGGCACCGGTGCGCACCATGTCTACGACGTCGCGGGAGGTGAAGGCGGCCCGGACACTCACCGACACGCCGGGGTACGGGCCGCTGAACGCACGGACCATCGTGGTCAGCGGCTCGACCGCCTGGGAGGGCATGGCGGCGATGTCGAGGCGGCCCGTACGCAGCTCGTGCACGGCCGCGACGCAGGACCGGGCGTTCTCCAGGCCCCGCACGGCGGCCCGGGCCGGTTCGATCAACGCCGTCCCGGCTTCGGTGAGCACCGCCCGGCGGCCGATCCGGTGGAACAGGCTGCCGCCCAAGTCCCGTTCGAGCGCCTGCACGGCCTGGGACAGCGCGGGCTGCGAGACGTACAGGGCCGTTGCCGCCCGGTTGAACCCACCGTGATCGACGATCGCGAGGAAGTACTCCAGCTGCCGGATGTCCATGACCGCCATCCTGCCTGCGGCGCCCCGCCGCACCACCCCGCGCCCCGCCGCCCCGCGGGCCGCCTCACCCGTGCCAAGACCTCCAAAGCGCCGCATACGCCCCGTCCGCCCCCACCAGCTCGTCATGGCTGCCGAGTTCGCTGATGCGGCCGTTCTCGACCACGGCGATGACGTCCGCGTCGTGGGCGGTGTGCAGGCGGTGGGCGATGGCCACGACCGTGCGGCCGTCGAGGACGCGGGCCAGGGAGCGCTCCAGGTGGCGGGCCGCGCGCGGGTCCAGGAGCGAGGTCGCCTCGTCCAGGACCAGGGTGTGCGGGTCGGCCAGGACGAGCCGGGCAAGCGCGATCTGCTGCGCCTGCGCGGGGGTGAGGGCGAAGCCGCCCGAGCCGACCTCCGTGTCGAGTTCGTCGTCGAGGACCCGCGCCCAGTCGCCCGCGTCGACCGCGCCCAGCGCCGCCCACAGCTCGGCGTCGCTCGCCCCGGTCCGCGCGAGCAGCAGATTGTCCCGCAGCGAGCCCACGAAGACGTGGTGCTCCTGGTTGACGAGCGCCACATGTGCGCGGACGTCTTCCGCGGGCATCCGCGCCAGCTCGGCGCCGCCCAGCGTCACCCGGCCGGTGCGCGGCCCGTAGATCCCGGCGAGCAGCCTGCCCAGCGTGGACTTGCCCGCGCCGGAAGGACCGACGAGCGCGACCCGCGAGCCGGGCTCGACGGCGAGGGACACCTCGCGCAGCACGTCGACCCCCGCGCGGTAGCCGAAGTGCACGTCGTCCGCGAGGACGGCGCGCCCGTCCGGGCGTACGGAGTCGTCGCCCGCGTCCGGCTCGATGTCGCGTACGCCGACGAGCCGGGCCAGCGACACGTGCGCGACCTGCATCTCGTCGTACCAGCGCAGAATGATGTTCAGCGGGTCGACGAGCATCTGCGCGATGAGCGCCCCGGTGGTGAGCTGGCCCACCCCGATCCACCCCTGCAGCGCGAACACGCCGCCGATCATGAGGACCGAGCAGAGCACGATGATGTGGGTGGCGTTGATGACGGGGAAGAGGAGGGAGCGCAGGTAGAGCGTGTAGCGCTCCCAGGCGGTCCACTCCTTGATGCGCCGCTCGGACTGCTCGACGCGGCGCGCGCCGAGCCGGTGCGCCTCCACGGTGCGCCCCGCGTCGACGGTCTCGGCGAGGGCGGCCGCGACGGCCGCGTACCCGGCGGCCTCCGAGCGGTACGCGGACGGCGCCCGCTTGAAGTACCAGCGGCAGCCGATGACGAGCACGGGCACGGCGAGCAGGAGCGCCGGGGCGAGCGGCGGCGCGGTCACGGCGAGCCCGCCCACCAGCAGGCCCGCCCACACCACGCCGATGGCGAGTTGCGGCACGGCCTCCCGCATCGCGTTGGCGAGCCGGTCGACGTCCGTGGTGATACGGGACAGCAGGTCACCGGTGCCCGCGCGCTCCAGGACGCCCGGTGGCAGGCCGACCGAGCGCACCAGGAAGTCCTCGCGCAGGTCCGCCAGCATGCGCTCGCCGAGGATCGCCCCGCGCAGCCGCACCTGGCGCACGAAGAACGCCTGCACAAGCAGCGCGACCGCGAATAGGCCGATGGTGCGCTCCAGATGGAGCTCACGGGACTCCTCGGAGACGCTCTCCACGAGGTCACCGAGGAGGTACGGACCCACCATGGAGGCGGTCACGGCGAGCGTGTTCACGCCGATGAGCAGCAGAAAGGCGCGCCGGTGGCGCTGGAACAGCTCGCGTACGTAGGCCCGCACGGTGGCGGACGCCCCGACGGGCAGCGTCTCCGCGGTGGTCGGGGCGGCCGGATCGTACTCCGGTGGCGCCAGGCCGATCATGCGGACTCCTCGATGTCGATGTCTATGCGGATGGCGTTGTCGATGTCCGGTACGTTCACTTTGCGCGAGCCGCCGTGGGGTTCACGCGCTGCGTTCCCGGCGCTCTCCTCGTCGGTCTCCCGCGTCACCACGGCCCGGTAGCGCGGCTCGCTGACGATCAGCTCGCGGTGTTCGCCGACCGCGGCGACCTGGCCCTCGTGCAGGAACACGACGCGGTCGGCGCGGTCCAGGAGCAGCGGCGACGAGGTGAGGACGACGGTCGTGCGGCCGGCGCGCAGCTCGCGCAGGCCGTCCGCGATGCGGGCCTCGGTGTGCGAGTCGACGGCGGACGTCGGCTCGTCGAGCACCAGGGCCTCCGGGTCGGTGACCAGCGACCGGGCCAGCGCCAGGCGCTGGCGCTGGCCGCCGGACAGGGAACGGCCGCGCTCGGTGAGGCGCGCGTCCATCGGATCGTCCGCGACCGAGCCCTGCAGCAGGGCGTCGAGCACGTCGGCGCACTGCGCCGCGGCCAGGGCCCGCTGCGCGCTCACGGCTCCGGACGACGGTACGTCGAGGAGCGCGCGCAGCGTTCCGGACAGCAGGACCGGGTCCTTGTCCTGGACGAGGACGGCGGTGCGGGCGGTGTCCAGGGGAAGCTCGTCCAGCGGTACGCCGCCGAGCCGCACCGACAACAGCCCCGCCGCCTCCTCGAAGGCCGGGTGCCCGCCGAGCCGTTCGGCGAGCCGGCCGGCCGCGTCCGGGTCGCCGCACACGACGGCGGTGAGGCGTCCGGCCGGGGCGAGCAGTCCGGTTTCCGGGTCGAGGAGGTCGCCCGAGGGCACCCCTTGCGCACCCCGTACCTCCATCTCCCGCGCACCCTGGGCGCCGACCGCTCCCCGCGCCCCCTGGGTGCCCACAGCACTCTCCGTCCGCTCCAGCGCCAGCACCCGCGCCGCCCGCTTCGCCGAAGGACGCGAGAAGGAGTACGCCATGGCGATCTCCTCGAAGTGCCGCAGCGGGTAGTTGAGCAGCATCACCGCGCTGTACACGGTGACCAGTTCGCCCACCGTGATGCGGCCGTCGCGGGCGAGATGCACGCCGTGCCAGACGAGCACCACCAGGAGCAGTCCCGGCAGCAGGACTTGGATGGCCGAGATCACCGCCCACATGCGCGCGCTGCGCACCGCCGCCGCCCGCACCTCCTGCGAGGCACGCCGGTAGCGTTCCAGGAACAGCTCCTCGCCCCCGATGCCGCGCAGCACGCGCAGCCCCGCGACGGTGTCCGAGGCCAGCTCGGTGGCGCGCCCGGCCTTCTCCCGCTGGACGTCGGCCCGCCGGGTGGCACGTGGCAGCAGCGGCAGGACGGCGACCGCGAGGAGCGGAATGCCGATCGCGACGACGACGCCGAGCGAGGGCTGGTACACGAGCAGGCCGACGCAGACCGCGACCACGGTGAGCGCGGCCGCCGCGAACCGCGACAGCGCCTCCACGAACCAGCCGATCTTCTCGACGTCCCCCGTGGACACGGCCACGACCTCGCCGGCCGCGACCCGCCGGGTGAGCGCCGCGCCGAGCACCGCGGTCTTGCGGGCGAGCAGCTGCTGGGTGCGGGCGGACGCAGTGATCCAGTTGGTGACCGCGGTGCGGTGCAGCATGGTGTCGCCGACCGCGACGGCGACCCCGGCCAGCAGGATCACACCGCCCGCGACCGCGAGACGCGTGCCCGAGCGGTCGACGACGGCCTGCACGGCGAGCCCCACCGTGTAGGGCAGGGCCGCGATGCCGAGGAAGTGCAGCAGCCCCCAGCAGAGCGATTTGAGCTGGCCGCCGAGCTGGTTCCGGCCGAGCCAGAGCAGGAAGCGGGGACCCGAGCGGGTGTCGGGCAGACCCGGGTCGGCGTACGGAAGATCGCGAATGTGCATGGTGTCCCAGCGCGCGGAGGCGAAGAAGCGGAGGTAACAAACCGTGAAAGGTTCGCCTCGTTCCGTGGCCCGAAGCAAACGGTTTTCCGCGGCCGGGCAAAGAGTCGGCCATTCCCCGGGGCGGCGCGCGGCCCTCGTCGGGGTGCGGAAGTTCCCGGTGCGACGATGGGGCGCATGCGAATAGCCGGTGTGGTGCGAACCGCGGCCGCGGCAGCGGCCTGCTCCGTCCTCCTGACGTCCTGCGGCGGATCGGGCGACGACGAGGGCGCGGCCGACAAGGACGGCGCGGGGAAGGCGGACCGTACGGACGCCCGTTCCGCCGACGACCTCCGGCGCGTTCCGGACGTGGGCGACCGCCTCCAGTCACGGATCCCGAAGAACTCCCGCCAGGTCGTGGCGGTCTACGGCGAGGGCAAGGACTCGGCGGACGCGACGGTGGTCCTCTATACGAAGTCCGCCGCCACCTGGAAGAAGACCCGCAGCTGGCCCGCCCACAACGGCAAGAAGGGCTGGACGCCCGACCACCGCGAGAACGACAAGCGCAGCCCGGTCGGCGTGTTCACGCTCAGCGACGCGGGCGGTGTCCTCGCCGACCCGGACCCCGCGCCCGGCACCGGACTCCCGTACACGAAGTCCGTCGCCTTCCAGGCCCCGCACTACTGGCCCAAGACGCACTGGCACGACTTCGACCACGTCATCGCCATCGACTACAACCGCGTCAAGGGGACCCCGCCCAACGACCCGACACGCCCGCAGGGGCAGACCAAGGGCGGCAGCATCTGGCTGCACATGGACCACGGCAGCGGCACGTCCGGCTGCGTGAGCCTGTCGAAGTCCGGCATGCGCCACCTGCTGCGCACGCTCGATCCGAAGCGGCACCCCGTCGTCGTCATGGGGGACAAGGCGTCCCTCGGACAAGACCGTTGAGCGAGGGTTGCCCCCGGCCGCAGGCGGCTGCGGCCGGGGGCAACCCCTGTGCGCTCAGGACTGCTTCGGCTTCTCCGAGTCCATCCCCGGACGCGCCTTCTTCCACAGGCCCCGGGTGAAGTCCGGGATCGCCTGCGGCGCGCCCTGCGCCTTGATCGAGGCGTGGCTCAGCGGCACCGGTGCCGTCCACGTCGCCGCGTCGTACACGTCGAAGTCCGGCACGAGCCCGAGCCGCATGCACTGCATCAGGCGGAACACCATGATGTAGTCCATGCCGCCGTGCCCGCCGGGCGGATTGGCGTGTTCCTTCCACAGCCAGTGGTCGAACTCGGCGGCGTACTTGCCGAAGTCGCCCCAGCGGTCGTCCGTGTGGTCCGGCTCGATGTAGATGCGCTCCGGGTAGTCCTCGAACACGCCCTTCGTGCCGCCCAGGCTGTTGATGCGGCTGTAGGGGTGGGGCGTGGAGACGTCGTGCTCCAGGCGGATCACGCGGCCCTTGGCGGTCTGGACGAGGCTGATGGTGCGGTCGCTCTCGATGTACGTCTCCTTCCAGCTCGGGTCGCCGGGCGGCATGTGCGCCTTGCGGTACTCGGCGAGGCCGAGCGCGGGCGTGCCGAAGCTGGAGATGTGCGTGACGCGGTCGCCGCGGTTGACGTCCATGTAGTTGGCGGTCGGGCCGAAGCCGTGGTTGGGGTACAGGTCGCCGCGCAGCCGGGTGTGCCACAGGCGCCGCCACGGGCCCTCGTAGTACTTCGGGTCGAACATCAGGCCGCGCAGGTCGTGGTTGTACGCGCCCGCCGCGTGCAGCAGATCGCCGAACTTGCCCGCGTGCGCCATCCGCAGGACCCGCATCTCGTTCTTGCCGTAACAGCAGTTCTCCAGCTGCAGGCAGTGTCTGCGGGTGCGCTCGGACAGGTCGACCAGCGCCCACAGCTCGTCGAGACGCATCGCGATCGGACACTCCACGCCGACGTGCTTGCCGTTGAGCATCGCCGACTTGGCCATGTCGAAGTGCAGGTCCCAGGGCGTCGCCACGTACACGAAGTCGACGTCGCCGCGCTCGCAGAGCTTCTCGTAGTCATGATCGCCGTTGGTGTACGTCGCCGGGGCGGGCTGGCCCGCGGCCACCACCTTCTTCGCGGCCGCGGCCGTCTTGTCCTTGACCGGGTCGCACAGCGCGACGACGCGTACGCCGGGCAGGGCGAGGAACAGGTCGATCATGCTGCCGCCGCGGTTGCCGAGGCCGATGATGCCGACGCGGACCGTGGAACGGGCCTCGAACGGCACGCCGATCATCGTCTTGCCCTTGCGGGCCGGGGCCTCCGCGGTGCCCGCGGTGCCCGCGGAGGCCGCGGGGGCTCCGGCGGGGGTGTCCGCGTGCGCCGTGCCGGTGGCGAAGGCGCCAAGGCCCAAGCCCGCCCCGGCTATGCCCGCCGTGCGGAGGACCGTGCGCCGGGAGTGACCGCCGGTGGATTCGTCGGTGGACTCTTCGGGTGCCGGTGTCGCGTTCTCGTCGTGCATCGGACCTCCGTCATCGCGGTGCCTACCTATGGGCGGAAGACACCCTGATGGCGGGTCGGGCGGGGCGCAAGAGACCGAAGTGGCCAAGGGGTTGGACTTTTCGCGGCTCCCGAGCACGCCGTGCCCGGGACCGCGACGGGCACCGGGGCCCGGCCGAGCCGTGACCGAGCGTGTCGGTCAGCGGGTGACGATGTTGTGCGCCGGGACGATCTGCGGCTCGCCGTCGGCGTGGCCCAGATCGGCCAGGATCGGCTGGAGGATCTTCGCGAAGTTCTCGAACGCCTCCTCTGACTCCCACACGTCGACGACCCGCCACCCGCCGTCGATCGGCCCGGCCGCGTGGGAGATCAGTCCGGGCGCGGGAATGTCGGCGAGCGAGGTGAACTCGCCGCCGTCGGTGAGGCGGTTGATGCAGGCATCGTAGAGCTCCTGCCCGACGCCCGGAGTGTCGAATGTGACGATGATGGCCATGTCGTCCCCCTACTGCTCGTTCGCTGCGTGCGGCGATCGCCCCGGTCGGCGCGACCCCCTCATGCCTACCCGAGCGCTGTCAGCGCGTCGACGCGTTGCGGGGGCCAGGTGGAGGGAGCTGAGGCGCGCCAGGGGGTTCCGCGCCCTGGGTGAGCCGACTGCCACCCGGCGTGCGCCCGCACGGCGGCCGTTGGGAGGGCTCGGGACACGAGGTGCGTCACTCAGGGCCCGTGGGCCGCGTCGCCCGCTCCAGCTCCTGCAGCACCGAGCCGTACTCCCGTCCCGTCGCGTGCTGCATGCCGACCTCGCACAGGCGGTTCGCCGAGAGGTGGGCGTCGAAGTGACGGGACGTCACCTCGGTGGCTTCCCTGTGCGTGGCCGACTCGGTGAGTTCCTTGTGGAGCATGCCCCGGTCGCCCGCGAACGCGCAGCAGCCCGCGTCGGCCGGGACCACGACCTCGTCCGCGCACGCCTCGGCGACGGCGCGCAGCTGCGGCTCGTCGCCCAAGTGCCGCATGGAGCAGGTGGGGTGGAGGACCGCGGTGCCGATGGTGCGGTGGACGGTGAGGTGGGGGAGGAGGTCTTCGGCGGCCCAGACGAGGGAGTCGACGACGGTCAGTTCCTGGTGCAGCCGGCGGTTGTCGGCCGTGAGGTGGGGCACGACCTCGTGGGCGATGCCGAGCGTGCAGGACGAGGCGTCCACGACGAGCGGCAGCGCCCCGCCCGCCGTCCAGCCCCAGGCGGCCTCCACGATGCGGTTGGCCATCACGCGGTTGCCCGCCTCGTACCCCTTGGAGTGCCAGATCGTCGCGCAGCACGTACCGGCGACGTCGTCGGGGATCCACACCGGCTTGCCCGCGCGGGCCGAGACCGCGACGACGGCCTGCGCGAGAGGGATCTCGCCGGGGCTGGCGAAGATGCGGTTCACGCACGCCGGGTAGTAGACGGCGGACGCGCCCACGCGCGCGGTGTGCGGGAGCCGGGCGGGGGCGGCACCGGGAATCTCCGGCAGCCACTCGGGCACCAGGTCGGGGCGGACGGCCTTGCGGGCGGCCCGGGTGACGGCGGTCAGGAGGCGATCGCCCCGGCCGCCGCCCAGGCGGGCGCCGAGCTTGTCGGCCGCGGCCACCGCGAGGCGCGCGGACGCCTCGACCGCCTTGAAGTTCCGGGCGGCGAGGGCGGCCGCCTTCTCCTCGCGCGGGGAGTGCCGGGCGTGCCGGAAGTCCTTCATGAGGGCGCCCGTGTCGATGCCGACCGGGCACGCCAGCTTGCACGTGGAGTCCCCGGCGCAGGTGTCCACGGCGTCGTATCCGTACGCCTCGACGAGGCCGTCCTCGACCGGGGAGCCCGGCCGCTGCCGCATCATCTCGCGGCGCAGCACGATGCGCTGGCGCGGTGTGGTCGTCAAGTCCTCGCTGGGGCACGTCGGTTCGCAGAAGCCGCACTCGATGCACGGGTCGGCGATCAGCTCGACCTTGGGGATGGTCTTCAGGCCCCGCAGATGGGCCCCGGGGTCGCGGTCGAGGACGACGCGGGGCGCGAGCACGCCGTCCGGGTCGATGACGCGCTTCGTGCGCCACATCAACTCCGTCGCCTTCGGGCCCCATTCGAGCTCCAGGAACGGCGCGATGTTGCGGCCCGTGGCGTGCTCGGCCTTCAGCGAGCCGTCGAACCGCTCGACGGTCAGGCGGCAGAACTCGTCCATGAACGCGGCGTACCGGTCCACGTCGGCGGGCCTGCCCGCGTCGAAGGCGAGCAGGAAGTGCAGATTGCCGTGCGCCGCGTGCCCGGCGACGGCCGCGTCGAAGCCGTGCCGCGTCTGGAGTTCCAACAGGGCCTCGCAGGCGTCCGCGAGGCGCGACGGGGGCACGGCGAAGTCCTCGGTGATGAGCGTCGTGCCCGCCGGGCGCGAACCGCCGACGGCCGTCACGAACGCCTTGCGCGCCTTCCAGTAGCCCGCGATCGCCTTCTGGTCACGGGTGAACTCGTTGGTCACGGAGGCCACGGGCGCCACGAGGGAGAGCTCGCCGAGCACCCGCGCGGCGGCCGCCTCGTACGCCGCCTGCTGTGTCTCGTCCGGCGCGCGGAACTCCACCAGGAGCGCGGCCGTGTCCTTGGGCAGCCGCGCCCAGTCGGCCGGTACCCCCTGCACGCTCACCGACGCGCGCAGCGTGTTGCCGTCCATGAGCTCCACCGCGAGGGCGCCCGCCTCGTTGAACCGCGCCACCGCGGCAGCGGCGGCGGGCAGCGACGGGAAGAACAGCAGCGCGGTCGACACGCACCGGTCGAGCGGCAGCGTGTCGAAGACGACCTCGGAGATGAAGCCGAAGGTGCCCTCGGAGCCGACCATCAGGCCGCGCAGGATCTCCACGGGCGTCGCGCCGTCCAGGAACGCGTCCAGGCGATAGCCGTTGGTGTTCTTGATCTCGTACTTCGCGCGGATCCGGGCCGTCAGCCCCGGGTCCGCCTCGATCTCCCGCTTGATCTCCAACAGGCCCGCGCACAGAGCGGGTTCGGCGCCCGCGAGCTCGTCGTCCGCGTCCGGGTGTGCCGTGTCGACGACCGTGCCGGACGGCAGCACGCACGTCAGGGACGCCACCGTGCGGTACGAGTTGCGGGTGGTGCCCGCCGTCATCCCGGAGGCGTTGTTCGCCACGACCCCGCCGATGGTGCAGGCGATCGCGCTCGCCGGGTCCGGGCCCAGCACCCGCCCGTGGCGGGCCAGCGTGGCGTTGGCGCGCACGACCGTCGTCCCCGGCCCGATCCGCGCCCGCACCGCGCCCTCAGGGCCGTCGACGACCTCGATGCCCGCCCAGTGCTTGCGTACGTCGACGAGGATGTCCTCGCCCTGCGCCTGGCCGTTGAGGGAGGTGCCGGCCGCGCGGAAGACCACTTCGCGGCCCCGGCCGTGCGCGTACGACAGGACGGCCGAGATGTCGTCGATGTCCTCGGCGACGACCACGACCTGCGGCACGAAGCGGTACGGGCTCGCGTCCGAGGCGTACCGCACCAGGTCGGACACCTTAGTGAGGACCTTCTCGGGGCCGAGGATCGCGGTGAGCTCACCGCGCAGCGGCTCGGGGGTGCCGCCGGCCTGCCGGTCGGGGACCCGGTCGGTGGACGGCGCGCGGCCGTCGGGGGCGGGGCGCAGTGCGTCGGGGTCGGGCTCCAGCAGGGGCATGGCCTCTCCTCGGCAGATCGGCTGCGGTTCCTCGCGCGCCGGCGGCGGGCGGGGTCAGCAGCGGTGGCGCTCCGGCACGTCGAACAGGGCGTCGAGCAGGCCGCCGAGCTGCTCGCGCTGCGCGGCGTCCAACGGAGCCAGGATGTCCTCCGCGGCGGCCCGGCGCGCGCCGCGCAGCCGCCCGAGCGCCTTGAGCCCGCTGTCCGTGAGCTCTATGCGGATGACCCGGCGGTTGCTGGGGTCGGGGACGCGGCGCACCAGGGCGGCCGCCTCCAGGCCGTCGACCACGCTGGTGACGGCGCGCGGCACGACCTCGAGGCGCTCGGCGAGGTCGGCCATCCGGGGCGGCGTCTCGTAGTGCGCGAGGGTGCGCAGCAGGCGGGACTGCGCCGGTGTGATGCCGATGGGCTCCAGATGGCGCTTCTGGATGCGGTGCAGCCGACGGGTCAGCCGGAGCAGCTGCTCGGCCAGGAGTCCGTCGGTGTCCGGGTTGCTCATAGTCGAACGTTATCAGGACCAGGTGCATTGTGAGCATAGGTAACAATGAGCTACGCTCTCATAGTCATCGCCGGTGCGTCGGCGGCGCGGGCCGACGTGGGCGCGGCCGTGCGGCCGCCTGCCCGCATCCGGCTCCCCCGCGCACTTCCGTAGGAGCCCATTGCGACACGACGAACCCACGTGGAACCCCCAGGCCGACCGGACCCCCGCGTCCGGTGAGTCCGATCGCGCGTCCGGCGAGTCCGATCGGCCGGACGGGTCCGATGCCCCGGAGCAACCCCGCGAACTGCGCAGGATTCTCCGCCTCTTCCGTCCCTACCGCGCCCGTCTCGCGGTCGTGGGCCTGCTGGTCTGCGCCGCGTCCCTGGTCTCGGTGGCCACCCCCTTCCTCCTGAAGGAGATCCTCGACACCGCGATCCCCGAGGGCCGCACGGGCCTGCTGAGCCTGCTCGCGCTCGGCATGATCCTCAGCGCCGTCGTCACCAGCGTCTTCGGCGTGTTGCAGACCCTGATCTCCACGACCGTCGGCCAGCAGGTCATGCACGACCTGCGCACCGCGGTGTACGGCCGCCTCCAGCGCATGTCGCTCGCCTTCTTCACGCGCACCCGCACCGGCGAGGTCCAGTCGCGGATCGCCAACGACATCGGCGGCATGCAGGCCACGGTCACGTCCACGGCCACCTCCCTGGTGTCGAACCTGACGAGCGTCATCGCGACGGTCGTCGCGATGCTCGCCCTCGACTGGCGCCTGACCGCCGTCTCGCTCCTGCTGCTCCCCGTCTTCGCCTGGATCAGCCGCCGGGTCGGCCGCGAGCGCAAGAAGATCGCCACCGAACGGCAGAAGCAGATGGCCGCGATGGCCGCGACGGTCACCGAGTCGCTGTCCGTCAGCGGCATCCTCCTCGGCCGCACGATGGGCCGTGCCGACTCGCTGACGCGTTCCTTCGAAGAGGAGTCCAGGCAACTCGTCGACCTCGAAGTCCGCTCCAACATGGCCGGACGCTGGCGCATGGCCGTCATCACGATCGTGATGGCCGCGATGCCCGCGGTCATCTACTGGAGCGCCGGCCTCGCCTTCCGGATGGGCGGCCCCACCGTCTCGATCGGCACGCTCGTCGCCTTCGTCTCGCTCCAGCAGGGGCTGTTCCGGCCGACGGTGAGCCTGCTCTCGACCGGCGTGCAGATCCAGACCTCCCTGGCGCTGTTCCAGCGCATCTTCGAGTATCTGGACCTGCCCATCGACATCACCGAGCGCCGGGACCCGGTCCGCCTGGAGACCGTCAAGGGCGAAGTCCGGTTCGAGAACGTCTCGTTCCGTTACGACGAGCAGGGCGCCCCCGTCCTCGACGGCATCGACCTCACGGTGCCCGCCGGCGGCAGCCTCGCGGTCGTCGGGCCGACGGGCTCGGGCAAGTCGACGCTGAGCTACCTGGTGCCGCGCCTGTACGACGTGACGGGCGGCCGCGTCACGCTCGACGGCGTGGACGTGCGCGACCTGGACTTCGACACCCTCGCGCGCGGGGTCGGCGTCGTCTCCCAGGAGACGTATCTCTTCCACGCCTCGGTCGCGGAGAACCTGCGCTTCGCCAAGCCGGACGCGACGGACGAAGAGCTGCACGCGGCGGCGCGCGCCGCCCAGATCCACGACCACATCGCGTCCCTGCCCGACGGGTACGACACCGTGGTCGGCGAGCGCGGCCACCGCTTCTCCGGCGGCGAGAAGCAGCGCCTGGCCATCGCCCGCACGATCCTGCGCGACCCGCCCGTCCTCATCCTCGACGAGGCCACCAGCGCGCTCGACACCCGCACGGAGCACGCCGTCCAGCAGGCCATCGACGCCCTGTCGGCCAACCGGACGACGCTCACCATCGCCCACCGCCTGTCGACGGTCCGCGACGCCGACCAGATCGTGGTCCTCGACTCCGGCCGGGCGGCCGAGCGCGGCACCCACGCCGAACTCCTCGACCGGGGCGGCCGCTACGCCGCGCTGGTGCGCCGGGACGCCCGACTGGAGCCGGTGACATGAGGCAGTGGGGCGAGCGGCGCAGTGTTATGCAGCAAATATGACGAATGTCGGGTTAGCGTGCCCGCATGTACAACACGACCCCGCCACGGGGCACGAAACGGGGCACGATCCGGCTGACGCGCCGGGGCTGGATCGCCTTGACCGCCATCGGCGCCGTCTCGGCGGGCACCGCCGTGGCGGTGCCGACGCTGCTGCCCCTCACCGACTCCGACGAAGCCCGGCCCAAGACGCTGACCGTCCCCGAGGGCTGGCGCTCCGGCCAGGTGTACCAGGCGGTCGACAAGGCGCTGGACGTGCCGGCCGGGACGACGAAGAAGGCCGTCTCCAAGACCGACCTCAAGCTCCCGGGCGACGCGGGCGGCAACCCCGAGGGTTATCTCTTCCCCGCGACGTACCCCATCGGCTCCCAGTCGACGCCCGCCTCCGTCCTGTCGTACATGGTCAACACCGCGAACAAGAAGTTCAGCGGCGGCCACGTCACCGCGGGGGCCGACCGCAACGCCGTGAACATCTACCAGACCATCACCATCGCGAGCATGGTCGAGGCCGAGGCGGACACCGAGGAGGACATGGGCAAGGTCGCCCGCGTCATCTACAACCGCCTGGACCGGGGCATGCCGCTGCAGATGGACTCCACCATCAACTACGCCCTGAACCGCTCCACGCTGAAGACCACCAGCCGCGACACGAAGATCAGCAGCCCGTACAACACCTACGCCCGGATGGGCCTGCCGCCGACCCCGATCGGCAACCCCGGCGAGGCCGCCATGCGCGCCGCGACCAGCCCGACCCCCGGCGACTGGCTGTACTTCGTGACCGTGAAGCGGGGGGACACCCGGTTCACCGCGAACTACGAGGAGCAGCAGCGCAACGTGGCGGAGTTCAACCGCAACGCGCAGCAGGCCGCCGCCCGATGAGCGGTGGGCCTTGTGCCGCCCTGACCCGCGCGAGACGCTGGCGTGCGTTTTTCCGCCAGGCCAGTTCTCCACCGGACCAGCGAAAGGTTCAGGTGCACCGCAGATGAGACAGATGAGAGAGTCCATACGCCGTCGGCCGGCAGCGGTGGCGCTGTCCGCCACGCTGCTCGCCGCGGGTCTCCAGCTCGGCACCGCTCCCGCATCCGCCCAGCCCGCTCCGGAGGGGGAGTTACGGTCCGCCGGTCCTGGTGAGGCCGCGGTGCCGGACGGCTGGATCGTCGTCCTCAAGGAGCCCGCTCGCGCCGCCACGGCCGACGTGTCCGCCGTGGCGCGCGACCTCCTCGGGCGGGCCGAAGGGGCGCGGCTCGGCCATGTGTACCGGGCGGCGCTGCACGGCTTCTCCGCGCGGATGAGCCGGGCCGAGGCCGCCCGCACGGCCGCCGACCCCCGCGTCGCGTACGTACGCCAGGACACCCGCGTACGCGTCGGCGCGACACAGGGGCGACTCACGACGGCCGACCAGACGCAGCCCGACGCGCCCTGGGGCCTCGACCGCGTCGACCAGCGGCGGCTGCCGCTGTCCACGACGTACACGTACCGGACCACCGCACCGGACGTCAGCGTGTACGTCATCGACACCGGACTGCGCACCACGCACCGGGAGTTCGGCGGCCGGGCCTCGGTCGGGACCGACACCGTGGGCGACGGGCAGAACGGCAACGACTGCCACGGACACGGCACCCACGTCGGCGGCGTCGCCGCGGGCGCGACGTACGGGGTGGCCAAACAGGCCAAGCTGATCGCGGTGCGCGTCCTCGACTGCCAGGGATCGGGGACGACTTCGGGCGTCGTCGCGGGCGTCGACTGGGTGACGGCCAAGGCCGCCGGGCCCGCCGTCGCGAACATGAGCCTGGGCGGCGCGGCCAGCGACGTGCTGGACCGGGCCGTGCGCAACTCCATCGCCTCGGGCGTCACCTACACCGTCTCGGCGGGCAGCTCCGGCCAGTCCGGCGGCGCCTGCGCCACCTCGCCCTCCCGGGTGCCCGAGACGATCAGCGTCGGCGGAAGCGACCGCTCCGACCGGGTCATGTCCTCCTCGAACCACGGAAAGTGCGTCTCGCTGTTCGCGCCCGGTGCTCAGATCCCCTCGGCCTGGAAGGACAGCGACACCGCCACGGCCACGCTCAGCGGCACGTCGATGGCGACCGCGCACGCCGCCGGCGCGGCCGCGCTCCACCTCGGCCTCCGGCCCGCGGACACTCCGGCGCTGGTGAAGAAGGGCCTGGTCGACAACGCCACCACGGGCGTGCTCCAGGGCAACCCCCCACCGGCCGTGCCGGACAAGCTGCTCTACACCCTCTACCTGCCCTGACCGGCCGCCTCGCGCGCCCCGGACGATCGCGCACGTGCCTCGGTCCATCCCGCACGTGCCCCGGACAACCCCCCTTTCCACAAAGGATCTTCACAGGGCCGGAAGTCGTCTTGGTGCCCCTCTGCCCCATTGATGCGTCGGCGCATCGTCGCTTCCATGGCTGCCCTGTCCGGCGGCGCCGTGCCGCCGGACCGGTCATGAGGGGGATGGGGAGACAGTGCGTCAGTCCGGATCGCGCTCGGCGAGACCGAGAGCAGGCAGAGCACGGCGGAACGGATCAATCGGTGCGGCGGCGCTGATCAGCGTCGCCGCACTCGTCGTGTCGGTGGCGCCCGCCGACGCGGTGGACACCGCGGCCAAGGCGCCGCCGCCGAGCCCGGGGGAGGTGATCCCGGGGCAGGAGACGGCGACTCCCGCGCTGGTGCGGGGCATCCGGGAGCAGGCGCCGGCGGGCGGCAGCGCGGCGACGGCCGCCCGCGGCCATCTGGAGGCGAAGGAGAGCCGCTACCGCATCAAGGAGCCGGAGCGTGATCTGACGCCGCTGCCGACCGCCACGGCCCCGGGCGGACAGGAGACCGTGCGGCTCCAGCAGAAGCACCGGGGCGTGCCGGTGCTCGGCGGCCAGTACGTCGTCCGCATGGAGAAGAAGAACGGCGAGCGGATCGTCACCGGCACCTCCGGCAAGTACTTCACCGAGCTGCGGACGGCCACGGAACCGGGGATCGGCGAGGACCTCGCGGTCGAGCGGGCCGTCGACGCCGTGCGCGACGACCTGAACGCGCGGCAGTTCCCGCGGCGGGCCGCCGAGGAGCGCGACGGGGGCGAGGCGGCGCCGGAGCTGAAGGGCACCGTCCGCGGCCTTGTCGTGCTGCCCACCGGTCCCGGCGTGCTCACCCGGCACGTCACCGTACGCGGCACCGACCCGGCGAGCGGCGAGCCCGTGCTGCGCGAGGTCTACATCGACGCGCGCGCCGGGTATCCGGTCCTCCAGTACAGCGGGATCAAGACGTTCGGCCGCGCCGCGCCGAGCACGGCGGGCAAGGCGGCCGCCGCACGGTCCGCGGCGGAGGCCGAGCCCCGCGAGAAGGGGTCCGGCGTCAAGCTGGACGGCAAGGGCGTTGGGCTCGACGTGGAGCGCGACACCTCGCGCGAGCTGTACGTCATGCGCGACACCACCCGCATACCGGACGCGGAGGGCTCCGGCCGCACCCTTTCCACGTGGGACGCCCGGGACAAGTCGGTCGGCGAGGTGCTCGGCCAATGGCCGCCGGGCATCCAGGAGTTCGGATCGCCCGCCCCGGCCTTCGGCGGCGACGCCACCGACGCGGGCGCGGTGGACGCGCACTGGGGCGGCGCGCAGGTCTTCGACTACTTCAAGAACAAGCACGGCCGCACGAGCCTCGACGGGCACGGCATGGCCGTCAACTCCCTGGTGGGCGTGACGAACGGCGGCGGCCCGTACGTCAACGCCTTCTGGGACGGCACCAAGATGGTGTACGGAAACGGCGACGCCGAGTACCGGCCGCTGTCCGCCGGCCTGGACGTCGTCGGCCACGAGATGACCCACGGCGTCGTGGAGCACAGCGCGGCCCTCGTCTACGCGGGCCAGTCCGGCGCCCTGAACGAGGCGATCGCCGACTACTTCGGCAACGCCATCGAGACCGAGGCGTACGGAATCCCGGCCAACCACCCGGACGCGGGCCTGGTCGGTGACCGGCTCTGCCGCACCAAGTCCCCGCGCGAGTGCGCGTTCCGCGACCTCAACGACGCCCGGAACACCGCGAAGCACTTCCTCGGCGTCGGCTTCGGCACCGACAACGGCGGCGTGCACCTCAACTCCACCATCTTCGGCGGCGCGCTGTGGGACGCTCGCGCGGACCTGGGCGCCACGCTCACCGACAAGCTCGTGTACCGGGCGCTCACCCAGTACCTGACCCCGCTCGACGGCTTCACCGAGGGCCGGGCCGCCGTGCTGGCCGCCGCCAAGGACCTCGGCGTGCCGGCCGCGGACCAGAGGGTCCTGCAGCGCGCCTTCAACGCCCACGGCATCGTGCCCGGCTGGGAGCTGGCCCTCGGGGTGGACTCCGACACGCTGCTCGAGCGGGTCAACACCTCGGACACGCGCCTCGGCGCGGGCGGCGGCTGGTGGGCCGCGTCCAAGTCCAACGAGGAGGGCTCCGAGCCGTACTCGGTGTGGGCCGGCCGCGCGGACGGCACCGGCTCGCCGAAGCTGATGAGCCCCAACGACGGCCGCTACCACGTCAATCCGGCCACCGACGGCAAGACCGTGGTGTGGCAGGCGGTCGGGCCCACGGGCGCGGAGATCCTCGCCCGGCCGCTGGCCGGCGGACCCGTCAAGAAGCTCGCGCAGCACGCGCGCGGCGTCGGCGACGCGGTGTCCGTCGACGGCGACGTCGTGACGTACCAGTTCTACAACCACGGCGGGCGGCGCGGTGTCGTCTATCTGAGCCTGAAGGACCCGGCGAACAGGACGAGCATCGGCGGCGGCACCTACCACCGGGCGTACTTCCCGTCGGCGAGCGACGGCAAGGTCGTCTATCAGGAGATGAAGCGGGTGCGCGCCGTCTACGAGTGGAGCACCGTGCTCGTCGACGTCGCCACCGGGGAGCGCAAGCGGATCCAGCAGGCCGCGGCGGGCGCCGGCCTCGGCCCGACCGGCATCAACGGCAAGCACGTGTTCTGGCTGGTCGACGAGAACGACGAGAACGACGAGGGCGACGGGGGCGGCGCGACGGCTCTGCGCCGGGCCGGCCTGGACGGCTCCGGGGTGGTCGACCTCAGCCCGGAGGCGGGTCCGAAGGCGCTGAACGCGTACGACCTGACGGTCTCGGACGACGCGGTCACCGTCGGCGCCCGGCTCCCGGACACCGAGTACCGCAACGAGACGCTGGCCAAGCTCTGGCAGTTCGCGGCGGACGGCTCACCGGCGGACGACGGCACGCGCAGGGGACGGGTGTCCTGCAACCGGGGCGAGCAGTTGTCGGCCGCAGCGGTGGAGGGCAGCCAGGTGGTGTGGCTGGACGCGACCACGGGCGTCAGCGACGTGGTGACACGCGCGCGGCCCACGGGGCGATGCGGCTGATGCGAACCTGAGGTGAGGTGGTGCGGGCCGGGGCTCGTCGGGCGGATGCCCGGCGAGCCCCGGGCCTGCGTCCGGCCCCACGGACACAGGTACCCCTGACCTGCGTCCGGCCCTGCCGACACACGGCCCCTGACCTGCGTTCCAGCGGCTCTCCTATTGACATCCGTTCAGTAACTGATCCTGCCCCGCCTCGATTTGGGTCAGCTTGAGTCACTGATTGTTCCCCGATCGCCAGTTTCAGTCGCCGAGGCCGCCCGAAGGTCCCATGCTGGGCTCTCGGTTCCTGAAACGAGGGCGTCCACGGGCGTCGGCGGAACCGGCTCCGAGCGCGAACACAGAGCTCTGAAGTACCTCTCCACAGCACATTACGGACGCACATGAGGAGCCTGATGAACAGGCGAGACAGGCAAGAAACGCGAGACAGGCGAGACGGGCTAGGCAAGTTAGACGAGTCGGACCAGTCGGACGAGCAGGGCCCCTTGGCGACCGCCCGGGGTGAGGAGGCCACCGGGTGAACGCCCAGCCCATGTCGCCCGGAGGCCCCCCACGCAGCAAGCGGGGCCGCAAACTCGGGCCGATCACCGCCGGCACCGGCCGCGCCCACCGCGCCTGGCTGGAGCCGCTGCGCGGGTCCTACCAGGCCAGCGGCCTGACCATCGGTCAACTCGAACGCGAGACGGGCTGGTCCCGGTCGAAGATATCCGAGCTCCTTCGCGCCGCGGGCCGCTATCCGCGCTGGGAGTTCACGCGCAGCCTGCTCACCGCGCTGCGCTGGCCCGCCCCGTCGATGGCCGACATGCGCGCGCTGTGGGCGCTCGCCGCCCGCGAGGCCAACAAGCGAACCATCTGGATCAACAACTGCCTGCAGGGGGACGGCCTGTCCGCCGACGACCGCCTTCCGCTGCACTTCGCCGCGTTCCAGGACCTGTACCGCGACGCCTACACCGGCTACGCGCTCACCTTCCTGCGCCGCCGCCCCGAGGCCCGCCGCGCCGTGAACGACGTGTTCATCCTGCTGCTCTTCCTCTGGGACGAGGCGCTGGCCAGCGACAACCCCGAACGGTTCGCCTGGCAGATCCTGCGCCAGACCGTGCTGGAACACACACCGCACCCCGACGGCAGCCCCGCCCTGGTCGAAGCCGCCTTCGACACCGTCGTCCTGCGCACGGCCGCCGACCCCGTCGCGCAGATCGAGGAGTCCATGTTCCTCTTCGACGCGTTGCGCAGGCTGCCCCCGGGCCAGCTCGACGTCATGGTGCTGCTGCATCTGCGCGGCATGGAGGAGGCAGCCGTCGCCGCCGTCCTCGGCGTCCCGCTCGCGGCTGTGCGCTCCACGGCCCGGCACGCCCGGCGCCACCTCGAAGGACGCCTCCGCACCGCCACCCAGGAGGGACACTCCGGTGACCGCAGCGATTGACGCACTGCTGGCCCGCGCCCGGCTCCTCGACGAGGCCGACACCCCCTACGACCACGTGCGCGTGCCCCGCGCCGGCACGGGCCCGGCCGTGGGACGCCTCGCGGCCACCGGCGCCGCGCTGTCCGCCGGTACCGGCTTCGCCCCCGGTGTCGTGCACGCCACCGTCTCGCCGGCGGGCCGCGCCTGGAAGGACGGCGTGGCCCGGGCGGCGGCGCGCGATCTGCGGAGCCTGTGCGAGGCGGTGGTGACGACCGCGGCGGTCACGTCGCTGAGCGACTTCCTCACCCAGGCGCTGCCCAAGCCGCCCGGGGCCCGCGTGCTCGGCTGCATCCTGCAGTTGAGCGGCGCGGAGGACTCGGCCCGCTTCTGGTGGCAGTACGCCGCGGGCGCCGGTGACACGCCCGCCACCTACTGCCTCTACCTGCACCACCTCTCCCTGGGGGAGCAGGGCGAGGCGACCTGGTGGCAGCAGCAGGCACCCTGCGCCGCCCGGCCGGCCCGCGCCTGCGACGACCCGGGCGGCGGCCCCGAACCCGGGTTCCCGCTCGACCACCCGCCCGTGCGGACGGACCGCAGCGTGCCGACGACGCTGCGCGTGCTCAGCCGGCTCAAGGTCTCCGAACGGCCGGCGGAACTGCGCGCCAGGCCCGCTGTCGTGGGCGCCGTCATGGACTACGTCGCGTCCGCCGTCAGCTACGTGGACCCCGACCTCGAACTGCCGCTGCCGCACGCCGACTTCACCGACCACATCCGCGTCCTGACGAAGCGGGCCGCCGGGGCCGCCCGATCGCCGTCGTACCGCCGTCCCCTCGCCGTGCGCCGGCGGGCGCGCTCCGACCGTGGGTGAGGTCGGCCGGGGGAGCTGTTCACAGTTGTGGTGCAAGTGGCGGTGTAGGCGGGTGAGTTGAAGGGTAGTCCGCTTTCCGGCAAGCAGTTCGAATTCTTGCCGCGCGCCACATGAGCCCTCGTGCCGAGGGCTCATTCATCTGTCAGGGCACCTACCAGGAGGAATCCATGGAAGAGCAGACGGGGATCGACGAGCGCGACACGGCCGCGAGCTACGAGCCGCCGGCCCTCATCGCCGTCGGTGAGTTCTCCGAGGACACGCTGGGCTTCGGCAACCGGTACAACGACGTTCTCGGCGAGCAGGGCTGGTAACGATCCCCCAGTCCGCCTGGCAGTCGGTTGCTGATGAGACTCATGAGATCGATGAGAACTGAGGCTGTGTGAGATGAGCGCCGGTTTCGTCGTCCTTCCGGATACGCCGGGTACGTCGTCGCTCGCCGACGCGTACCCCTTCGCGGCGCCCCGGCTGATACCTCACCCGTCAGGCCATCTGTGGCTGGTGGGGAGCTGGGAGCCGGACGAGATCCGTCAGGTGACGGTGGGGCCGGTGCGGGTGGTGGTGATCGGGCGCTGCCCGGTCACCACCGACCACCTGGAGCGACTGTGCCGACGGCTGCGCACCCTGGCCGATGTGGACGCTCTGGCACGGCAGTTGCCGGGCAGCTTCCACCTGGTGGCCGCCGTGGGGCACGCCACCCGTGTGCAGGGCAGCGTGACCGGGCTGCGGCAGGTGTTCCACACCCGCGTCGACGGCGGGATCCCGGTCGCCGCGGACCGGCCCGACGTGCTCGCGACGCTCACCGGCGCAGGTGTCGACGAGACCACGCTGGCCGTACGCGTCGTGTGCGGCGGCATGCTGCCGCCCCCGCTCGCCGACCGCAGCACCTGGTCGGGCGTGTCCACGGTGCCGCACGACCACTGCCTGACCCTGGAACCGGACGGTGCCCGCGAACGGCGCTGGTGGCAGCCGCCCAGCCCTGAACTCGGCCTGGAGGAGGGCGCGTCGGCGGTACGGGAGGCACTGCTCGGCGCCGTGGACGGAGTACGGGGGGAGGGCGGTACGGCGTACGCGGCCGGGGGCGCCGGTGCGGGTGCAGTGCCCTTCGCGGGCGGCGGGCTCAGTGCCGACATGTCGGGCGGCATGGATTCGACCTCCTTGGCTTTCCTCGCCGCACGGCACACCCCCGGCCTGCTCACGTTCCGCTGGGCCGAGGCCGAGGCGGGCAACGACGACGCCCGCTTCGCCGCGCACGCGGCGCGCGAACTGCCCGGCGCGCGCCACCTGGTGGTGGCCCAGGGCGAACTCCCCCCGGTCTTCACCGACCCGGCCGCCCTCGCCGACACCGAACGGCCCTACCTCTACACCCGCACCCAGGCCCGGATGCGGCACACCGCGCGCGTCCTGGCCGATCACGGATCGCGGCACCATCTGGCGGGCCACGGCGCCGACGAACTCTTCGGCCGCATGCCCGGCTATCTGCACCGCCTCGCCCGGCGCCACCCCCTCACCATGCTCCGGCACCTGCGCGGCAGCCGGGCGCTCGCCCGCTGGCCGCTGGCGGGCTGCCTCGCCCAGCTCGCCCGCGACGAGAGCATCGCCCAGTGGTGGCGCGCCCAGGCCGACAGCCTCACGAGCCCGCCGCCGCCCGCCCGACTCCCTTCGCTGAGCTGGGGACTCGCCCCGCTGCGCGCGCCCGCCTGGGCCACCGACGCCGCCGTCGACGTGGCCCGCACCGCCCTGCGCGCCGCCGCCGAGGACGCCCGCCCCTTCGCCGAGGACCGGGGCCGGCACCAGTGCCTCGCGGCGCTGCGGATCACCTCGCCCGCGTACCGCCAGGTGGCCCGCCTGTTCGCCGCCGAAGGCGTCCGGCTGCACCAGCCCTTCCTGGACGACCGGGTCGTCGAGGCGGTCCTGGCCGTGCGTCCGCACGAACGCATCTCGCCGTGGCAGTACAAGCCACTGCTCGCCCGCTCCCTGCGCGGCATCGTCCCGGACGTGATCCTGGACCGCACCACCAAGGGCGACTTCAGCGAGGACCTGCGGGTCGGCCGGAAACGGAACCTCGAGGCGATCCTGGACGTGTTCGCGGGGGCGTCTGCCATCGGAGCCGGAGCCGGAGCCGGAGCCGGAGACGCATCCGCGTCCGCAGACTCCGGATCCGCCCTCGCCGCCCTGGGAATCATCGATCCCGCGGCGGTCCGCGCCTACCTCCTCGCCCCGCAGGCCGACTCCTCCCGTGACATCGCCGTCGAACAGCTTCTGGGCTGTGAGTCCTGGGCCCGCGCCGCACGCCGACCACTACCTCTTGCGAGGTCCTGATGACCCTGACCCTGCACCCCGACGTCTCCCTCGCCGAGACCGACGACGGCGCCGTCCTGCTCCACCAGCGCACCGGCCGCTACTGGCAGCTCAACCCCACCGGAGTCCTGGTCCTCAAGCAGCTCCTCGACGGCCACACCCACGACCGGGCCGCCCAGGAGCTGACCGCGCGCCACCGCGCCGCCCCCGATGCCGCACACCGCGACGTGTCCCGCCTCGTGGACGAGTTGCGCGCGGCCCGCATCGTGGTGGAGTCGCGGTGAGCGCCCCCGTCGCCCTGTCCGCCCGGGACCGGCTGCCCTTGCACCGCCGGGCGCTGCCCCTGCTCGCGGTGTGGGTGGCCCGGCTGCTGGCGGGCCGCCGCCCGGCACGGGTGCGGGCGGTGCTTGAGTTCCTGCGCCGCGGGGCCGGGCCCGCCACGGCCGAACAGACTGCCGCGGCGCGGCGTGACATCGTGTCCGTCAGCCTGCGCTGCGCCGGCCAGGCATGCCTGCAACGGTCCATCGCGACGGCCCTGCTGTGCCGCGGCCGCGGGGTGTGGCCGACGTGGTGCACGGGGGTGCGGACCAGCCCGTTCCAGGCCCACGCGTGGGTCGAGGCCGAGGGCGGGCCGGTGGGGGAGCCGCATCCGGCGGGGCACTACCGCACGCTGCTCGCGGTTCCGCCGGTCAAGTCCCCGGCCACCAAGGGAAGCTGACTCGCCGCTACAGGGGGGACGCGGATAGGCGGCCATCTGTGGTGCGCGCCGGACGGCGAGGCCCGGGTGGCGGGAAAGGGACTGCGTTCCGTGCTTGCGCGTGCCTCAATGCGCTGACCCTGCTGCGGTCGTACGTGCGTGCGCTGTAGCGGTGCTCGCTCGGACTGGTTACCGTCTGAGGCAGAGGCAGTGCCCGTGCTGAGACCCCGCATGGTGGCTGTGCCTCTTGGCTCCCAGACCTCGGGCCGCTGATCAGGACAGGACGGCCGCAGACGGCCGGAGCCCTCGAATCCTTGCAGCGGATACAGGGGCCCGGCTTCCCGTCCTCCCAGCCGTTCCTGGGGCGACTCCCGCGTGCCCCAGCAGGGAGGACACACCGGCGCGGGGACACTTGCGGAGGGGAGCCGCAATGTCCCCGCGCCGGACGGACGTTCGGCCGCCGATGTCGCCGCCGCACACCTCGTACGCCGTGCCTGCGAGGGAGTTGACCGCGCCTCACCCGGCCGCGACCGGCACCCCCTCCAGGAGCCGCACGATGTCCCGCACGGCCGCCCGCCCCGCCCGGTTGGCGCCGATGGTGCTGGCCGACGGCCCGTACCCGACCAGGTGGACCCGGCGATCGGCGGCCGCCCGCGTACCGTCCATGCGGATCCCGCCGCCGGGCTCCCGCAGCCGCAGCGGGGCCAGATGCTCGATCGCCGCGCGGAACCCGGTCGCCCAGAGGATGACGTCGGCCTCGACGTGCCGCCCGTCGTCCCACTCCACGCCGCTCGGGGTGATCCGGTCGAACATCGGGAGGCGGTCCAGGACGCCGCTCGCGCGTGCCTCACGCACCGCGTCGTTGACCGGAAGGCCGGTGACCGACACCACGCTCAGCGGCGGCAGCCCCTGCCGCACGTGCTCCTCGACCATCGCGACGGCGGCCCGGCCGCGGTCCTCGTCGAAGGGGCCTTCGGCGAAGACGGGCGGGCGCCGCGTCACCCACCAGGTCTCGGCGGCGTACGGCGCGATCTCCATCAGGTGCTGGGTACCGGAGGCGCCACCGCCCACGACGATCACGCGCTGCCCGCGGAACGCCTCGGGACCGGGGTAGATCGCGGTGTGCAGCTGCCGGCCGCGGAAGGTGTCCTGCCCGGGGTAGCGCGGCCAGAAGGGCCGGTCCCAGGTGCCGGTGGCGTTGATCAGCGCCCGCGTCGACCAGTTCCCCGCGGAGGTCTCGACGAGCAGCCGCCCGTCCTCGCCCTCGCTGACGCGGTGTACGTCGACGGGGCGTCGTACGCGCAGATCGAACCGTCGCTCGTACGCGTCGAAATACGCGCCGATGACCTCCGACGACGGCCGCTCCGGGTCCGCGCCCGTCAGCTCCATGCCCGGCAGGGCGTGCATGCCGTGCACCTTGCCGTACGTCAGGGAGGGCCACCGGAACTGCCACGCGCCGCCCGGCCGCGGCGCGTGGTCCAGGACGACGAAGTCCCGCTCCGGCTCGAAGCCCCTGCGCCGCAGGTGGTAGGCGCTGGACAGGCCCGCCTGACCAGCGCCGATCACCACCACGTCCACGTCGGTGACGCCCGCGTCTCGTACCCCGATGTCGTTCACGCTTCTACTAACTACGACAGGGGCCGAGATCTTCCCCGGACCCCGGACCGCAGGTCCCGCGCCCAGCGCGCTGTGTTCGGCGGCCGCGCTCAGCGCCCCCCGCCCACCAGCAGCGGCGCGCCGCCCGGAGCCGACGCGGGCCGCCCGTTCGCCGCCGGGACCCCGGACAGCGGCGAGGCCGGGATGCGCGGCAGGAGCCCGCGCGCCGCGAGGTCGGGGATCACGCCCTCGCCGAACCAGTACGCCTCCTCCAGGTGCGGATAGCCGGACAGGACGAAGTGCTCGACGCCGAGCGCGTGGTACTCCTCGATCCGGTCGGCCACCTCCGCGTGGCTGCCCACCAGGGCCGTGCCCGCACCGCCCCGGACCAGGCCGACGCCCGCCCACAGGTTCGGCGAGATCACCAGGTCGTCGCGGGAGCCGCCGTGCAGCGCGAGCATCCGCTGCTGGCCCACCGACTCGCTGCGGCCGAGCGCCTCCTGCGCGGCGGCGACGGTGTCCGCGTCGAGGTCGTCGAGCAGCCGGGCCGCCGTCGCCCAGGCTTCGGCGGAGGAGTCGCGGGAGATGGTGTGCAGCCGGATGCCGAAGCGCACCGTGCGGCCCTCCGCCTCGGCGAGCCCGCGGATCCAGTCGATCTTCTGCTTCACCTGCTCGGGCGGCTCGCCCCAGGTCAGATACACATCCGTGTGCCGGGCCGCCACCGGGCCCGCGGCCGCCGACGACCCACCGAAGAAGATCTCCGGCAGCGGGTCCGGAGGCAGCGCGGTGAGACCGCCCTCGACCTGGTAGTGCGCGCCGTCGAAGTCGTACGGCTCGCCGCGCCACACGCCTCGTACCACGGAGAGGAACTCGTCGGTCCGGGCGTAGCGCCGGTCGTGGTCCAAGTGGTCGCCGAACCGCCGCTGTTCGGTGGAGTCGCCGCCCGTCACGACGTTGAGCAGCAGCCGCCCGCGGGTGATGCGCTGGTACGTCGCCGCCATCTGCGCGGCCAGCACCGGCGATATGACCCCGGGCCGGAACGCCACCAGGAACTTCAGGCGTTGCGTGTGCTGGGCGAGCGCGACGGTGGTGAGCCACGCGTCCTCGCACCACGTGCCGGTCGGGGTCAGCACGGCCTCGAAGCCCACCTGCTCGGCGGCCTTGGCGATCTGCGCCAGATACTCGATGTCGGGGGCACGCACGCCGCTCACCGGCGTGACGCGGGAGCGCTTGACGCCGCCGTCGGTGTAGGCGTGCCGGTCCACGAGGGTGCGGCCGTCGCCGCCCGTCGGCAGGAACCAGTGGAGGTGCACGGTCATGCTCAGGACTCCTTGTAGGTGCGGGGCGGGGTGGTGGAGGGCGGCAGCGAGCCGTTGAACCGGGTGTCGGTGAACTCGCCGAAGTCGACGCGGCGCGGGATGAGCTTCAGGCGGGCGAAGGTGTCGACGATTCTCTGCTCGGAGTCGACGGCGTTCCGGTCGACGGCGACCGGGACGCGGGTGCCGTTGGTGCGCTTGACGGCGTCGAGCGCCACCTCGTACGGCAGGCCGGTGTCCTTCGCCCAGACCTTCGCCCACGCCTCGGGGTGCTTGAAAACCCAGTCCTGGGCCTTGCGCAGGCGCCGCAGATAGTCGTCGATCGCCGCGGCCTTCTTCTTGTCCTTGAGCGCGCCGGGCGAGGCGACCTGGAAGCTGAGCCCGTTGACGACGCCCTCGCCGTCGGTGAGGACCCGGCCCTTGCCGCCGCGCAACACCTGTGAGGTGTACGGGTCCCACACCGCCCACGCGTCCACCTTGCCGCCGGTGAACGCCGCGAGCGCGTCGGCGGGTTGGAGGTATTTCACGTCGACGTCCTTGAGGGTGAGTCCCGCCTTCTTGAGGGAGGCGATCAGTTGGTAGTGCGCGGACGAGCCCTGCGCCACGGCCACGGACTTGCCCTTCAGGTCGGCCGTCCGGCGGAAGTCCGAGTCCTTCGGTACGACGATCGCCTCCCCGTGCGCGGTGCCGTGTGTCGCCGCCACCACGGAGATCTTCGAGCCCGCGCCCGCGGCGAACACCGGCGGCGTGTTGCCGACCGCGCCGATGTCGACGGCCTTGGCGTTCACGGCCTCGAGCAGCGGCGGCCCGGACGTGAAGGTCGACCACTTGATCTTGTACGTCAGGTCGTCGAGCTCTCCCGCGGCGCGCAGCACCGCCTCCGAACCGCCCTTCTGGTCACCGACGTTGAGGGTCAGCGACCCCTTGCCGTCGGTGTTGCCGCCGCCGAGGCCGCCGCTGGAGGTGCCGGCGGAGGAGGACCCGGCGCAGGCGGCGAGCGTGAGGGAGAGGGGGAGGAGCAGGAGCGGGACGAGGTGTGGGCGTCGGCGGCGGTGGGGCGGGCGTGGCATGGGCGGAGGTCCGTTCTTCGGGGGAGAGGCGAGTGGGGCGAGGTGGGGGAGGGCGCTCAGGCGGCCTTGGAGGGCGCGGCGGGCGCGGCGGACGGGGCCTCGACGCCCAGGCGTTCGAGGAGGCCGGTGCGCAGCGCGGCGAAGCGGGGGTCGGCGATGTCGCGCGGCCGCGGCAGATCGACGCGCTGCTCGTGGGCGATGACCCCGTCGTCCATGACGAGGACACGGTCCGCGAGCAGCACCGCCTCCTCCACGTCATGGGTGACGAGCAGGACGGCGCAGCCGCGGCGCTGCCACAACTCGTCCACCAGACGCTGCGCCTTGACGCGGGTCAGCGCGTCCAGGGCGCCGAACGGCTCGTCCAGGAGCAGCAGATCCGGCTCGCGCACCAGCGCGCGGGCCAGCGAGGCGCGCTGCGCCTCGCCGCCGGACAGCGTCTTGGGCCAGGCGTGGGACCGGTGGCTGAGGCCCACCTCCTCCAACGCGCGCTCGGCGACGGCCCGTTCGGGCTTGCCGGGCAGGCCGAGGAGGACGTTGCGCCACACCCGTTTCCAGGGCATGAGGCGCGGCGCCTGGAACGCGACGGCCTTGCGGCGCGGCACCAGCGCGGTGCCCTCGATGTCGCGGTCGAGGCCGGCCAGGATCCGCAGGAGCGTGGACTTCCCGCAACCACTGCGCCCCAGCAGGGCCACGAACTCCCCGGCGCGTATGTCGAGTTGGAGCCGGTCGATGACGGGACGGCCGTCGAAGGCACGGGTGAGGCCGTCGACGCGTACGACGGTGGGGGCCGAGGCGGTGGGCGTGGAACCCGCGGTGTCCGTCGTGCCCGCGGTGTCCTGGGAAGCTGTGTCGGCCCGGTGGGGTGTGCCGGTCACCGGCCGGTGAACGTCGGTCGCCATTGCAGCAACAGCCTTTCGAGAGTGCGTACCACGAAGTCGGCGAGCAGGCCGAGGAAGGCGTAGACGATCAGGCAGACGACGATCACGTCGGTCCGCAGGAAGTCGCGCGCCTGCACCATCAGGAAGCCGATGCCGGCGTCGGCGTTGATCTGTTCGGCGAAGACGAGGGCGAGCCAGGCGATGCCGAGGGAGTAGCGAAGGCCGGTCATCGCGCCGGGCAGCGCGCCCGGCAGGATCACATGCCGCACGAGTCCCCACCGTGAGAGCCCCAGGGACTCCCCGGCCTCGATGAGCTGGGAGTCGACGCCGCGGATGCCGGCATACACGTTCAGATAGAGCGGAAACGAGACGCCGAGCGTGATGATGGCGACCTTGGGTGCCTCGCCGATGCCGAACCAGATGATGAACAGCGGGATCAGCCCCACGAACGGCACCGTCCGCAGCATCTGCACGCTGGCGTCGACGAGGTCCTCGCCGATCCGGAAGAGACCGGAGACGAGCGCGAGCCCCGTGCCCACGAGCGTGCCGAGCAGCAGCCCGATCGCGACGCGCTGCAGGGACACGCCCATGGCCGAGGTCAGCGAACCGTCCTCGACGAGATCCCCCGCGACGCGGGCGATGGTTTCCGGGGAGGCGAGCACGTCGCTGGTCAACACCCCGGTGGCGCTGAGGAGTTGCCAGAGCCCGAGCAGCAGCAGCGGGCCGGTGGTGCGGCGCAGCCAGCGGGGGACGCGGGCGCGGCGGGAGGAAGAGGGGACGAGGGCGACGAGTTCGGGCTGTTCGCCCGGCGCGGGGCCGGGCGCGGAGGGCCGCTCTTTTCCTGATATGTCGGATGCCGGTTGCGGCGGGGCATGACTGATGCTCATGGCGCTCCAGGGCGGGCGGAGTTGGGCGCAGGGGAGGGGGCGCCTCACGGCCGCGAGAGCACCGCGCGTCCACCAGGGCGGGACGGGCTCACGAGCGGCGGCCGAAGGCGAGGAGAGCCGGGGCGGCGCGGCGAAGGCCGCAGGCGTTACGGCGAAAACCGGAGAGCGAGAAGGAGAGAGGGCGTCAGCAGCCGCGACGACACGCGGAAGAGGCCACCCGCAGCAGGTCGATGTGACCGCGCGAAGTGAGCAGGGCTGAACGCAACATGCGGCAGAACGTAGCGATCACATCGGCGCACGGTCAATGGCGTCTCGCGGAATGGACGCTTCGTATCACTCCTTGGGTGAGCCCTCGCATCGGGCGCGCTGCGGGCGCCGCCCCGGCGCGGCCGGACTGGGGCAGGATGGGAGACATGTCCGACGCCTTCACCACCCGCATCCTCAACGTCACGACCGGCTCGGCGGAGACGGTCGTCGACCTCACGCACGAGTGCGAGAGCTTCCTGCGCGAGGCGGCCCGCGGTCGCGACGGCCTCCTGAACATCTTCGTCCCGCACGCCACGGCGGGCGTAGCCGTCCTGGAGACCGGCGCGGGCAGCGACAGCGATCTGCTCGCCGCCCTGCACACGCTGCTCCCGGCCGACGACCGCTGGCAGCACCGCCACGGCAGCCCCGGCCACGGCCGCGACCACGTCCTGCCGGCCTTCATCGCCCCGCACGCCACGCTGCCGGTGGTCGGCGGCAGCCTGGAACTCGGCACGTGGCAGTCGGTCTGCCTGGTCGACACGAACAAGGACAACCCGGACCGGCAGGTGCGGTTGAGCTTCTTGGGCTGACGACTGGCCTGTGCTGACGACTGGCCGGTCGGGCCGGTGGCCGGTGGCCGGTGGCCGGTGGCCCGGTGGCCGGTGGCCGGTGGCCGGTGGCCGGTGGTGCCGATGGTCGGTGCTGCCGTTCAACCACCGGTGTCGCCGATCCGCTAGTCGTTGACGTCGATCAACGCGAGGGTGATGTTGTCCGGCCCGCCGGCCTCGATCGCGGACTTCCACAGTTCGAACGCCGCCCGGCCGCCGTCGTGGGCCCGCAGCACCTCGTCGAGCGTGTCGTCGGGCACGGGGTCGGTCAGGCCGTCGGTACACACCAGGAAGCGGTCCCCCGTGCCGAGAGGGGCCGTGCTGACGTGGGGTGTGATCGCTGTGAACCGCGGAGCGCCGCCGAGTGCCTGCGTGACGATCGACGTGGTGCGCCGGCCGGGCGCGAGCGGCGGACTGTCGTCGACGCTCAGCCGGTGGAGCGTCGAGCGGTCGGCACTCACATCGAGCACTCTGCTGTCGCCGACGTTGAACACCAGCAGTTCCTCCGCGAGGACCACGACACCCGCGACCGTCGTCCCCATGGTGGCCAGCTCCGGATCACGGTCGGCGGCCGCGTACACGGAGCGGTTGATGACGTCGAGGGCTTCGCTCACGGCGCGCTCGCTGTCCAGCGTGGGCCCGAGCGACGCCAGGTGTCGCACGACGAGGCCGCTGGCCACCTCCCCGGCCGGCTGGCCGCCGATGCCGTCGGCGACCGCGACGACGAGCGGGGAACCGAGCGGAAACCCCAGCGTCTGCGGGTTCTCGGTCATGGTTCCGCACAGCGTCCACGGCCCGATGACCAGGCTGTCCTCGTTGTGATCGCGCACGAGCCCCGGGTGGCTCACGGCAGTGACCGTCACGTACGGCATCGCCATCCCGCCCTTCCGACAGACATGGCGGGGCTGTTCCGCACCTCCATTGTCGCGCCGCGAGCCGCCGCGGGCTCAGTCGGAGGTCGTGGCCGGGCGGTCCAGGAGGCCGGGCAGGTCGGCGAAGGAGTCGAGCACGTGGTCCGGCGTGCCGGTCGCCGTCCGGAGGGTCTCGGGCAGGAACTTGCCGGTCCTGACGAGGACGCCGGTGATTCCGGCGCGCTGGGCGGCGAGGACGTCGGACTCGACGTCGTCGCCGACCATGAGCGTCGCGGACGGATCGGCGCCGAGATGGGCGAGCGCGGCGGCGAAGAACGCCTCCGCCGGCTTGCCGGTCACCTCCGCCTCCACCCCGGCTGCCCGCTCCAGGCCCAGCAGGTAGGCGCCCGTGTCGAGGTCGAGGCCGTCGGCGGTACGCCAGTAGAGGTTCCGGTGCATCGCCACGAGGCGGGCTCCGCGCCGCAGGTGCCGGAAGACGCGGTTGAGGGCCGCGTAGTGGAACTCGCTGCCGGCACCGCCGATGACGACCACATCCACGTCCACGTCTCCGCCCGGGTCCGGCCTCGTGCCCGAGTCCGGCCCCGCGTCCGGGCCCAGGCCCACGTCCGGATCCGTCTGCGCGTCGTCGACGAGCGTCACGCCCGTCAGGTCGTCCCGGATGTCACCGGCGTTGAGCAGCAGACACCGGGCGCCCGGGTAGTGCTCGCGCAGATGCGCGGCGGTGACGGCGGGTGCCGTGAGGATGTCGTCCACGGTGACGGGGAACCCCGCCCCGGCGAGGCGCGCGGCGATCGAGGCGCGGGTCCGCGAGGTCGTGTTGGTGACCAGCGCGAAGGGAAGTCCGGCGGCGCGCAGCCGCTCCAGGGCCGCCACGGCCCCGGGCAGCGGCTCCCAGGAGACGGTGAGCACGCCGTCGATGTCGATCAGGACTGCGCCGACCGCGCCGACTCGTTCCATGCGACCGACGGTATCCACCCGGGCGCGGCCTCGCAGCGGGTACGGAATCCGCTGTACACCGGCCCCCGGTTGCGAAACGCCGCGAGCAGCGTTAGGCCAGAGATACGGATGTGTCTTCCCCTTCCCCTGCTGAGAGCGAACGCTGTGATCTTCGCCGACCGTGTGGACGCCGGGCGCCGCCTCGCCGAAGCGGTGCGGCACCTGCGGGAGGACAGCCCGGTCGTCCTGGGCCTGCCCAGGGGCGGCGTGCCGGTGGCCTTCGAGGTGGCGCGGGCGCTCGGCGCCCCGCTCGATGTGATCGTGGTCCGCAAGCTCGGCGTCCCCCACCAGCCGGAACTGGGGTTCGGCGCGATCGGCGAGGGCGGCGTGCGGGTCATCAGCGACGAGATCGTGCGCCACTGCGGCATCCGGCCGGCGGAGATCGAGGCGGTCGAGCACGCGGAGGAACGGGAGCTGCTGCGGCGGGCGCGCCGGTATCGCGACGGCCGGTCGCGGGTGGCGGTCGAAGGGCGGGCGGTGCTCGTCGTGGACGACGGCATCGCGACCGGAGCCACGGCCGCGGCAGCCTGCCGGGTCGCACGGGCGCAGGGCGCGGCCCGCGTGGTGCTCGCCGTGCCGACGGCACCGGCGGACACGGTGGCCCGGTTGCGGGAGGTGGCGGACGAGGTGGTGTGCCTGTCCACGCCGGAGCAGTTCGGCTCCGTGGGCCAGTGGTACCGGGACTTCACGCAGACCACCGACGACGAAGTCAGCGCGCGCCTGGCGTCGGCGACGACTGCCCGGCCGCCCGGGCATCCGGCCCCGGTCGCGGCCGAGGTGGACATCGAGGTCGAGGTGGACGCGGCCGGGGCCGGGGTCCGGCTGGCCGGGGACCTCACCGTGCCGGAGGGCGCCCCCGCGGTGGTGATGTTCGCCCACGGCTCCGGCAGCAGCCGGCACAGCCCGCGCAACCGGTCGGTGGCGTCGGCGCTGCGCGAGGCGGGCCTCGGGACCCTCCTCTTCGACCTGCTCACGCCGGCCGAGGAGGCCGACCGCGCGAACGTCTTCGACGTCGACACCCTGGCCGCGAGGCTGCTGGGGGCCACCCGCTGGGTGCGGGAGCGCGTGTCCGTACCGATCGGCTACTTCGGAGCCAGCACCGGGGCCGCGGCGGCGCTGCGGGCGGCCGCAGAGGACGGGGCCGATGGGTCCGTGGGTGCCGTGGTGTCCCGCGGCGGACGGCCCGATCTCGCCGCGCCCCGTCTCGGCGACGTACGCGCGCCGACCCTGCTGATCGTCGGCGGGCAGGACACGACGGTGCTCGACCTCAACCGGGCCGCCCAGGCGGAGCTGCGCTGCGAGAACCGGCTGGAGATCGTTCCGGGAGCCACACACCTCTTCGAGGAACCCGGAGCTCTCGACCGGGTCGCCGAACTCGCCCGGGAGTGGTTCACCAGGCACTTGACGACGGACCGCGGCCGCCCCGGCTCTCCGGGCCCCGGGGCCGGACCCCGGCGGGCCTGAGGGCGTAGAGCGACGGGCCCGAGGGCGTAGAGCGACGGGGCCCGAGGGCGTAGAGCGACGGGCCCGAGGGCGTAGAGCCGACCCGATCAATGACTTAGGCTTGCCTTAGTTTAGGCTTCCCGTCGAGTCAGTCGCCACCGCTCGAAGGGAATCTGATCGTGTCTCGCCCTGTGCGGGTAGCCATCGTCGGAGCCGGCCCCGCCGGCATCTACGCCGCCGACGCGCTGCTGAAATCCGAGGTGGCCGTCGACCCCGGCGTCTCCATCGACCTCTTCGAGCGGATGCCGGCGCCGTTCGGCCTGATCCGCTACGGCGTCGCCCCCGACCACCCGCGGATCAAGGGCATCATCACGGCCCTGCACCAGGTGCTCGACAAGCCCCAGATCCGCCTCTTCGGCAACGTCGACTACCCGCGGGACATCAGCCTGGACGACCTGCGCACCTTCTACGACGCGGTGATCTTCTCCACCGGGGCGACGGCCGACCGGGCGCTGGACATACCCGGCATCGACCTCGACGGCTCGTACGGCGCGGCGGACTTCGTCTCCTGGTACGACGGACACCCGGACGTGCCGCGCACCTGGCCGCTGGAGGCGGAGAAGGTCGCGGTCCTCGGCGTCGGCAACGTCGCCCTCGACGTGGCCCGCATCCTCGCCAAGACGGCGGACGAGCTGCTGCCGACGGAGATCCCCGCCAACGTCCACGAGGGCCTGAAGGCCAACAAGGCGCTGGAAGTGCACGTCTTCGGCCGCCGTGGCCCCGCGCAGGCGAAGTTCTCCCCGATGGAGCTGCGGGAGCTCGACCACTCCCCGAACATCGAGGTCATCGTCGACCCGGAGGACATCGACTACGACGACGGCTCGATCGCGACCCGGCGCGGCAACAAGCAGGCCGACATGGTCGCCAAGACCCTGGAGAACTGGGCGATCCGCGACATCGGTGACCGCCCGCACAAGCTGTTCCTGCACTTCTTCGAGTCGCCCGCCGAGATCCTCGGCGAGGACGGCAAGGTCACCGGCCTGCGCACCGAGCGCACCGCCCTCGACGGCACCGGCAACGTCAAGGGCACCGGCACCTTCAAGGACTGGGACGTCACCGCGGTCTACCGCGCCGTGGGCTACCTCTCCGACGAACTGCCCAAGCTGCCCTGGGACGTCGAGTCGGGCACGGTGCCGGACCGGGCCGGCCGGGTGATCGAGGAGACCGGCGAGCACCTGCAGTCGACGTACGTCACGGGCTGGATCCGGCGCGGCCCCGTGGGGCTGATCGGCCACACCAAGGGCGACGCCAACGAAACGGTCGCCAGCCTCCTCGACGACCACGCGAACGGCCGGCTGCACACGCCTGCCGCGCCCGACCCGGAGGCCGTGGACGCGTTCCTCGGCGAGCGGAACGTCCGCTTCACCACGTGGGAGGGCTGGTACCGCCTGGACGCCGCGGAGAAGGCGCTGGGCGAGCCCCAGGGCCGGGAGCGCGTGAAGATCGTCGAGCGGGAGGACATGCTGGACGCGAGCGGCGCGTAGCCCGCCGCCCCCTCCTGGAGGGATCCGTCACGGGGCGGCTCGCGTGCTGCGGTGGCTGTGGGGCCCAGGGCCGGGCCCCACAGAGCCCACTCCCCGCGCTGATGCCGGTGTGAGCCGTGCTCCTGCACGTGTCAGCGGTTATCGGTCAACTCTTGTTTAATGCAGGGCAGTTGCATTATTCTCCGCGCGACGGGTATGCCAAGGGCAAGAACTTGCCACCCCTGTCCCCGGTGGCGACAGTTCAACGCACAGACCCCGCCGGTGATCGCACAGGCTCACCCCGGAGCCGCACTCACGGTGCCATGAGGGGGAACGATGCTCGAGGACCATGCCGAGTTCGGCCTCCGCGCCCACGTACGGCAGGAGCGGCTGGTGGTCGTCTTCTGGGGTGAGCTGGACATCCTCGCGGACGAGGTGCTCGCCGCCCCGCTCGCCCGGCTCACCCGGGAGAGCCGCCGTGACCTCGTCCTCGACCTGCGGGCGGTGACGTTCCTCGACTGCGGCGGCCTGACCCTGCTGTGCCGCGCCCGCGACGAGGCGCGGCGGCGTCAGGCGGGCGTGGCCCTCGTTGTCGACAACCCGTTCTTCCGCAAGATCCTTGGTCTTGCCGGACTGAGGGACGCGTTCGACATCGCCGGGGATCTGGAGACGGCGCTCATGACGGGGGCGAAGGGGTCGCCTGTGTGAGGCGCCCGTGTGAGGCGCTTGTGTGCGGCGGCGGGGCCGACGGCCCGGCCGCCCCGGCTCCCGTTCATGGCGCGTCAGCCCTTCACCGCGCGTCAGCGCCTCACCGCGTCAGCCCCTCGTCGCGCGTCAGCCCTGCTCGCTCTCGCGCTGCTTCTCCTTCAGGCGCGCCGACTCCTTGCGGACCTCGGCCTGCGTGGCGCGCTCCCGGCGCAGCCATCCCGGGTCCTCCGACTTGAGGGCCTCGATCTGCTCGGTGGTGAGCGGGTCCGTGATGCCGCCGCGCGCGAGTCCCGAGATGGACACGCCGAGCTTCGCGGCGACCACCGGGCGCGGGTGCGGGCCGTCGCGGCGCAGGTCCCGCAGCCACTGGGGCGGGTCGGCCTGCAGCGCGTTGAACTCGGCCCGGGAGACCACGCCCTCCTGGAACTCGGCGGGGGTGGCCTCGAGGTACACACCCAGCTTCTTCGCCGCGGTCGCGGGCTTCATGGTCTGGGTGCTCTGGTGCGACGTCATGTGACCAGGGTATCGAGCGCCTGAGCGACCTCCGACCACGCCGGGTAGCCTGGCGGGGTGACAGGCTCGGAAGTTTCCTCTTCGTTCCGGCTCGCCTATGTCCCGGGGGTGACACCCGCGAAGTGGGTGCGTGTCTGGAACGAGCGGCTGCCCGACGTCCCCCTGACCCTCGTCCCCGTGGCCCCGGCCGACGCGGACGGCGCGCTGCGGGACGGCTCCGCCGACGCCGGCCTGGTCCGGCTTCCGGTCGACCGGACGGTCCTGAGCGCCATCCCCCTGTACACGGAGACGACCGTGGTCGTCGTCCCCAAGGACCACCTTGTGACGGCGGCCGACGAGGTCGGCCTCGCGGACCTGGCCGACGAGATCGTGCTCCACCCCCTCGACGACACTCTCGCCTGGGAGGCCCTGCCCGGCCGGCCCGCGCTCGAGCGCCCCGCCACCACGGCCGACGCGATCGAGCTGGTGGCCGCGGGCATCGGTGTGCTCGTCGTGCCGCAGTCGCTCGCCCGCCTGCACCACCGCAGGGACCTCACGTACCGGCCGCTGACCGACGCCCCCCAGTCGAGCGTCGTGCTTTCGTGGCCGGAGGACGCCACCACCGACCTGGTGGAGGAGTTCATCGGCATCATCCGCGGCCGGACCGTCAACAGCACGCGCGGCCGCCGTGCCCAGACCGCGCAGGCCGCGCAGGCCCCGCAGCCTGCGAAGTCGAAGCGGGCGTCGGGCAAGGCCACGACCCGCAAGACGTCCTCGGGGAAGCCCTCCTCCGGTAAGGCCGCGGCCGGGAAGGCGTCCGCGGGCAAGAACGCGCGGCGCGGCACCGGCGGAGCCCAGGGCGGCAAGCGCGGCAAGCCCCGCCGCCGCTCGTAGCGGCCACGGGGCCCGGCCCACCCGACACCGGGGCCCCCACGCCCCCTTGCGGCAGCTTGTGGTGTCCATGACTATGGCCGCATGTCGGAGCAGACGGAGCAGACGGGCACTTCCCGGCGTACCGTCCTCGCGGCGGCCGCGGCCGCCACCACGGCCGGAGCCGTCGGCGTCCAGGCGGATCCCGCCGCGGCACGCGACGGCCGCGGCCCCGCCGCCGTACGAAACGGCCTCGGCCCCACCGCACAGGACCCGCCGCGCGAACTGCGCGCGCTCCTGCGGGAGATCGACCACCGGCGCATCGAGGCGACCGTGCGGCGTCTCGCCGCGTTCGGGACCCGGCACACGCTGTCCGCGCAGGACGACCCCGTACGCGGCATCGGGGCGGCACGGGACTGGATCCTCGCCGAGATGCGGCGCTCCGCGAAGGCGTCCGGCGGCCGGATGAGCGTGGAGCTCCAGTCGTACGTACAGGAGCCGGGCCCGCGCATCCCGGAGCCGACGCGGATCACCAACGTCGTCGCCACGCTGCGCGGCTCGGCGTCCCCGGACCGGCTGTACGTCGTGTCGGGGCACTACGACTCGCGGGCGAGCGACCCCATGGACTTCACCAGCGACGCGCCCGGAGCGGACGACGACGCCTCGGGAGTCGCCGTCGTCATGGAACTCGCCCGGGTCATGGCGAGACGGCACCTAGCCGCCACGGTCGTGTTCGCGGCGGTCGCGGGCGAGGAGCAGGGGCTGTACGGCGCGGCCCACATGGCGGAGCTGTACAAGCGTCAGAAGGCCGACGTCCAGGGGATGTTCACCAACGACATCGTCGGCAGCGCCACCGCCGACGACGGCAGCCGCGACCCGCGCACCATCCGGCTCTTCGCCGAGGGCGTGCCCTCGTCCGAGACCCCCGCAGAGGCCGCCGTCCGGCGCTCCGTGGGCGGTGAGAACGACTCGCCGTCGCGCCAGCTCGCCCGTTTCGTACGGGACGTCGCCGACAACGACGCGACCGGCATGCGGGTCCGCGTCATCTACCGCCGCGACCGCTACCTGCGCGGCGGCGACCACATCCCCTTCCTCGAACGCGCCTTTCCGGCGGCCCGGTTCACCGAGCCCGCCGAGGACTACGCCCACCAGCACCAGGACGTCCGCGTGGTCGACGGCAAGCAGTACGGGGACCTGCCGGAGTTCTGCGACTTCCCGTACGTCGCGCGTGTGGCCCGCGTCAACGCCGCCGCCGTGTGGAGCCTCGCGCAGGCGCCCGGCACCCCGCGCGGCGCGAAGATCCGCACCGCAGCGCTGACCAACGAGACCGAACTCGTGTGGGAGCGCGGCACCGAGAAGGACCTCGCGGGGTACGAAGTCGTGTGGCGCGAGACCACCGAGCCCGACTGGACGCACGTGATCGACGTCGGCGACGTCACACGTCACACGGTCGACCTGTCCAAGGACAACGTCTTCTTCGGCGTGCGCGCGGTCGGCCGCTCCGGCCTGCGCGGCCCCGTGGCGTTCCCCGCGCCCCAGAGCTGAGGCGCGGCGCCCCCGGCGAGTGCGGCGAGGGCCGCGCGGGACGGGCTGCCCTGCTCGGCCGCGTACGTCACCAGCGCCTGCTCGGGGGTGTCGGGCAGGCGCAGCGTCTCGCGGCGCAGGGTGAGCTCACCGGCCACCGGGTGGCGAAGCCGCTCGACGCCGTGGGAGTGCTCGCGCACCAGCTGCTCGGCCCACAGCAGGCTGAACTCCTCGCTGCGGACGGAGAGTTCGCCGAGCAGGTCGCACAGGCGGTCGTCGCAGGGGTGACGGCCGAGGTCCATGCGCAGCGCCGCGACGGTGTCGCGGGCGGTCTCCTCCCACGCCTCCCGGTCCGGGTAGAGACCCCGCACGCCCGGGTCGAGGAAGTGCAGCCACGCCACGTTGCGGCGCTCGGCGGGCAGCGCGTCGAAGTCGGTGAACAGCGCCCGGGCCGGGCGGTTGGAGGCGAGGATGTCGAGCCGTCGCCCGACGACGTACGCGGGCACCTCGTCCAGCGCCGCCAGGAGGACCTCGACGCCCGCCCTGACCGGCTGCGGGGCGGGTGGCGTCGAGGCCGGGTGGCGCAGGGCGCGGGTCAGATGGCCCAGGTGCGCGCGCTCGGCGTCGTCGAGCCGCAGCACCCGGGCGACGGCGTCCAGGACGCTGTCGGACACGTTGTGGGTGCGGCCCTGTTCGAGTCGTACGTAGTAGTCGACGCTGACCCCGGCCAGCTCCGCCAGCTCCTCGCGGCGCAGCCCGGGCACGCGACGGCGCCCGCCGAACGGACGGACGCCGGCCTCTTCCGGGCGCAGCCGGGCGCGGCGGGAGCGGAGGAACGCGGCGAGTTCGGTGCGGAAGTCCATGGATCAAGTTTCCGGTACCCGGATCGCGGACCCCCGCGCAGGGTGGTTCTGCCAGACCCAGGGTCGGACGGAGCCCTGGGTGCCGTCGTGGATCTCCAGCAGAGTCGGGACCACGGGACACACCGCACCGACGCGGCCCGTACTCGTCCAACGCAAGCCACCGCGCCCGCGCGGCCCGCACCCGCACACCGGGGAGCAGGCCACCGCGCCCGCACATCCGGGAGACCACCATGACCCTCACCACCCCGCAGGCCGCGTCCCTCGCCCGCCCCCTCACCGGACGCGTGGCCGTCGTGACCGGCGCCTCCAGCGGCATCGGCGAGGCCACCGCGCAGGTCCTCGCCGCACAGGGCGCGCGGGTCGCCCTCCTCGCCCGGCGCGGCGAGCGCCTGGCCGGTCACGCCGCACGGATCGAGGAGGCGGGCGGCACCGCCCTCGCCCTGCCGACCGACGTGACCGATCCGGCGTCGCTCGCGTCGGCCGCCGCCGAGGTCCGCTCCCGGCTCGGCCGCGTCGACCTCGTCGTCAACAACGCGGGCCTGGCCCTGCCCGACCTCCTCGACGGGTCCACGGGCCCCAACTGGCAGCGCATGATCGACGTGAACGTCACCGGCGCGTTCGCCGTCGTCGAGGCGTTCGTGCCGGACCTGCTCGCGGCCGCCGCCGAACGGGGCCACGCGGACCTGGTCAACATCTCCTCGGCCGCCGCCCAGAGCGTGCTGCCCGGCTTCGCCGGATACGCCGCCACCAAGGCCGCCTTCAGCCACCTCTCGCGCAACCTGCGCGCCCGGCTCAGCCCCGCCGACGTACGCGTCACGAACATCGAGCCGGGCACCATCGACACCGAACTGCGCGACCACATCGAGGACCCCGCCATCAGCGCCGCCGTCCAGGAGGCCGTCGGCTCCATCGACGGCATCCCCTCCGGGACCGATGTCGCCGAACTCATCGCGTTCACCGTCGGCAGGCCCCGCCACGTCAACCTGTCGCACATCTCCGTGCTGCCGACCCGCGAGGCGTAGCCGGAACTCGCCCCGGGTCCGCCGCGACTACGTGACCGGGTGGGCAGCGGTCCACCCGGGTACGTGAGTGGATCCTGGAGCGAATGCGATGCGTGCGCGTGTGAAGTGCGGTGTGACGACCGCGGTGCTCGGCCTGCTGGCGGCCGGATGCGGCGGCGGGGCGGGGGAGCCGGCCGGTGGCGGGCAGCCTGGCGCGCGGGGCTTTCCCGTGACCGTCACCGACTGCGCGGGGAAGAAGACCACGTTCTCCGCGCCGCCGAAGCGCATCGTCACGAGCAACGCCTCCAGCCTGGAACTGCTGCTGCGCCTCGGCGCCGGGGACAAGGTGGCAGGCACCGGCTTCCCGCCCGCCAAGGGCACCCTGCCCGGGAAGCTGGACGCACGCGCGCAGGACGTCGAGGTCCTCGGCCGGACGGTCATCCCCAAGGAGAAGCTGCTCGGCTCCGGCGCCGACCTCTACATCGACACCTTCGCGTCGATGGGCGGCATGAGCGGCGGCGGCATGGGGGACGCGCCGACCGAGGCCGAGTTCGCCGCGGCCGGGATCAAGCACATCTACCTGAAGTCCACCGCCTGCGCCGCCGAACGCGAGGGCCCGATGACCGACCTGTCCGCCGTCGAGCGCGACATCACCGGGCTCGGGGCGGTCACCGGCACCGACGCCACGGCGAAGCGGCTCGTCACCGGCATGCGCGCGAAGGTCGCCGCCGTACGGAAGGCCGTCGGCGACACCCCCGCGGGCGAGCGGCCCACGTACTTCTTCTTCGACTACGACGCCGGCACCAAGCAGCCGACGGTCGTCTGCAACCGGCAGATCGCGCACGCGGTCATCGGCCTTGCGGGCGCCCGGAACGTCTTCGCGGACTGCGACGGCGACCGCAAGCAGACCGGGTGGGAGGACGTGATCTCCAAGAACCCGGACTGGATCCAGCTCGGCGTCCGCAACCGCGGCAGCGCGGCCGCCAACCGCGAGGCGTTCGACGAGGCGCAGCGGTGGCTGGAGACCAACCCGGCCACCAAGGGCCTGAAGGCCGTCAAGGAGGGACGCTTCCTGCGCATCGGCTCCGAGCCCACCACCATCGCCGGTGTGGCGAACGCCGACACGGTCCAGCGGATCGCCCGGACCCTGTACCCCGGCAAGGTCGCCGGGGAAGCCCAGCCCGGCAAGGTCGGCTAGCCGTGCCCTCATTGCTCACCGCGCGCCGCGCGCAGACCGGGGCTCCGCGTCCCGACCGGGACACCCCGAAAGCCTGGCCCCTCGCGGCCGCCCTGGCCGTCGCCCTGCTCGTCGCCCTCACCGCCGCGGTGTCCTGGGGCTCGACCTCCATCCCGCCCGCCGAGGTGTGGGCGGTGGTCGGGCGGAGACTGTCCGGCGAGGCGGCGAGGCCCGGTACGGACGACCTGATCGTGTGGCAGCTGCGGGTGCCCAGGGCGCTGCTCGCCGCGCTCGTCGGCGCCGGGCTCGGCCTCGTGGGCACGGCCGTCCAGGCCCTCGTCCGCAACCCGCTGGCCGACCCCTATCTGCTCGGCATCTCCAGCGGCGCCTCGCTCGGCGCGGTCGGCGCGATCGTGCTCGGCGCCGGAGCGGGCGGCGTGCTCGGACTCGGCCTGTCGGGGGCGGCCTTCGCGGGCGCCCTGGTGACGTTCGCCCTGGTGTGGGCGGTGGCCCGGCGCGGCGGGGGATTCGCGCCGCTGCGCCTCGTCCTCGCCGGGGTGGCCGTCGGCCAGTTCCTGTCCGGCTTCACCAGCTATCTGGTGCTCCAGGCCGGCGACGAACAGCAGACGCACAGCGTCCTGTTCTGGCTCATGGGCAGCCTGAGCGGGGCGACCTGGCCGCTGCTCGCCGTGCCCGCGGCGGTGGTCCCGGCCGCGCTGCTGCTGCTCCAGGCGCGGGCCCGCGCCCTCAACGCCCTGCTGATGGGCGACGAGACGGCGGCCGGGCTCGGCGTCGACGTCGTGGCGCTGCGCCGTGAACTGTTCGTCGTGACGAGCGTTCTCACCGGTGTCCTGGTCGCGGTGTCGGGAGCCATCGGCTTCGTCGGCCTGATGGTGCCGCACGCCTGCCGGCTCGTCGTCGGCGGCGACCACCGGCGGCTGCTTCCGGTGTCCGCGCTGTTCGGGGCGGTGCTGCTGGTCGTCGTGGACATCGTGTGCCGCACCGCCATGGACACGCAGGAGCTTCCGGTCGGCGTCGTCACCTCCCTGATCGGGGCTCCGGCCCTGCTGTTCCTGCTCGACCGGCGCCTGGGGAGCGGCAGTTGAGAGTCGACATCGAGGATCTGGGCGTCGCCTACGCGGGCCGCGCGGTCGTGTCGGGCGTCGGGCTGCTCGCGGCGGACGGGGAGATCGCCGGTCTGGTCGGCCCGAACGGCAGCGGCAAGTCCACCGTCCTGCGCACCGTCTACCGGCATCTGCGGCCCGTCGCGGGGCGGGTGCTGCTCGACGGCACCGATCTGCGCGAGCTGAGCCCCGCACGGACCGCCCGGCATGTGGCCGCGCTGCCCCAGGAGCGGGGCGGCGACTTCGAGCTGACCGTACGGGAGGTCGTCGCCATGGGCCGCACCCCCTACAAGCGGGCGTTCGCCGGGGACGACGCGGCCGACCGGGACACGGTCGCGCGAGCCCTGGCCGAGGTCGGCATGGCGGAACAGTCGGGTCGGCGGTTCTCCGCGCTGTCGGGCGGCGAGCGCCAACGCGTCCTGCTGGCCCGCGCGTTCGCGCAGGACCCCGACGTACTGGTCCTGGACGAGCCCACCAACCACCTCGACGTACGCCACCAGGTGGACCTGCTCGCCCTGCTGCGCGCCGCCCGCCGCACGACCCTGGTCTCGCTGCACGACCTCAACGCCGCCGCGTCGGTCTGCGACCGGCTGCACGTGCTGCACGCCGGCTCCGTCGTCGCCTCCGGACCGCCCCGCGAGGTGCTCACGCCCGAGCTGCTCGCGGACGTGTTCGGGGTGCGGGCGGCCGTGGTCGAGCACCCGCTGACGGGGGATCCGCTGATCGCCTTCGACCAACGGGGGCCGGTGGGCGGAGACTTCGACCACGGGGAGCCGGCGCGCGGAGACTTCGACCAGCCGGAGCCGGTGCCCCCGGAGCGCGGGGCCAACCCGTAGCGGCCCGGCGGCCACGGCCTCAGGGCTCCGAGTGGACGGCCTCGTCCGCCGGAGCCCGCTCCGGCACCGGGGGCCACCGCTTCTCGCGCCCCAGCGAGAGGAGTTGCTCCTCCAGGAGCAGCGCGAGGGCCGCCACGGTCATCAGCCCGCCCACGAGGAACGTGCCGCGTACGCCCGTCACCGGCAGGAGCAGGCCGCCCGCGAGGGCGCCCAGGGCCACACCGGCGTTGTACGCGGCGCTGTTGGCCGCGACGGCGGTCTCCGTGCGTCCGGGCGCGACGTACATGACCTGGCTCTGCGTGGCCATGAACACCGGCCCGAGGGAGGCCCCGAGGAGCACCATCATGATCACGGCGACGGTCTTCGACTGGCCCGCCGCGAACAGCCCGAGCAGCGCGACGGCCTGGGTGGCCACCGGCAGGGTGAGCGTGGCGCGGGGAAAGCGGTCCAGGAGTCGGCCGTAGACCGCGACGCCCACGATGCCGGTGACACCGAGGACGAGCAGCAGCGTGCCGACCGTGGACTCGGTGAACCCGCTCTCGTCCTCCAGGAACTTGGAGATGTATGTGTAGCCCGCGAAGACGCCGGTGACCGTCAGTCCGGTGACCGCGAGGACGACGGCGAAGCGCCGGGTGTCCGGGGCGACGCCGCGCGCCGCGTGGCTCTCTTCCGGACGTGAGGCGGGCAGGGCGGTGGCGATGAGGACGAGCGGGGGGACGGTGAGCGCGCCGACCACCAGGAACGGCACCTGCCAACTGCTGTGCTGGCCGAGCCAGGTGCCGCCGGGCACGCCCAGGACCAGGGCCGCCGAACCGCCCACGGACAGCGCGCCGATGACGCGGCCGCGGACGTGCGGCGGGAACAGGCCGACCGCGACCGGCCCCATCACCGCCCAGAACAGCGCCTGCGCCACCGCCGTCACCAACCGGCAGACCATCAGGACCCAGTACGAGGACACCAGCGCCGCCACGACGCTGGCCAGGAACAGCGCGGACAGCAGCACGCACAGCACGAGGCGGCGCGGGACGGAGCGGGTCATCCGGGCGATCGGCACCGACACGACGGCCACGGTCAGGCCGTAGCCGGACACGAGGAGCCCGACGGCCGACAGGGACACGTCCATGTCGTCCGACATCAGCTTCAGGATGCCGATCGGCAGGTTCTCGGTCGTGTTGAAGGCGAACGCGCCCAGCATGAGAGCGGCCACCACGGCCACGCCGCGGCGCGTCGCCGCCCGCTGGTCGCCGGGTCGGGGCACCGACTGGTCCGTCATCCATCCTCCACGTCCATGGTGCGTACACGAGTGCGGACATGCCGATTCTCGCTTCAACACGCATGGGGCAGAGGTGGTTTGGGCGCACCGTGTCCGGCCATGTTCGCCGAGCGGAACTGCAAAGGAGAGCCGCCGGCCGGCTCAGGCAGGCTTCCGCGGCGCTCCGGCCCGCAGGCCGTCCATGACGAAGTCGAGCAGCCGCGCGGCGCGCGGCTGCCACTCCTCCTGCGGGTCGATCAGCCACAGTCCGGCGATCGCCAGCATGAAGTCGTCGGAGGAGAGGCCCGGCCGGATGGTGCCCGCCCGCTCGTTGGCCTCAAGGAGGAGCGTGATGGCGGACGTGAGGGGGCCGTGCGCCACGCTCTTCAGCGTGCCGTGGCTGGTCGTCGCCACCCGCATCGCGTCGGCCAGGCCGACCTTCGTCATCGCGTACCGGGCGAGGTGGTCCATCCACTCCCGCAAAGCCCGCTCGGGCGGGAGGGTCTCCAGGAGTCGGGGGGCGGCGTCGGCGACCTGCCGCACCTCGTGGCGGTAGACCTCCATGACCAGGGCCTCACGGCTCGGGAAGTGGCGGTAGAACGTCCCCTGGCCGACACATGCCTTCTTCGCGATGGCGCTCAGCGGTGCGTCGCCGCAGCGCGTCAACTCCTCCAGCGCCACGGCGAGGATGCGCTCGCGGTTGCGCTGCGCGTCCGAGCGCAGGGGGGTCTCTCGCTTCTCCCGCACTCGTCGTCCTCCTGGGAATCACGGATGGGACCGGCACCGCCGGAGACGGGTTCGGGCCGCACGCATCGGGCCTTGCTAAGCGGACAACTGTCCACTAGGTTCAAGGATTAACGGACAGCTGTCCGTTTGAGTTCACTCCACCATAGCGGCAGACGTGGCCGAATGCATTCGGTCGAGGGCGCCCGCCCCCGACCGCGCGTCGGCCGCACAGTGTTCTCGCCCCTCAGCTCGACCTTCCCGTGCCACCCGCGCCACCCGTGTTCCTCGCCCCGGCGCCCGTCGCGCACCGCAACCGCGAAAGAAGGCTGACCATGGCTCCACCGACGTCCAGCGCCACCGCGACGTCCAGCGGCATCACCCTGAACGTCAACGGCGAGAAGCGCACGCTGCCCGTCGACCACCGCACCACCCTGCTCGACGCCCTGCGCGAGCGCCTCGACCTGACCGGCACCAAGAAGGGCTGCGACCAGGGCCAGTGCGGCGCCTGCACGGTCCTGGTCGACGGCCGCCGCACCCTGTCCTGCCTGCAGCTCGCGGTCGCCGCCGACGGCCGTGAGATCACCACCATCGAAGGCGTCGCCGAGGGCGACCGGCTGCACCCGGTGCAGCAGGCGTTCCTCGACCTCGACGGCTACCAGTGCGGCTACTGCACACCTGGCCAGATCTGTTCGGCGATCGCGGTCATCGAGGAGCACGCGGCGGGCTGGCCGAGCGCCGCGACCGCCGACGTACGGCCCGAGGCGGGCCCGCCGCCGCTCGACGCGGACGAGATCCGTGAGCGGATGAGCGGCAACCTGTGCCGCTGCGGCGCGTACGTCGCCATCGTCGACGCGGTCGCCCGCGCCGCCGACGAGGTGCGCGCGGCGGACGGGACGACCGAGGGCGTGGCAGCCAAGGAGGCGGCGGCATGAGGGAGTTCGGATACCAACGGGCGCACGACGTCTCCGGCGCCGTCGCCCTGCTCGGCGCCGACCCCGACGCGCGCTACCTGGGCGGCGGCACCAACCTCGTCGACCTGATGAAGACCGGCGTCGAACGGCCCGCGCTGCTCGTCGACGTCACCCAACTGCCCCTCGACGGCATCGAGGTGACGGCGGACGGCGGACTGCGCGTGGGCGCGACCGTCACGAACAGCGACCTCGCCGCCCACCCCGAAGTCCGGCGCCGCTACCCCGCCCTCGCCCAGGCCGTCCTCGCCGGCGCCTCCGGGCAGCTGCGCAACATGGCCACCGTCGGCGGCAACCTGCTCCAGCGCACCCGCTGCGGCTACTTCACCGACACCGCCAGGCCCTGCAACAAGCGGACACCGGGCAGCGGTTGCGCCGCCCGCGAGGGCGAGCACCACAACCACGCGATCCTCGGCGCCTCCGACCACTGCGTGGCCACCCACCCCTCCGACATGGCGGTGGCCCTCGCGGCCTTCGACGCCGTCATCTCGTACGAAACCGGCGACGGCCCCGGCGAGTTGGCGCTGGCCGACTTCTATCTGCCCGTCGGCGACACCCCGCACCGCGAGACCGCGCTGCCGCCCGGCGCGCTGATCACCCACGTCACCCTGCCGCCCGCCCCGGTCGCGGCGCACTCGCGCTACCGCAAGGTCCGCGAGCGGGCCTCGTACGCTTTCGCCATCGGCTCGGTGGCCGCCGCGCTCGACGTGCGGGACGGCGTCGTACGCGAAGTGCGCCTGGCCTTCGGCGCGGTGGCGTCGCGGCCGTGGCGCGCGCACGCGGCCGAACAGGCGCTGACCGGCGGGCCCGCCACGGCCGCCGCATTCGCCGCCGCCGCGGACGCCGAACTCGCGGCCGCCGAGCCGCTGTCCGACAACGGCTACAAGGTGCCGCTCGTGCGCAATCTGACCGTGGCTGTGCTGTCCGAGCTGACGGAGCCGACCGAGGAGGCCGCCCGATGACCACCGCGACCGGAACGACCAGGGCCGCGGGGGCCGTCGGCACCGCGCGCTCGCGCCTGGAGGGCCTGGCCAAGGTCACCGGCGAGGCGCGGTACGCGGGCGAAGTCCCGTTCGCCGAGCTCGCCCACGGCTGGATCGTCGTGTCCACCATCGCGCGCGGACGCGTCCGCCACGTCGACGACGGACCCGTCCTGAAGATGCCCGGCGTCCTCGCCGTCCTCCACCACGGCAACGCCCCGCGCCTCCAGGAGGGCTTCGTCGGCTCCTTTGGGCCCGACCCGGTCGCGGAGATCCTCCAGCGGGACCGGGTGCCGCACATCGGCTGGCCGGTGGCGCTGGTCGTCGCCGAGACCTCCGAACAGGCCAGGGAGGCCGCCGAGGCGCTGGTCGTCCGGTACGACACCGAGCCGCACGACGTCGCCTTCTCCACCGAGCACCCCGCGCGCTACACGCCGGAAGCGAGCCCCCTGGGCCCCGCCGTCACGGAGAAGGGGGACCTGGAGGCCGAACTCGCCGCCTCCGACGTGGTCGTCGACGAGCGGTACACCACCCCCGAGCAGCACCACAACACCATGGAGCCGCACGCGGCCATGGCCCGCTGGGACAACGGACGGCTCGAAGTCGTCGACACCAGCCAGGGCACCAAGGCGACGGCGACGGACCTCGCCGCGCTCTTCCAGCTCGACCCGGACTCGGTGCGCGTGCGCTCCGAGCACATCGGCGGCGGCTTCGGCTCCAAGGCCCTGGCCCGCGCGCACAACGTGCTCGCCGTCATGGCCACCACCGTCATCGACCGCCCCGTCCGGGTGGTCCTGACCCGACGCCAGATGTTCTCGCTCATCGGCTACCGCAGCCCCACGGACCAGCGGGTCAGGCTCGGCGCGGGCGCCGACGGACGGCTGCGCGCGTTCGACCACGACGGGGTGTCGCTCACCTCGACCCTGACCGAATTCGTGGAGTCGACCGGCGCGTTCGGCCGGTCGCTGTACGACGCCGAGGCGCACCGCACCGCCAACCACGTGGTACCGCTCGACGTGCCCACGCCGACCTTCATGCGCGCGCCGGGGGAGGCCCCCGGATCGTTCGCGCTGGAGTCCGCGTTCGACGAGCTCGCCGAGAAGTGCGGCCTGGACCCGATCGAACTGCGGGCCCGCAACGAACCGTCCGTGGGGCCCGTCACCGGGCTGCCGTTCGCGAGCAACGAACTGCTCACCTGCTTCCGCGAGGGTGCCCGCCGCTTCGGCTGGGACGCCCGCGACCCGCGCCCGGGCGTGCGCCGCGAAGGCCGGTGGCTGCTCGGCACGGGCACGGCCGCGGCCACCTTCCCGGCGGGGGCCGCCCCGTCGACGGCCGCGGTCACGGCGGAGGCGGACGGCACCTTCACCGTGCGGGTCAACGCGGCCGACGTCGGCACCGGGGCGCGCACCGCCCTCGCCCAGGTGGCCGCCGACGCGCTCGACGTGCCGCTGGAGCGGGTCCGCATCCGGATCGGCGACAGCGACCTGGGCCAGGCATGGCTGTCCGGCGGCTCCATGGGCACGCGTTCGTGGTCGTGGGCCGTCATGATCGCGGTGGACGAGCTGCGCGAGCGGCTCGCCCTGGGGGCGGACATCCCGCCGGAGGGCATCACCGTGCGCTCGGACACCACCGAGGCCATCGGCGCGCTCGCCCAGACCGAACGGCACTCCTACGGCGCCCAGTTCGCCGAGGCCGCCGTCGACGTCTCCACCGGCGAAGTACGCGTACGCCGCATGCTCGGCATCTTCGCCGCCGGGAAGATCATCAACCCGCTCACCGCGCGCAGCCAGTTCATCGGCGGCATGACCTGGGGCCTGTCCATGGCCCTGCACGAGGAGGCCGTCAGGGACCGGACGTCGGGCGCCCTCGCCAACGGCGACCTCGCGGGCTACCACTTCGCCGCCAACGCCGACGTGCCCGTCATCGAGGCGGACTGGGTCGACGACCCGGACCCGGACGACCCGGTCGGCATCAAGGGCATCGGCGAGATCGGCATCGTCGGCGCGGCCGCCGCGATCGCCAACGCGGTCTGGCACGCCACCGGCGTCCGCCACCGCCACCTGCCGATCCGCCCGGACCGGGTCCTGGGCGCGGCCGCCGACGGGAGCTCCCGTGCTTGACATCGCCGAAGAGCTGGGCCGCTGGGCCGAGGAGGGCCGGGAGTTCGCCGTCGCCACCGTCGTGGCGGTCGGCGGCAGCGCTCCCCGCCCGCCCGGCGCCGCCCTCGCCGTGGACCGCGAGGGCACCGTCATCGGCTCGGTCTCCGGCGGCTGCGTGGAAGGCGCGGTGTACGAACTGTGCGCCCAGGCGCTCCAGGACGGCGAATCCGTCCTGGAACGCTTCGGCTACAGCGACGACGACGCCTTCGCCGTGGGCCTGACCTGCGGCGGCGTCATCGACATCCTCATCACCCCGGTTGGCGTCGACGCCCCGGACCGCCCCGTGTACGCGGCCGCCCTCGCGGCGG
>NZ_AOPZ01000110.1 GCF_000414115.1 Streptomyces aurantiacus JA 4570
CAGCGGCGGCGGTGGCGGTGGCGCCGGGGGAGGCGGCGGTCTCTCGCAGCTCTCCTCGCTCGGCATCGGCGTCTCCCTCGACTTCCCCGGTCAGCACGCCGCGTTCGAGTCCAAGCCGCTCACCGAGGACCTGCGGGTCACCGGCGCCCCCACCGTGCGGGCCCATGTGAAGTCCGACAGCGAGGACACGGTCCTGTTCGGGAAGGTGTACGACGTCGGGCCGGGCGGCGACCAGCGGGTGCTGCCCGCCCAACTCGTCGCCCCGGTGCGGGTCGAGGGCGCCGTGGACGGCGCGAACGTCGACCTGACGCTGCCCGCCGTCGACCACGAGCTGAAGAAGGGCCACCGGCTGCGCCTCGTGCTCGCCGCGACCGACCTCGGCTATGCCTCACCGGCCGAACCGGCCGCGTACACGGTGTCGTTGAAGGGCGACCTGAAGGTTCCGACCGCCCCCGGTGTCGACACCCCGGCCGCGCCGCTGCCCGCCTGGGTGTGGTGGCTGCCGCTCACCGGCGCGGCCGTCGCGGCGGCCCTGCTCGCCCTCGGCCGCAGGCGGACCACGGCACCCGCGCCCGACCCTGCGCTCGCCGAAGTCCCCCTGCAGATCACGGACCTGAGCAAGCGGTACGCCAAGTCCACCGACCGGTACGCGGTCCGTGACCTCTCATTCCGCGTGGAGAAGGGCCAGGTCCTCGGCCTCCTCGGGCCGAACGGCGCGGGCAAGACGACGACCCTGCGCATGCTGATGGGCCTCATCAGCCCGGACGCGGGCGAGATCCGCGTCTTCGGCCGCGCCATCCGCCCCGGCGCGCCCGTCCTGTCCCGCGTCGGCGCGTTCGTAGAGGGCGCCGGATTCCTGCCCCACCTCTCCGGCCGGGAGAACCTGGAGCTGTACTGGAAGGCCACAGGACGCCCCGCCGAGGACGCCCACCTGGACGAGGCCCTTGAGATCGCCGGGCTCGGCGACGCCCTCGCCCGCGCCGTGCGGACGTACTCCCAGGGCATGCGCCAGCGCCTCGCCATCGCCCAGGCCATGCTGGGCCTGCCGGACCTCCTCATCCTCGACGAACCGACCAACGGCCTCGACCCGCCACAGATCCGCGAGATGCGCGAGGTCCTGATCCGGTACGCCGAGCACGGCCGCACCGTCATCGTCTCCAGCCACCTCCTCGCGGAGGTCGAGCAGTCCTGCACGCACCTGGTCGTCATGGACCGGGGCCGGCTCGTCCAGGCGGGCCCGGTCGACGAGATCATCGGCTCCGGAGACACGCTTCTGGTGGGCCTCGCCGCCGCCGTCCCCGACCCGCTGGTGGAGAAGGTGGCCTCCCTGCCGGGCGTGGCATCGGCGGTCCGGGCGGACGGTGGCCTGCTGGTGCGGTTCGCACCCGTGGCCGACGCCGGCCACACCGGTTCCTCCGCATCGCGGCTGCTCGTCGAGCTGGTCCGGCTCGAAGTCCCCGTCGAGTCCATCGGGCCGCACCGCCGCCTCGAGGACGCGTTCCTGACCCTGATCGGAGGCACCGCATGACGGCGACCGAGAGCACGCCGGACACGCTGGGCGCCGGCGAGGCGGGCCCGGCCGAGCGCGCCACCGCCCCCGGGTACCGCGCGGGGCGCACCCTGCCCCTGCGCGTCGAGGCGATCCGCCAGCTCAAGCGGCGGCGCACGCTGGTGATGGGCGGCGTGCTCGCCCTCCTGCCGTTCGTCCTGCTCATCGCGTTCGCCGTCGCGGGCTCGCCGGGCGGGCGCAACGGCGAGGTCACGCTGATGGACACGGCCACGGCGTCGGGAGCGAACTTCGCCGCCACCTGCCTGTTCGTCTCCGCGGGCTTCCTCCTCGTGATCCCCGTCGCGCTGTTCTGCGGGGACACCGTCGCCTCCGAAGCGGGCTGGTCCAGCCTCCGCTATCTGCTCGCCGCGCCCGTGCCGCGCGCCCGGCTGCTGTGGTCCAAGCTCGCCGTCGCGCTCGGCATGAGCGCCGCCGCGATGGTGCTGCTGCCCCTGGTCGCCCTCGCGGTCGGCGCGGCGGCGTACGGCTGGGGGCCGCTGGAGATCCCCACCGGCGGCACGCTCGACGCGGGCACGGCGGCGCGGCGCCTCGCGGTCGTCGTGGCGTATGTTTTCGTGTCCCAACTGGTCACCGCCGGGCTCGCGTTCTGGCTGTCCACGAAGACCGACGCCCCGCTGGGCGCGGTCGGCGGCGCCGTCGGCCTCACCATCGCCGGGAACGTCCTGGACGCCGTGACGGCCCTCGGCGGCTGGCGCGACTTCCTGCCCGCGCACTGGCAGTTCGCCTGGGCCGACGTGTTCCAGCCGACACCGGAGTGGGGCGGCATGATCCAGGGCTCGGCGATCTCGGTGACGTACGCGCTGGTGCTGTTCGCCCTGGCGTTCCGGGGGTTCTCGCGGAAGGACGTGGTGTCTTAAGAGGGCTCCGCGGCCCGGCGGGACGGAACTCCAACTTCCGCCCGCCGTGGCCGACTTGAGACGCTTCCGCAACGTACGGGATCGATCGTCCTGGGCCCCTCGGCCGTCACAGTCACGAGTGCCGACGACACGAGCTGACACGAGATGACACGAGCCGAGGGGCCGACCCATGGGACTACGCACGAGGAAACGCCGCGTACGGACACGCGGCCCACGCACCGGTCTTGCCGCCGTCGTCCTCGCGGGCGGCATGCTGCTCGCGGGCTGCAGCGGCGGCGGGAGCGACGACGGCGGCCGGGCCGCGAGCAAGGAGCGCGCGTCCGACGCCCTGCCCGCCCCCGACACCCCCCGCCACAACGCCCCCGCCCCGGCCCCCGACGACGCGCGGGGAGAACAGGACGGCGCGCGCCACGACATCGCCCCCGAGCCGGGCCCCGCCGACCTGCGCTCCACCTTCGCCCTGGACGTCGACACCGCCTCGTACGGCTTCGCGCGCCGCACGCTCGACCAGGGCCGCCTGCCCGACCCCTCGACGGTGCGCCCCGAGGAGTTCGTGAACAGCTTCCGGCAGGACTATCCGAAGCCCGACGGCGACGGCTTCTCCGTGACCGTCGACGGCGCCCGCACCGGAGCGGACGGCTGGTCCCTGATGCGCGTCGGCCTCGCCACGCGCCCGGACGACGGACGGAGCGAACGCCCGCCCGCCGCGCTCACCTTCGTCATCGACATCTCCGGCTCCATGGCCGAGCCGGGCCGCCTCGACCTGGTCAGGAAGTCCCTCGGCGTCATGACCGACCAGCTGCGCGACGACGACTCGGTCGCGCTCGTCACCTTCAGCGACCGCGCCGAGACCGTCCTGCCCATGACCCGCATCGGCGCCGGCCGCGACCGCGTGCACGCCGTGGTCGACCGGTTGCGCCCCACCAGCTCCACCAACGTGGAGGCGGGCATCGCCACCGGCTACGACACCGCCGCCCGCGGCCTGCGCGAAGGCGCCACCAACCGCGTCGTGCTGCTCTCGGACGCCCTCGCCAACACCGGCGACACCAGCGCCGACGGCATCCTGCGACGCGTCGACGAGGCCCGCCGCGCGCACGGCATCACGCTGTTCGGCGTCGGCGTCGGCAGCGACTACGGGGACGCCCTGATGGAGCGCCTCGCCGACCGGGGCGACGGCCACACCACGTACGTGGCCGACGAGGACGACGCCCGCGAGGTGTTCTGCGAGCGGCTGCCCGCGAACATCGACCTGCGCGCCCGCGACGCCAAGGCACAGGTGTCCTTCGACCCCGACACGGTCGAGCGGTTCCGGCTCATCGGGTACGACAACCGCCGGGTCGCCGACGACGACTTCCGCGACGACCGCGTGGACGGCGGGGAGGTCGGGCCGGGCCACACGGTGACGGCGCTGTACGCGGTGCGCATGAAGCCCGACGCGGACGGCCTCGCGGTCACGGTGAGCGTCCGCTGGCTCGACCCCGGCAGCCGCGCGCCCGACGAGGAGTCGGCCTCCGTCGACACAGGTGACCTGGACGGCACCCTGGGCAACGCCGACAAGGGCCTCCAAGTGGCCGCCACCGCCGCCTACTTCGCGGAGGGCCTGCGTACCGCGTACGACCCGCTGCCCGGCACCCCGACCCCCGCCGAACTGGAACGGCACGCGGCCGCTTTGGCATTCACGACAGGGGACAAGGCCGTGACCGACCTTGCGGACGGCATCCGCCGCGCGAACGAACTACGGGGCCGAGCCCCGTAACGAACTGTGGGGGCGAGCCCCGTAAGGGGCGCGGCGACCCGCGCGACCAGCGAGCAACCGAGCAGACGCGTCTGCGGCTCTTCGCGCGCTGAGCGCGCAGTTCCCCGCGCCCCTTACGGGGCGCCCGCCGACCCGCACATTTGCCGCTCCGCCCGCAACGGGTCGTTGGGAAAGCGGAAGGACGTCCGCTCAAAGGCACCGCTGACATTGAGCAGGAAACGCCGCGGCGTGAGCGGCGCACGCGTGGCAGCGCGGAGTTCCGCGAGCGGGCCGCAGCCGAGCGCGCGCCGCGCTGCGGCCACGCGGGCGGGGTCCATCCCGGCCGGCAGGCCACCGCCGCGGTCGGCGACGATCCACGCGTCGGGCAGCCACTTGTCGTGGCCGACGCGGCGGTGCGCGAGGCGCTCGGAGTGCGCGGCCAGAGGGTAGGCGAGGCCGATGGGATCGAGGGCGGCGCCGTCGAGGGGGACGGCGGTGCCGTTGAGGCCGAGGGTCGCGTAGAAGCCGGTCACCGAGGGGGAGGCGGCGTCCAGGCGGGTACGGGAGAGGAACAGCGCGGACGCGCCCGCGCGCCCGGCCGCCCGCACCTCGCGCGCGTACGCTGCGTTCTGCCGGTAGCCGCCGAAGGTGTGGTGGACGGGGTGGGCGGCCGCGTTCTGCCGGACGTACACACCGCGTTCGTCCGCGACACCGCCGGGCCCGATCCGCCCCTCGTACTCGATCCGCAGCACGGCGGCGCACACGACGGCCCACACGCCCACGCCGACGACGGCCGCCGTCCACGCGCGCGTGGCGGGCACCAGGAAGACCGGAAGCAGCAGCAGGAGCAGCCCCGGCAGGAACATCCGCGCGTGCATGAAGTCCCCGCCGACCTTGATGACGTACGCCCAGCAGAGCGCCCCCGCGAGGACGGGCGCGAGCGCCGGGACCAGCGGGACGGACGGCGTGCCGGACGAGCCGCCGCAGGGTTCGGCGAACCCGGTGAACTCCGCGAGCCGGGCGAACCCGGCGCGCCCCGCCGGCAGCAGCGCCGCGAGGACGAACAGGGTGGGCACCCACAGCAGATAGGGCCCGGCGAAGTCGCCGAGGTAGTGCAGGCCGCGCCCCCACAGGCTCTGCGATGCCTCCTTGGTGACGCCGGGCAGCGGCATCAGGTGTCCGTAGTAGCCCATGCGGAAGATCTCGTACGCGACGGGGAGCGCGCCCGCCGCGGCGGCACCGGCCAGCGCGGCGCGCAGGGAGGGGCGCGCGATGAGCCACTGCGCGCCCAGGAACACGGCGGACACCAGCGCCAGATCGGGCCGTACGAGCGGGCCGAGGCCGAGGACGAAGGCGGTGGCGAGCGAGCGGGGCCGCGCGACGAGCAGCAGCCAGGCGCCGCCGATCCAGCAGGTGGCGAGCCCCGTCTCCAGGCCGGAGGTGGCGAAGTCCCAGACGGGCGGCAGGGCGATCGGGACGAGGGCGCCGAGGGGGAGGAGGAGGCGGGGGTCTCGCGGCCGGGCGGCGCCACCGTCCGCCTGCGCCCCGCCCCCGCCGTGCAGGCGGACGGCCCCCCACGCGGCGAGCGCGAACCCGGCCGACGTGAGCAGCAGCCCGCCGTACACGGCGGCGGAGGCGATGTCCGCGCCCGGCAGCCCCGCGAGCACGAGCAGCCACTGCCACAGCGTCCCGGTGGACGACTCGGCGCGTTCGCCCGCGTTGAACACGGGCCCGTGGCCCGCGAGGATCTGCCGGACGGTGCGGACGTAGATGTGCCCGTCGTCGGACATCCAGCGCCGCTGGAACCCGGCGACGAGGATCACCAGCGCCGGCGCCAGACACAGCGCGGCCCGCAAGGGCGGCCGGGCGGCGGCGAGTTGGCCTCCGGAGCGCACGGCGGCCGGCCCGGCGGGCGCGCCGGAGGTACGGGCAGGGGTGCGTGTAGAAGTCATGCACCGTACTTCGGCGCAGCTCAGGGGTGGCTTGAACGGCGTACGGCGCTAGCGCCGCGAGTAGACGTGGAACAGCCCGTTGTCGCTCACGTACGCCGCCCGGAAGCCGCACTTCTCCAGCAGGTCGAGGCCCCGCTCCTGCGGGTAGGCGCGGAACGGGGAGCGTTGGTGGGCCTCGACGTGGCCGTCGTCCCGCCGCGTGACGTAGTAGTCCTTGACGTACCGGCCCTCGCCCGTCCGCCGGATCGTCTGGGCGTAGACAAGGCCGTCCGGAAGCTCGCGTGTGTGATCGTGGTGGGCGGGCTGCCTGGCGAGCAGGAGGACACCGCCGGGCCTGAGGGAGGCGTGGACGTTCCGGAGCCCTTGGATGTTGTCCGCGTCCTCCACCAGATGACTGCACAGCAGGGTGGCGCCCTCGGCGGCGTCCGGGTCGGGCGTGTGGTACCAGACCCCGCCGACGGAGAACGCGGCGTCGAAGTCCGCCGGTACGTCCATGCGCAGGACGTCCTGCCGTAGGAAGCGCGCCCGTTCGCCCACGCGGGCGCGGGCCTGGGCCAGCATGCTCTCGGTGTGGTCGATGCCGGTGATGTCCGGGGCGGCCCCCGCGGGGGCGAGTTCCAGGAGCTTCTCGACGACCAGGCCGGTGCCGGTGCCGATTTCCAGGAGACGGGGGCGGTCCGCGAGGAGGTCGAGGAGGGTGCGGGCGTAGTCGCCGTAGTCGTAGTAGCCCGAGGTCATGATCCGGTCGTAGTGGCCCGAGAGTGCCGCGTAGGAGTTGACCATGGGCGGACGGTAACCAGCGGGGCGAGACCGTTGCCAGAGGGCGTTTTGAGCCGCGCGGGCCGCCCGCGCCGGGGTCCCCGCGCGGCCCGGAGTTCTTCTGCGCGAACCATTGAATTTTCCTTACGCGTCGGTAAGTTGACGGCGGGACAAGGATCCGGGCCCGCGCCGAGCGAACGAACCGGGAGCCGTCATGGGCGTACGCAAGGACCTGAAGCAGGCGCGACGCCGCAGCGATCTGGCGGACCGGGCCAAGGCCGAGATCGTCAGGGACGAGCACGGCGTCGTACGGGAGGCCCGCACCCCCGCCCTCGCCGTCCCCGCCACCCGCGCCCGCACCGCCGACATCCCCTTCACCAACGCCACCGAGGCCCCCGACGCCGTCGTGCTGCGCCGCAAGGTGGCGGGCGAGTGGCGCCCCGTCACGGCGGCCGTCTTCGCCCGCGAGGTCACGGCGGCCGCGAAGGGCCTGATCGCGGCGGGACTCGAGCCCGGCGGCCGGGTCGCGGTGATGTCGCGTACGCGCTACGAATGGGCGGTGCTCGACTTCGCGATCTGGGCGGCGGGCGGTCAGACCGTGCCGGTGTACGCGACGTCGTCGGCCGAGCAGATCGAGTGGATCGTGCGGGACTCCGGCACCCGGCTGCTCATCGCCGAGACCGCGGAGAACGCGGAGACGGCGCGACGGGCGGTGGCCGGCCTTGAGACGCCCCCGGCGGTGTCGGTCATCGACGACGGCGCGGTCCTCGAACTCGCCGAGCGCGGAGCCGAGGTGAGCGACAAGGAGGTCACCGAGCGCCGCACGGCCCTCACGCCCGACTCCGTCGCGACCCTCTGCTACACCTCGGGAACCACCGGCAAACCCAAGGGCTGCGTCCTCACGCACGGCAATCTGCACGCCGAGGCCGCGAACACCGTCGACCTGATGCACCCGGTCTTCAAGGAGATCACCGGCCAGACGGCGTCGACCCTGCTGTTCCTGCCGCTGGCCCACATCCTGGGCCGCAGCATCCAGATCGCCTGCATGCTCGCCCGCATCGAACTCGGCCACTGCCCGAGTATCAAGCCGGACGAGCTCCGGCCCGAACTGCGGTCCTTCAGGCCGACGTTCGTCGTCGGCGTGCCGTACCTCTTCGAGCGGATCCACGACACCGGGCGCGCGACCGCCGAGAAGATCGGCCGCGGCGCCTCCTTCGACCGCGCCGACCGGATCGGCGTGCGCTTCGCGGAGGCGTACCTGAACAAGTTCCTGGGCCGTGGCCCGGGCCCGTCCCCCGGCCTCTATCTCGGCTGGGCGCTGTACGAACTCCTCGTCTACCGCCGCATCCGCAAGGAGGTCGGCGGCCGCCTCCGCTACGCGATCAGCGGCGGCTCCCCGCTCGACAAGCGCCTCAACCTCTTCTTCTACGGCGCGGGAATCATCATCTACGAGGGCTACGGACTGACGGAGACGACCGCGGCCGCCACCATCGTGCCGCCGCTCGGCCCGCGCCCCGGCACCGTCGGCACGCCCGTGCCTGGCTCGGCGATACGCATCGCGGACGACGGCGAGGTGCTCATCAAGGGCGGCATCGTCTTCACCTCGTACTGGAACAACAAGGAGGCCACGGACGCCGTCCTGGCCGGTGACTGGCTGGCGACCGGGGACCTCGGCTCGCTCGACGACGACGGCTACCTCACCATCACCGGCCGCAAGAAGGACCTCATCGTCACCTCCGGCGGCAAGAACGTCTCACCCGCCGTCCTGGAGGACCGCCTGCGCGGCCGCCCGCTCGTCGCCCAGTGCCTCGTCGTGGGCGACAACCGCCCGTACGTGGCCGCCCTCATCACCCTCGATCCGGAGGCCGTCGAGCACTGGCTCGCCGTACGCAAACGTCCCAAGGACACCCCGCTGTCCGCCCTGTGCCACGACCCGGACCTGCTGGCGGACATCCAGAAGGCCGTGGACTACACGAACGAGGCGGTCTCGCGCGCCGAGTCCATCCGCGGCTTCGCGGTCGTCGAGGGCGAGTTCACGGAGGACAACGGGCTGCTGACCCCGTCCATGAAGATCAAGCGACGGGCGGTGGCGGAGGCGTACGCGGAGGAGATCGAGGGGCTCTACGGCCGGCCGCGGTAGCGTGCCGCCGCGTCATCGCCCTCCTGGCGTGCACGAGATATTCCCGTTGCAGAGGCGTCCGGGGCTCTTTTAGCGTGTGGTGGTTCCGTCGGTGCCCATTCCGGGGTCCGGCGCTGTGTTTCGAGGTGATGACGTATCTCCCAGGCCAAGTAGCCGCTCGTCCTGAGGCTGTTTTCCGGTCGTCCGCTGCAGCGGGCTTCTGACGTATGTCTCGGCGGCGGTGCCCCCTCATGGCCTGGGCTCGTTGCACCCTGCTTCTCCCTGTCGCGCTGTAGGCGTGCGGGGGCATGCCCCCGCCCTCCGGTTCATCCCGGAATCCCGTGACCAGCAGGCCCGGCGCCTGCGCCCGGACCCACTGGGCATGCTGCTCTCCAGCGCGGGCCTGCTGCTGATCGCCTACCCGCTCACCGTGGGCGGCGAGCGGCGCTGGCCCGCCTGGAGCTTCGTCATGCTCGCCGCGGGCGTCGTCGCGCTGACCGTGTTCGTGGCCCAGCAACGGGCCAAGACCGCCAAGGACGGCTCCGCCCTGGTGGCGCTCTCCCTCTTCCAGAGCAAGGCGTTCACCGGCGGGCTCGCCGCCCATCTGGTCTTCGGTCTGGTCTCGGGCGTGCTCCTGCTGACGTGGGTGCTGTTCATGCAGTCCGGGCTCGGACTCTCGCCCGGGCAGTTCGCTCCGGCGTCCGTCGCCATCTCCATCGGCGGCATGGGCGGCGCGATGCTCGCCTCCAGGTGGGCGGGGCGCCACATGCGACGCGTGCCGCAGGCCGGGGCGGTACTGATCGCTCTCACCCTGGCCGGCTACCAGCTGCTGGTCTCCGCCCAGCAGACCGGTGTGCCGTTCGTGGCCGCCGTCGCCCCGATGATCCTCGTCGGAGCCGGTTTCGGCATGGTCGGCGCCGGACTGGCCGGTCTCACCCTCAGCCAGGTCGGCCACGAAGGCGCGGGCTCTGCGGCCGGACTGTTCAACACCGCCCTGCAGCTCGGCACCGCGCTCGGTATCGCGGCGGCCTCCGTGGTGTTCTTCGACCACGCCCCCGCGGGCAGCGACGGCACCACCGTGACCAGCGCCTTCGCAGGCAGCATCTGGTACGTCAGCGCCGCCCTGGTCGTGATGTGGGCGCTGATGTTCCGGCTCCCCAAACCGACCCGCTCCAACTGACACGAGGGGTAACGGTGCCGCGCACCATGTGGGTCCCGACACACCGGCGGCCTGCTGTATGGCGCCCCCGGCAGGACTCGAACCTGCGGCCAAGTGCTTAGAAGGCACCTGCTCTATCCACTGAGCTACGGGGGCCGGGTGGTGGCCGGTGGCCTGGAGCCCGGTGTGGGGTGGTCCGTGACCCTGCCGGGGGCCGTGGACCATGGACCGGGGACAAGGATAGGGCTCCTGGTGGCTTGTCCCTGGTGCTTCACCTCCGCCACGCGATGTGGAGGTTCGGTGAAGCGGTCCTGATAATCGCAGGCAGGTGCGAATCTCGCATCGCTTTTGGCGTCTGGCGCCCCGGGTGTTGTGCACTCGTTATGCCTGCGCCCCAGTCGCCTCTTCCATCGCGCGTGTCCGATCGGCGCGCAGGGGTGCCCATATGCTTCAGAAAGCCATCAAAATTGGGCATTCTTCGCATGTGGTGACCTTGGACGTACGGCCTCAACTGCTTGACGCACTCTCCGCCCTGCGTGAGCGTGTCGCCGCCGCACGCTTTCCGCTCCCCCTGCCGGGGGCGCCACGCGCGCGGACCAACCGTGACGAGCTTCTCGCACAGCTCGACGACTATCTGGTGCCCCGGCTGCGGGCCCCCGAAGCGCCATTGCTGGCCGTTGTGGGCGGCTCCACCGGCGCCGGCAAGTCCACGCTCGTGAACTCTCTGGTGGGACAACAGGTGAGCGAGGCGGGTGTGCTCCGGCCCACCACCCGTACGCCCGTCCTGGTGTGCCACCCGGAGGACCAGCACTGGTTCTCGGGCATGCGCGTCCTGCCGCAGCTCACGCGCGTGTGGGTACGCCGACGGGAGGGAGAGGGGGCCGATGGAGTGGGCCCGGACGGCGAGCGGCTGCTGCGCGTCGAGACCGCCGACACGCTGCCCCGCGGCCTCGCCCTCCTCGACGCCCCCGACATCGACTCCCTGGTCGCCGACAACCGCGTCCTCGCCGCCGAGCTGATCTGCGCCGCCGACGTGTGGGTGATGGTCACCACGGCATCCCGGTACGCCGACGCCGTGCCCTGGCACCTGCTGCGCACCGCCAAGGAGCACGACGCCACCCTCGTCACCGTCCTCGACCGCGTGCCCCACCAGGTCGTCGGCGAGGTGTCACGGCAGTACGGCGCCCTCCTCACCAAGGCCGGACTCGGCGACGTACCGCGCTTCACCGTCCCGGAGCTGCCCGAGTCCGCGGGCGGCGGCGGGCTCCTTCCCGCCACCGCCGTCGAGCCGCTGCGCGTCTGGCTCGAACACCGCGTGCAGGAACCGTCCTCCCGCAAACAGGCCATCGAACGCACCGCCTACGGAGTCCTCGCCTCACTGAACGCCCGCATGCCGGAACTCGCCGCCGCCGTCGCCGCCCAGTACGCGGCCGCCCTGCGGCTCACCTCCGCCGTCGACGACGCGTACGAATGCGAGCACGCGCGCGTACGGGAACGCCTGCAGGCAGGCGCCGCGCTCGCCGGAGACGCCCTGAAGCGCTGGCGCGCCTACCCCCTCGACTGCGGCCCCGGAGAGCTCCTGGACGCCATCGCCGAGAGCCTGGAGGCGCTCCTGCTGTGCGCCGTCACCGCCGCCGACGAACGCATCGACAACGCGTGGCGGCGCGAGCCGGCCGCCCAGGCTCCCGGACTCCTCCACCACGGCCGACGCGCCGAAACAGCCCTCTACGAAGACGACGACAGCCCCGAACACCGCATCGGCGTGGCCGTACGGCGCTGGCGGCGCGAACTCGAAGAACACGCCGAGGACGAGGTGCGCGCCCTCGACCGCGCCGACAAGAGCGCCCTGCCCGACGCCGAAGTCGTCGCCGCGCTGCTCGCCACCGCCCTGCTGGGCGGACGGCGGGCACGCACCGCCGGAGAGACCCTGGCCGAACGCATCGGCGCCCACGGCGCGCTGCGCCTGCGCGACCGCGGCGGCCGGCTGCTCACCGACTACCTGGACAAGGTCCTCGGCGCGGAGCGGGAGCGGCGCCTGGCCCCCCTCGACGCACTCGACGTCAACCCGGAGCCCCAGGCCGAGCTCATCGCCGCGCTTTCCGTACTGCAGAAGGAGAGGTGACCGCGGTGACCGCCGTCACAGGCCACACCGACCAGACGGGCCACATCGACCCCACGGACGACGTGGACAACGTGGATGACTTGGACGACGTGGATGACGTTGATGACTTGGACGACGTGGATGACTTGAAAAGTTCGGAGAGGTCGGGGGGGTCGGGGAGCTCGGAGGGCGTAGACCGCTCTGACCTCTCTGGTTCCTCCAGTCACTCCAGTTCCTCCAATTCCTGCAGTTCCTCCGGCCACGCAGAGCGGGACTCGCACGCCGGTGAGGGCGACGAAGACGGCGACCGCGCGGACGACGCCGAACGCGCCTGGGACGACGGGCTCATCGCGCGGCGCGTGGTGGTGGGTGCCTCCCCGGCGGACGGCGACTTCGCGGCGGTGAGGGGAGCGGTGGCCGGAGTGGTTGTCTCCGGTTCGTCGTCTCCGGGGGCGTCGCAGTCCTACGGAGAGTCAGCCGCGTACGACACCCCCTCTTCGTACGAGGGCGACGCCTCCGCTTCGTACGAGGGCGACGCCTCCGCGCAGAACACGACCGTCGCCTACGAAGGGGGCCTGCGGGGCCGGCTGGACGCGCTGCGCGAACTCATCGGGCTCTCCCGTACGCGGCTCGACAGCAAGACGCTCGCGGAGGCCGGGCAGGTGCTCGACGAGGCAGCGGCGCGCCGGCGGCTGTCCGACCGGCACACCGTCGTGGCCCTCGCGGGCGCCACGGGAAGCGGCAAGTCGACGCTCTTCAACGCTCTCGCGGGAGTGATGATCTCGGAGACCGGCGTACGCAGGCCGACCACCGCCGCGCCCATCGGGTGCAGCTGGACGGACGGCGCCGCCGGGCTGCTCGACCGGCTCGGCATCCCCGGGCGGCTGCGCAGACGGCCGCTCCAGGGCCCCGACACGCAGGTTCTGCAGGGCCTCGTACTCGTCGATCTGCCCGACCACGACTCGGCGGCGGCCGACCACCGCGAGCACGTGGACCGGATCCTCGGGCTCGTCGACGCGGTCATCTGGGTCGTCGACCCGGAGAAGTACGCCGACGCGATGCTGCACGAGCGCTATCTGCGGCCCATGGCGGGGCACGCGGAGGTCATGTTCGTCGTGCTCAACCAGGTGGACCGCCTCCCCGGAGACGCCGCCGACCAGGTGCTCGACGATCTGCGGCGGCTGCTCGACGAGGACGGCATCGCCCTCGGCGAACACGGCGAACCGGGCGCCACGGTGCTCGCGCTGTCCGCCCTCACCGGTGAGGGGGTCGACGAACTCCGCGAGGTGCTCGGCCAGTTCACGCGCGAGCGGGGCGCCGCGGTACGGCGCATCGAGGCGGACCTGGACGCGGCGGCGGCACGGCTGCGGCCGGTGTACGCCTGCGGGGCGGGGGCCGCGTCCGCGCGGGGCGCGATCGGGCTCAGCGAGGAGGCGCGCGAGGAGTTCTCCGACCGGCTCGCGGAGGCGGTGGGCGCGGCCGCGGCCGGGCAGGCCGCCGAGCGGGCCTGGCGCAGGCACGCCGGCAAGGCGTGCTCCGCGCCCTGGCTGCGGCTGTGGCGCTGGTACGAGGCGCAGCGCTCCCCGTACACCACGGGCAGGCACGTCCTGCGGCCCCCGGCGGACGAGGAGTCGACGGCACGCGCGCGCGTGGAGCACGCCGTGCGCACCGTCGCGGACGAGGCGGCGACCGGGCTGCCCGCGCCTTGGGGGCAGGCCGTGCGGGAGTCTGCGGCGCGCGGCGCGCAGGGGCTGCCCGAAGCCCTCGACGAGCTGGCGCTGCGGGCGGCGCTGCCGGACGGGCGGCCGCCGCGGCCCGGGTGGTGGCCGGTCGCGGTCCTGGCGCAGGCGGCGATGACGCTGCTTCAGGTCGTGGGCGGGCTGTGGCTGGTGGGGCAGATCGTCGGCATCGCGGAGCCGAACCTGGGCGTGCCGGTGCTGCTGATGGCCATGGGCATCGTCGGCGGGCCGTGTGTGGAGTGGGCCAGCGGTCTCGCGACGCGGGGGCCGGCGCGGCGGCACGGGTACGAGGCCGAGCGGCGGTTGCGGGAGGCGGCCGCGGGGTGCGGGCGGGCGCGGGTGCTCGATCCGGTGGCGGCGGAGCTGCTGCGGTACCGGGAGGTTCGGGAGCAGTACGTGCGGGTGGCTCGGCGGGCGTGAGGCGGCGGTGAGGGTGGGGGTGAGGGCGGCGCCAGGGTCGTCGGGGAAGCGGAACGGCGCCGTCGGGTGACGGAGTTGTCCACAACCGGGGGGTAGGACACAGGGCTCAGCGGGGTCCGGCCCGGCGGGTGCAGTCTGAGATCGCAGCCGCCGCCGACGTGGGAAACGCGAAGGCGGACGAGCGGCTGCGGATACAGACACAGCCGCGGCCGTGCGGGACGGGCCCGCACGCGGGTGGACGAGGGAGGGGTCGGCATGAACGACACGATGGTGACGGTGGTGGGGAACGTGGCGACGACGCCGGTGTTCCGGGAGCTTCCGTCCGGACCGGTGACACGCTTTCGGATCGCGGTGACGGCACGGCACTTCGACCGCACACGCAACGCCTGGACGGACGGGCACACCAACTTCTTCACGGTGTGGGCCTGGCGGCAGCTCGGCGTCAACACCCAGGGCTCGCTGGCAGTGGGTGAACCGGTCATCGTGCAGGGCAGGTTGAGGGTGCGGGACGAGGAGCGGGGCGGGCAGCACTGGCGGTCGGTGGACATCGACGCCTATGCGATCGGGCACGACCTCGCGCGCGGAACGTCGGCGTTCCGCCGCTCGGGCAGGACGACGGACTCCTCCGTGAAGGAGCGAAGTCCCGTGCGGGGAGCGGCGGATGAGCCGGAGTTCGAGCTCCCCGCGCGGCCCCAGCCCCAGCCTGAGCCGGAATCCCAGCCGGGGCCCCAGGCGGCGGAGCCTGAGCAGGAGTCCGGGTCGGGCACCGGGCAGCACGTCGGGTTGGAGGGGTTGGAGACCGAGCTGGAGCTGGACGCGGCACCGGTCGGGTGACGCCGCAGGGCGGGCCGTAGGCCCGCCCCGGCGCACGAAGCGGAACCATGGATTTGTCGATATGCCCAGCTCAGAAGGGGCGTTGTCGATAACAATTCCGATTCGGATCGGTTATCAGACGGCACTACCGGGAATCGCGATGCGCCACGTCCCTAGGATTCCGGGCGTGGCTCCGTGGGGCGGTTGAGGTCTGATCGGGGCGATCGGCAGGTGACCCTGCTCGGTTGAATCTGCTGGCGGGACCAGTCCCCCCATGTGAATGGGTCCCGCCCGGAGGGGATTTCTGTGTTTTCTGCGTTGTCAGGGTGTTCGTCGGTCAAGTCCCATGTGATGTCGTCGGCCCTGAGAAGCCAGGGCCGGGCCCGAGGTCGGAGCGCCGCCGCCCGCCTCGCCGCCGTGGCGGTCGTCTCCGGGCTCGCCGTGGCGGGCCTGTCGGGTACGGCGAGCGCGGCCACGGCGGTGGACACTCCTCAGCACGGAGGCGGGGCGAGCGCGACGCTCGGCGGCCTGAAGACGTACGGCCAGGCGGTCATCCGTGAGGAGGGCGCCAGCCAGAGGATCCCCGCGGGTCTCTTCGAGATGGCCGTGGACAACGGCGGCACCCTGCAGACCTACTGCGTCGACGTCCACAACCCCACGCAGAAGGACGCGAAGTACCAGGAGACCCCCTGGAACGGCACGTCCCTGAACAGCAATCCCCGGGCAGGCAAGATCCGCTGGATCCTGCAGCACTCCTATCCCCAGGTGAACAACCTCGCCGAGCTGGCGAGGAAGGCGGGCGCGGACTCGCTCACCGAGGAGTCGGCCGCGGCCGGCACACAGGTGGCGATATGGCGCTACTCCGACAAGGTCGATGTGGAGGCCGTCGACCCCCGGGCCGAGAAGCTCGCGGACTATCTGCAGCGCAGCGCGCGCAGCAGCCCGGAGCCGAAGGCGTCGCTGACCCTGGAGCCGCCGGCTGTCTCGGGGCGCGCGGGGAAGCGGCTCGGCCCGGTGACTGTGCGGACCGACGCGGAGAGCGTGAGCGTCACGCCGCCCGCGGACTCGGCGAGCGGGGTGAAGGTCGTCGGCAAGAACGGCAAGCAGATCAAGACGGCGGGCGACGGCAGCAGGCTGTACTTCGACGTGCCGAAGGGCACGCCCGACGGGACGGCCTCGCTGGAGGTGCAGGCGTCGACGACAGTGCCGGTCGGGCGGGCCTTCACCTCCGAGACCCGCAGCCAGACGCAGATACTCGCGGGCTCCAGCGAGTCGACGGTGTCCGCCGCGGCGACGGCGCACTGGGCGCAGAAGGGCGCGATCCCCGCGCTGTCCGCGGAGAAGAACTGCGCCAAGGGCGGTGTGGACATCACGGCGGGCAACAAGGGGGACGCGGCGTTCACCTTCAGCCTGATGGGGTTCAAGCACACCATCAAGGCCGGTGCGACGCGGACGGTGACGATACCGCTGCAGGAGGACCAGCCCTACGACTTCACCATCACGGGGCCGGGCGGATTCGAGAAGCGGTTCAAGGGAGTGCTCGACTGCAAGACCGAGGGCAGCGCGGTCGCCGTCGGCGGCAAGACGCAGCCCGCGCCGGAGCCGAGTCCCGCGTCAGCCGGCGGCACCTCCGGCGGCGGCGACCTCGCGGAGACCGGCGGCTCGAACGCGACGCCCCTGATAGCCGGCCTGGCGATCGCCCTGGTCGTGGTGGGCGGCGGAGCGGTGTTCCTGCTGCGCAAGAAGAAGGACCCGGCGGGGCGCGCGGAGGCGACCTCGTCCGAGGAGTGAGCGGACCGTGATCGACTGGGCACCGCCCGGGATGCCCGGGCGGTGCCGGGACGGGAGGCATGCGGCCCCCGACCGTGTTGGCTGGTCAGGGGCCGTTCGACGGGCCGGGCGTTGCGGGCGGCCGGGAGAGGTCAGCCGTGCTGCAGCGCGGCAAGGCCCTTCTGCAGGTCTTCGCTGTTCATCACCGGCTGGATCTCGATCTTCGCGCCGAGTCCCTCGAGGAGCGGTTCCGCGATCGTGGGGAGCTGTGAACTGTCCTGCATGTCGAAGACGAAGGTGCAGCACCGCCCACCCTCGCTGGGGCCGAAGTAGGCCGCCTCGGGCTTGAGCCGTTCCGTCATCGACTGCATGATCTTCGGCAGGTTGCCGCTCTTGAGTGCCTCGTTCGAGATCTGGGTGTCCAGATGTGCTCTCAGCATGACCCTCATCGCACGCGCTCCTTCAGTCCACCACGACCGGCGCGGTCCCGTCCGCGCTCGCTGAGACCCGGTGACGTCCCGCTCAGCCTCACCTCGAGCGATCGGGGCGGCAACATCTCGTCCGCCGTCGGTGTCGGCCTGGGCCGTCCCCGGGCCGAGTGCGGCCGCTCGGCGAGGGGAGCGGGTCACGGGCCCCGGACAGTACTGGTTTCCTCCGGGGGGTGGCTGTCAGGCAAGATGGGGTGTATCTGCCCACACACTGATTGCCGGACGGTTTCTCTTGGCTGAGTTCATCTACACCATGCGCAAGGCGCGCAAGGCGCACGGCGACAAGGTGATCCTCGACGACGTCACCTTGAACTTCCTGCCCGGCGCGAAGATCGGTGTCGTGGGTCCGAACGGCGCCGGTAAGTCCACGGTGCTCAAGATCATGGCGGGGCTCGAGCAGCCGTCGAACGGCGACGCGTTCCTGTCGCCGGGCTACTCGGTCGGCATGCTCCTGCAGGAGCCGCCGCTCGACGAGTCCAAGACGGTTCTGGAGAACGTCCAGGACGGCGCCGCCGAGATCATGGGCAAGCTCAGGCGGTTCAACGAGGTCGCCGAGCTGATGGCGACGGACTACTCGGACGCGCTGATGGAGGAGATGGGCAAGCTCCAGGAGGACCTCGACCACGCCAACGCGTGGGACCTGGACACCCAGCTCGAGCAGGCCATGGACGCCCTCGGCTGCCCGCCCGGCGACTGGCCGGTCACCAACCTCTCCGGTGGTGAGCGCCGCCGCGTCGCGCTGTGCAAGCTGCTGCTCGAGGCCCCCGACCTGCTGCTGCTCGACGAGCCCACCAACCACCTGGACGCCGAGTCCGTGCAGTGGCTGGAGCAGCACCTCGCGAAGTACCCCGGCACCGTCGTCGCCGTCACCCACGACCGGTACTTCCTGGACAACGTCGCCGAGTGGATCCTCGAGCTGGACCGCGGCCGCGCGCACCCGTACGAGGGCAACTACTCCACGTACCTGGACAAGAAGGCCACCCGCCTGAAGGTCGAGGGGCAGAAGGACGCCAAGCGTGCGAAGCGTCTGAAGGAAGAGCTGGAGTGGGTCCGCTCCAACGCCAAGGGCCGGCAGGCCAAGTCCAAGGCGCGACTCTCCCGCTACGAGGAGATGGCCGCCGAGGCCGACAAGATGCGGAAGCTGGACTTCGAGGAGATCCAGATCCCGCCGGGCCCGCGCCTGGGCAACATCGTCGTCGAGGTGGAGAACCTCTCGAAGGCGTTCGGCGAGAAGGTCCTCATCGACGACCTGAGCTTCACGCTGCCGCGCAACGGCATCGTCGGCATCATCGGTCCGAACGGCGCCGGCAAGACCACGCTGTTCAAGATGATCCAGGGCCTGGAGGCGGCGGACTCGGGCTCCATCAAGGTCGGCGACACCGTCAAGATCTCCTACGTCGACCAGGGTCGCGCGAACATCGACCCGAAGAAGACGCTGTGGGCCGTGGTGTCGGACGAGCTGGACTACATCAACGTGGGCCAGGTCGAGATGCCGTCGCGCGCGTATGTGTCGGCGTTCGGGTTCAAGGGCCCGGACCAGCAGAAGCCGGCGGGCGTGCTCTCCGGCGGTGAGCGCAACCGGCTGAACCTGGCGCTGACCCTCAAGCAGGGCGGCAACCTGCTGCTCCTCGACGAGCCCACCAACGACCTGGACGTGGAGACGCTGTCTTCGCTGGAGAACGCGCTCCTCGAGTTCCCGGGCTGCGCCGTGGTCGTCTCTCACGACCGGTGGTTCCTGGACCGCGTCGCGACGCACATCCTCGCGTACGAGGGCGAGTCCAAGTGGTTCTGGTTCGAGGGCAACTTCGAGGCGTACGAGAAGAACAAGATCGAGCGGCTCGGTCCGGACGCGGCCCGGCCGCACCGCGCCACGTACAAGAAGCTCACCCGGGGCTGACATGGCGCGTCACATCTACGAATGCCCGCTGCGGTGGTCGGACATGGATGCCTTCGGGCACGTCAACAACGCCGTCTTCCTGCGGTACTTGGAAGAGGCGCGGATCGACTTCATGTTCCGGCTCTCGACCGAGGGTGACGACGGGCCGTCGTTCTCGGGCGGGTCCGTGGTGGCGCGCCACGAGATCGACTATCTGCGGCCGTTGGTGCACCGGCACAAGCCGGTGACCATCGAGTCGTGGGTGACGAAGATCGGTGCCGCGTCGCTGACGATTTCGTACGAGATAAAGGAGCCGGAGTCCGGCGGGCAGGTGTATGTGCGGGCGACGACGATCGTCGTTCCGTTCGACCTGCGGGCGCAGCGGCCGCGCCGGATCACCGCCGAGGAGCGGGCCGTCCTGGAGGAGTACCGCGACGGGGACGTGGCGAGCGCCGGTGCGGGGGCGCTCGTCGCATGACCGTGCGACTGCACTTCGCCGATGCCGGGGAGGCGGCGGATCTCGCCGCCTTCCTGGCCCGGCTGATCCACTACGACAAGGCGGCGGCGGTGCGGTTGCAGGCCGCGGGGGAGACCCTGGCGGTGTTCGGGCGGCCGCCGTCGTTCGAGGTGCTCGCGATTCGTACGGCGCGGCTTGCCAAGCCGTACGAGTACGGGCTCGACACGTCCCTCGACGTGACCGTCTCCGCCGGTGAGCTGCTGGAGTCCGTGGGGGAGTCGGCCGACGCCGTGGAGACGGCGGGGACGATGGTCGTGCCCGCGGCGGTCACGGGGCCGCCCTGGGCCGGGGTGCTGCCGCCCCGGGGCGGGTGGCGGCAGGTCGCCGGGCTGCCGTCGATGAGTGAGGTGCGGGCCCTGGTGCAGGGGGCTGTCGCCGAATTCCGGTCCCGGGTCGAGGAGTTGGCGCCCGAGCTGCGGGTTCGGGCCGAGCTTGATCGGGTGGGTCGGGAGATTTGGTCCCGGGTGGTGCCGGGGACGGAGCTGCCTGTGCGGGCCGCGCATGCGGCACAAGCCTTGGGCTTTTTGCGGGGTGAGGCGTTGGACCTGCTGTCGGCTGGGGCCTGGCTGCGGCTGCGTACGCCCTATGGGTCTGTCGCCTTGCGGCGGGCGGGGGCTGGGACGCTTACCGTCACGCCGGCCTGACGGCTGGCGTCGGCCGGGGGCTGTGCCCACCCGTTCCGCCGTGCGGAACGCCTGCCCACAGCGGTTGCGGTAGCGGGGTGGCGCACCTGCCCACAGCGGTAGCGATAGCGGTTGCGGGGCGGAGCGCCTGCCCACAGCAGGAACGGCGGAACGCCTGCCCGCAGCAGGAGCAGGGGCGTTCCGTTCGTGTCAGCCAGGGGTGTTGACCATGGAGGCTGCCGCGTAGGTCAGGTAGTTCCAGAGGGTGCGTTCGTGTTCCTCGGAGAGGTTCAGGGCGTCGACAGCCGCGCGCATGTGCTTGAGCCAGGCGTCGTGGGCTTCCCTGTTGACCGTGAAGGGGGCGTGGCGCATGCGGAGGCGAGGGTGGCCCCGGTTGTCGCTGTAGGTGCGGGGGCCGCCCCAGTACTGCATCAGGAACAGGGCGAGGCGCTCCTCGGCCGGGCCGAGGTCCTCCTCCGGATACATCGGCCGGAGCAGCGGGTCCTCCGCGACTCCCTGGTAGAAGAGGTGCACCAGGCGCCTGAAGGTCTCCTCGCCGCCGACCTGTTCGTAGAAGGTCTGCTCCTGAAGCGTGCCGCGCGGGATCTCGTTCACTCCTCCATGGTCTCAGACGCGACGGACGAGGACGGAAGGCTTAGGACCACTCGCCTCAGGCGGCTCGGGGCAGCACAGTGGGGGGTATGGGTGCGCATGCTCCGCTCGCTGAGGAATCCGGTGGACCCGACCCCGTGCAGGCCGCCGAGGCACGGGCCGCGCTGGTGCGGGAGATCGAGGGCAGCGGTGCCTGGGACGACGATCCGGCCTGGCGGGAGGCGTTCCAGGAGGTGCCGCGGCACCTCTTCGTGCCGTACTACTACGTGAGCACGGGCGGCGGGTACGAGCGGCTGTGGGGCGAGGACCCGGATCCGGTGCGACGGGCGCGCTGGCTGCGCGGGGCGTACGCGGACGCGCCGCTGGCCACCCGGGTGCGGGACGGGGAACTGGTCTCCTCCAGCAGCCAGCCCTCGCTGATGGCCAAGATGCTCGTCGAACTGCACGTCGGTGACGGTGCCGAGCACGACGTACTGGAGATCGGGGCCGGAACCGGGTACAACGCGGGGCTGCTCGCGCATCGGCTCGGGGACGAGCACGTCACCACCGTCGATCTCGACCCGGAGATCACCGAGTCCGCGCGGCGGCATCTGGCGGCCGCCGGGTACCGGCCGGCCGTCGTGACCGGTGACGGCGCCGCGGGCTGTCCGCAGCGGGCGCCCTTCGACCGGATCATCGCGACCTGCACGCTCCATTCGGTGCCGCGCGCCTGGCTCGGGCAGTGCCGCCCGGGCGCGCGGGTGCTCGCGCCGCTCGCCACCGGGCTCATCGCGCTGCGGGTGGCGGACGCCGAGCACGCGGAGGGGCGGTTCCTGCACACACCCGCGTACTTCGTGCCGTTGCGCGGCGGAAACGGCCGCCTCGCGGCGCACGAGCAGCACATCGGGGGGCTGCCGCGCCGGGCGCTGCAGAACGAGCTGTTCCGCTTCCTGCTCGAACTGACCGCGGGGAGCCTCGACCCGCACGAGGCGCTGGCGCTGTGGCAGCGGGAGCGGCGGCCGGTGCGGGAGCGGTTCGGGGTCACGGTCAGCGGGGAGTACGCGTGGGCGTGGCTGGACGACCCCGAAGGGCCGTACGCCTGGCCGCTGTGACGGCGGTGAGGCGTACGGCCCTTTCCGATGGGTCCGGGGTCAGTCGCGGCGGACGGTGATCGTCGTCCAGGCGCCGACGTGCACCTGGTCGCCGTCCTGGAGCGGTATCGGGACGAAGGGCTGGATGGGCTCCTCGCCGCCGTTGACCGTGGTGCCGTTGGTCGAGTTCTGGTCGACGACCGCCCAGCCGCCGTCCGGCTGCTGGACCAGGACCGCGTGCTGGTGCGATACGCCCGGGTCCTCCGGCGGCACCGACAGGTCGATGTCGGGAGTGTCGCCGGTGGAGTGGCGGCGGCGGCCGATCGTGATCTGGTTGCCGATGAGCGGACGCTGCTGCTCCGGGGAGTACGCGGGCAGGTTCAGGCCCGTGGCCTCGGGGCCGCTGCGCTGCATCATCGCCATGAAGTACTCACGGTCGGGGCCGATGGTCGCCGTCCAGGACGCCGGGCCCTGCGGCTGCGGGGCCGGGCCGGGGCCGCCGGGGTAGCCCTGCGGGGGTCCCTGGGCCGGAGCGCCGGGGCCACCCGGGCCGCCGGGACCGCCCTGGCCGGGGGCCGTGGACGACGGGGGCGAGAGGACCCAGTCGTCACCGCCGCCGCCGAAGGACGGCGCGGACGAGCCACCGGGTC
>NZ_AOPZ01000111.1 GCF_000414115.1 Streptomyces aurantiacus JA 4570
CGCCGCGCCCGCCGCGCAGGCTCCGGCCCCCGCCGCCAAGCCCGCCACCGCGAAGCCCGCAGCCGCCAAAGCCGCGCCCGCGAAGGCGGAGCCCGCCAAGGCGTCCAAGGACGCCAAGGAGTCGGCGGGTCCCGAGTACGTGCCGCTGCGCGGCCCGTCCGCGGCCGTGGCGAAGAACATGAACGCCTCCCTGGAGCTGCCCACGGCCACGTCCGTGCGCGCCGTCCCGGTGAAGCTGCTGTTCGACAACCGCATCGTCATCAACAACCACCTCAAGCGCGCCCGCGGCGGGAAGATCTCCTTCACGCACCTCATCGGGTACGCGATGGTGCAGGCCATCAAGGCCATGCCGTCGATGAACCACTCCTACGCGGAGCGGGACGGCAAGCCCACCCTCGTCAAGCCGGAGCACATCAACTTCGGCCTGGCCATCGACCTGGTGAAGCCCAACGGCGACCGCCAGCTCGTGGTGGCGGGCATCAAGAAGGCCGAGACCCTGAACTTCTTCGAGTTCTGGCAGGCCTACGAGGACATCGTCCGCCGTGCCCGTGACAACAAGCTCACGATGGACGACTTCACCGGCGTCACGGTCTCGCTGACCAACCCCGGCGGCCTCGGCACGGTCCACTCCGTGCCGCGCCTGATGCCCGGCCAGTCGGTCATCATGGGCGTCGGCTCGATGGACTACCCGGCGGAGTTCCAGGGCACCTCCCAGGACACCCTGAACAAGCTGGGCATCTCCAAGGTCATGACGCTGACCTCGACGTACGACCACCGCGTGATCCAGGGCGCGGCGTCCGGCGAGTTCCTGCGCATCGTCGCGAACCTCCTCCTCGGGGAGAACGGCTTCTTCGACGAGATCTTCGAGGCCCTGCGCATCCCCTACGAGCCGGTCCGCTGGCTCAAGGACATCGACGCCAGCCACGACGACGACGTCACCAAGGCCGCCCGCGTCTTCGAGCTGATCCACTCCTACCGCGTCCGCGGCCACGTCATGGCCGACACGGACCCGCTGGAGTACAAGCAGCGCAAGCACCCGGACCTGGACATCACCGAGCACGGCCTGACGCTCTGGGACCTGGAGCGCGAGTTCGCCGTCGGCGGCTTCGCCGGCAAGTCGATGATGAAGCTGCGCGACGTCCTCGGCGTCCTGCGCGACTCGTACTGCCGCACCACCGGCGTCGAGTTCATGCACATCCAGGACCCGAAGCAGCGCAAGTGGCTGCAGGACCGCATCGAGCGCCAGCACGCCTCCAAGCCGGAGCGCGAGGAGCAGCTGCGCATCCTGCGCCGGCTGAACGCCGCCGAGGCGTTCGAGACCTTCCTGCAGACGAAGTACGTCGGCCAGAAGCGCTTCTCCCTGGAGGGCGGCGAGTCCGTCATCCCGCTCCTGGACGCGGTCATCGACAGCGCCGCCGAGTCCCGCCTGGACGAGGTCGTCATCGGCATGGCCCACCGCGGCCGCCTGAACGTCCTCGCGAACATCGTGGGCAAGTCGTACGCGCAGATCTTCCGCGAGTTCGAGGGCAACCTCGACCCGAAGTCGATGCACGGCTCCGGAGACGTCAAGTACCACCTGGGCGCCCACGGCACCTTCACCGGCCTGGACGGCGAGCAGATCAAGGTCTCGCTCACCGCCAACCCCTCGCACCTGGAGGCGGTGGACCCGGTCCTGGAGGGCGTCGTCCGCGCCAAGCAGGACATCATCAACAAGGGCGGCACGGACTTCACGGTCCTGCCGGTCGCCCTGCACGGTGACGCGGCCTTCGCGGGCCAGGGCGTGGTGGCCGAGACGCTCAACATGTCGCAGCTGCGCGGCTACCGCACGGGCGGCACGGTCCACATCGTCATCAACAACCAGGTCGGCTTCACGGCCGCTCCGGAGTCCTCGCGTTCGTCGATGTACTCCACGGACGTGGCCCGGATGATCGAGGCGCCGATCTTCCACGTGAACGGCGACGACCCGGAGGCCGTCGTCCGCGTCGCGCGGCTCGCCTTCGAGTTCCGTCAGGCGTTCAACAAGGACGTCGTCATCGACCTGATCTGCTACCGCCGCCGCGGACACAACGAGTCCGACAACCCGGCGTTCACGCAGCCGCTGATGTACGACCTGATCGACAAGAAGCGCTCGGTCCGCAAGCTCTACACCGAGTCCCTGATCGGTCGCGGCGACATCACCCTGGAAGAGGCCGAGCAGGCCCTCCAGGACTACCAGGGACAGCTGGAGAAGGTCTTCACGGAGGTCCGTGAGGCCACCTCCCAGCCCGCCCCGGCAGAGGTTCCCGAGCCGCAGCCCGAGTTCCCGGTGACCGTCAGCACGGCGATCAGCCAGGAAGTCGTCAAGCGGATCGCCGAGTCCCAGGTCAACATCCCCGACCACGTCACCGTGCACCCGCGGCTGCTGCCGCAGCTGCAGCGCCGCGCGGCCATGGTCGAGGACGGCACGATCGACTGGGGCATGGGCGAGACCCTCGCCATCGGCTCCCTCCTCCTGGAGGGCACCCCGGTGCGCCTGGCGGGCCAGGACTCCCGCCGCGGCACGTTCGGCCAGCGCCACGCGGTCCTCATCGACCGCAACACGGGCGACGACTACACGCCGCTGCTGTACCTCTCCGAGGACCAGGCCCGCTTCAACGCCTACGACTCGCTGCTCTCCGAGTACGCGGCCATGGGCTTCGAGTACGGCTACTCCCTGGCGCGTCCCGAGTCCCTCGTGATGTGGGAGGCGCAGTTCGGCGACTTCGTCAACGGCGCGCAGACGGTCGTGGACGAGTTCATCTCGTCGGCCGAGCAGAAGTGGGGCCAGACGTCCGGCGTCACCCTGCTGCTGCCGCACGGCTACGAGGGCCAGGGCCCCGACCACTCGTCGGCCCGCCCTGAGCGCTTCCTGCAGCTCTGCGCCCAGAACAACATGACGGTCGCGATGCCGACCCTCCCGTCGAACTACTTCCACCTCCTGCGGTGGCAGGTGCACAACCCGCACCACAAGCCGCTGGTGGTCTTCACGCCGAAGTGGATGCTGCGCCTGAAGGCCGCCGCCTCCAAGACGGAGGAGTTCACCACGGGCGGCTTCCGTCCCGTCATCGGCGACGAGTCGGTGGACCCGAACGCGGTCCGCAAGGTCGTCTTCTGCGCCGGCAAGCTCTACTACGAGCTGGAGGCCGAGCGGCAGAAGCGCGGGGTCACGGACACGGCGATCATCCGCATCGAGCGGCTGTACCCGCTGCCGGGTGCCGAGCTCCAGGCGGAGATCGCCAAGTTCCCGAACGCCGAGAAGTACCTGTGGGCCCAGGAGGAGCCGGCGAACCAGGGCGCGTGGCCCTTCATCGCCCTCAACCTGATCGACCACCTGGACCTGGCGGTCGGCGCCGACATCCCGCACGACGAGCGGCTGCGGCGCATCTCGCGCCCGCACGGCTCGTCCCCGGCGGTCGGCTCCAAGAAGCGCCACGAGCAGGAGCAGGAGCAGCTGCTGAACGAGGTCTTCGAAGCCTAGTCCGCGGCGGTTCACGCAGTTCGGTACGTCGGGTGGGCCCGGCCCCGAGTCCTGGTAAGGGACTTGGGGCCGGGCCCACCGGCGTACGGGCCGCACCGGCCCGAGCGGCGTACGCCCGTACGATGAGACGGAACGAAACCGACCCCGGCCGCAGGCCCGGGTCCCGCCCGCATCAGGAGCAAGAGTTGTACTTCACCGACCGTGGCATCGAGGAGCTGGAGAAGCGGCGCGGCGAGGAGGAGGTCACCTTCGAGTGGCTCGCCGAGCAGCTCCGCACCTTCGTGGACCTCAACCCGGACTTCGAGGTCCCGGTCGAGCGCCTCGCCACGTGGCTGGCACGGCTGGACGACGAGGACGAGGACGAGTAATCGGCTTCTCCGGGGATGCCGGTTTCCCTGGAGCATGTCGGTGTCCCCAGGGGTGTACCAGCCCCCTGGGCATGCCGGTAGGGGGAACTCCGGTTCCCCGGAAAAATCACTTGCCGGGGGGACCCGGCCGCCGCGTACGCTGCCTCGCATGTGTGCCTTCGCAGCCGCCGCTGTCACGAGGATCCGCCGCGCCTAGCGGCGGGCCGACCTCACTTCATTCGGGAACGCCCCGCCGCTTCAACGCGTAAGCGCCGAGCGGCACTTCGTGCTGCCCGGCTTACCTCGAAGCCGCGGAGATCCTGTGCGCACGCAAACCCATGGCCGTCATGAGTTCGGCCAGAACTTCCTCACCGACCGCAGCATCGTCAGCACCTTCGTCGACCTCGTGGGCCGCACCGACGGCCCGATCGTCGAGATCGGCACCGGAGACGGCGCGCTCACCCTCCCCCTGGAGAAGCTCGGCCGTCCCCTGACGGGCATCGAGATCGACCACCGCCGGGCCGAACGGCTGCGGCGGCGCGCGAGCCCCTCGACGACGATCGTCACCGCCGACTTCCTGCGGTTCCGGGCCCCCGCCGCACCGCACGTCCTGGTCGGCAATCTGCCCTTCCACGAGACCACCCCCATGCTGCGCCGCATCCTGCGCTCCCCGGCCTGGACCGACGCCGTCCTGCTCGTGCAGTGGGAGGTCGCGCGCCGCCGTGCCGGGGTCGGCGGGGCGACGCTGATGACGGCCCAGTGGTGGCCCTGGTACGAGTTCGGCCTCGAAGGCCGCGTCCCCGCTGCGGCGTTCCGGCCGCGCCCGAACGTCGACGGCGGCCTGCTGACGATCACCCGCCGGGAGAGGCCGCTGGCGGCGGGCGCGCGGCGGGAGGAGTACCAGGAGTTCGTCCGCCGGGTGTTCACCGGCCGGGGCCGGGGGCTGCCCCAGATCGTCGCGGCCGCGGCCCCGGACCTGCCACGGCGCCGGATCCAGGAGTGGGCGCGGCGGGGCGGCGCCCAGCGCCTGCCCAAGGACCTCGGTGCCGGGGAGTGGGCGGAGTTGTTCGGGATGCGGGTGGAGGGAGGGCGGAGGTAGGCGCTGGGCGGGCCTCACGGGGCCGTGGGGCCCGCACGGGCCCTGCGGCGACCGGCGCCGCCGGTTCTGGCAGGCGTGGCGCCGGTCAGGCGGTCAGGCGGTCAGGGCGGGTGCCAGCTCCCGCCACTGCCGCAGGGGCAGCTCGCCGGGGTCCGCCGTCAGCACCTGTACGCAGACGTGGTCCGCTCCGGCCGCGAGGTGCTCCGCCACGCGCGCGTGGAGCACGTCGACGTCTCCGTAGGCGACGATCGCGTCCACGAGGCGGCTGCTGGGCGTCCCGGCCGTGTCCTGCTCCCCGAAGCCGAGCCGACGCAGGCTGGCGGCCTGGTGCGGCACCCGCGCGTACCCGGCGACATGCTCCACGGCCACCTCGCGCGCCCGCGCGCGGTCGCGGTCGAGCACGACGGCCTGCTCGACGCCGAGGAACGCTTCGGGACCCAGAATGTCCCGCGCCCGCGCGGTGTGCTCCACGGGCACGAAGTACGGATGAGCGCCCCAGGTGCGCTCGCCCGCGAGGCCCAGCATCTTCGGCCCGAGCGCGGCCAGGACCCGGCGCGGCGCGGGGTCCGGCACGGGACCGTGGGCGGGCGCCGCGTCCATGGCGTCCAGATAGCCGCGCATGGTCGGGACCGCCTTCCCGCGCGCGGGCACCGGATAGCCGTCCACCTCCATCACGGTGTCGTCGACCCGGTGCCCGCCGAGCCCCAGGACGTAGCGCCCGGGGAACGCCTCTCCCAAGGTCCGCTCGGCATTGGCCGTGGCGAGTGGTTCGCGATAGGCGATGTTGGCTATGCCGGACGCGACGACGAGGCGCCGCGTGGCGGACAGCAGCAACCACGCCTGCCCGAAGGTGTCCCGCCCGAACGCCTCTCCGTACCAGATCGCCCCGTACCCCAACTCCTCGATCTCCGCGGCGGCTTCGCGCACCCGGCCCGCGGGATGCCCTTCGAAGGCGAAGGTCCAGATCCCGGCACGCCCCAGACCGGCCTGCCGCTGCAGCTCACTCATGCTCCACACCCCTGACCGTGAACCGGAGAGCCTCTCCGGATATCTGCGGAGTACGATACGGAGAAGTTCTCCGCTCGGCCAGCCCCATCCACCCGGCCTCGCCCCGGCCCCGCGGAACCCGGACTCAGGGAACCCCGAGATGAACCAGCCGCAAACCGAACCACAGCCGCAGCAGCAGCCGCAGTCCCGTGGGCGGGCGGACGGCGGCCGCCCCGCGCGGGCCGACGCCGTCCGCAACCGCGAACGCATCGTCGCCGCCGCCCGGGATGCCTTCGCGGAGGCCGGCCCCGAGGCGTCGTTGAACGAGATCGCCCGCCGAGCGGGGGTGGGTCCCGGCACGCTCTACCGGAACTTCTCCGGCCGCGCCGAACTGCTCGCGGCCGTCCTTGAGGACCGCATCGACACGCTGTGCTCCCGCGCGCGGGAGCTGCTGTCGGCAGAGGCGCCGGATGACGGCCTGGCGGAATGGCTGGGCGCCTTCCTCGACCACGCGCGCGTGAACCAGGGGCTCGGCGGCGCACTGATGCTGGAACTGGAGGCGACGGGCGCCTTCGGCACCGACTGCCACCAGCGCATCCTCGACGCGGCGACCGCGCTGCTCACCCGCGCCCAGCACACCGGCACAGCCCGCCACGACCTCGCCCCCGCCGACCTGCTCCAACTGGTCGTCGGGATCGCCCTGTCCACGACACACAAAGGGGCGCCACAGGACGACCCGGAGCAGGCGAAGCGACTGCTCGGACTGGTGGTGGACGCGACGAGGGCTCACTGAACCAGTCAGGTGCGACGGCGCCGACTACTCCGCGCGGCCGGGGGCGGGCTGGGGGGTAGGGCCGGGGCGGGGCTCGACGTAGGGCCGGGGCCACCGCTTGGCGCAGAGCCGGGGTCGCCGCTGGGCGCGCGGCTTGGCGTCGGGCCGGAGTCGCGGCTCGGCGCACGGCCGGGGGCACCGCTTGGCGCGCGGCTGGACGTCAGCCAGTGTCGCACCTCGGCGCAAGCCCGGAGTCGCGGCTTGGCGCAGGAGCGGGCCGCGGCTTGGCGCAGAGCCGGATGCGCGCCCCGGCGCACAGCCGGACGCCGAGCTCGACGCAGGGCCAGGGTCACCGCTTGACGCAGGACCGAGCGCAGGGGCTCGGCACACAGCCGGACGCAGGGCTCAGCGCAGGGCCAGGGGGCCGTTTGGCGCAGGGCTGAGCGCGCGGCTCGACGACAGGTCGGAGCGGCTGCTCGACGTAGGCCAGAGCGCACCCCGGGCCGCGACCAGGCGCATGGCCTGCCTCACGTCTCGCCCCGCACGCGGCCCCGCTCACGCGTCAGCCCCAGCGCCCCGTGCACCACCAGCACCGCACCCGCCACCGCCCAACCGCGGCCGCGGCGGCGCAGGGACCAGAGCAGGAGCGGGATGCCGACCGCGAGCTGAGCGCCGGACAGGGCCCGGGCCAGGGGGCCGTACTCCACGGCCTCGAGTTCCGCGCGGACCGCGTCCCGCCAGCCGGGCCACTCGACCTGGCGCACGCCGTCCCACACGTGGGCCGCCTCCCGCAGCCGGTCGGCCGGTTCGCCGGGCCGCAGGCCGGGAGGCAGGTCGACACCCGCCCGGGTCAGGACCGCGAGGAGCCCCCGCATACGGGCCCGCGCGTCGGCTCCCGGGTCCGGCCGGGTCAGCGCGTCCAGGGCCTGCATATCGAACACCGGGTCCAGCCCTAGGCGCGCGGCGAACGTCCGCATCGCCTCGTCCTCACCGACCGGCGTCCCGTTCGCCAGCCACACGTACCCGACCGTCCGCCGGAAGCCCGCCGCGAGCGTGTAGCCGCAGCGGTCGGCGTCCCACCACAGCGCGAGCACCGGCCACGACGAACCGACGGCGAGGGCGGTGGCCCAGCCGGTGAGCACACGGTCGACCGGCTCGCCGCCGTGCAGCCAGGGCTTGCCCTCGGGCACGAGCACGCTCCACTCGTCGCCGGCGGGCGCGAGCAGCATCCGCTCGCGCAGGAGTTGCGCGACCGTCTCGACGGAGTCCGCCCCGGCCCGGCAGAGCAGCAGCGCGCCGACGGGAGACCCGGCCGGGTCGGCGGGACCGGAGGGCCGGGAGGAGGGCCACGGCTCGGATGACATGGCTCCCACGCTAGGACAATTCATGCCCTTTGGCTCAGAAGCGACCTCGGACGGCTGCGGGCGACCGAGACGGCGGCCGTTGCCCACGCCGACGACCGTTGCCCACCCGGCGACCGGTGACTGCGTCGGCGACCGTTGACCGCGTCGGCCGCCGATGACCCCAGATGACTCCGGGCGACCGCGAGCGAACGCGGAGAAGAGATAGGTCTTGACTTTCCGTATCCGCGATATATCGTGTGTAGTGCAGACGCGATATGGCGTGTCGCGTCCACCCCGCTCAAGGAGGTCCGCCACCATGCCAGAGTGGTCCGTCGCCGAGCCCAGGAAGCTGACGTTCGACGAGCCCGTGAGGACACTGCGCGTCCGCGTGGCGAACGGCACGGTGAACGTCGTGGGCACAGATGAGGACTCGGCGAGGCTGGAGGTCTCCGAGATTTCGGGCCCTCCGCTCACCGTGACACAGCACGACGGCACCTTGTCCGTCGCGTACGACGACCTGCCATGGAGGAGCCTTTTGGAGTGGCTCGACCCCACGGGCACCCGCCGCGAAGCGGTGGTCTCGCTGGCCGTGCCCGCCGGGACCCGCGTCGAGGTGGGCGTCATAGGGGCGGGCGCCGTGGTCTCCGGGATCGAGGGCCGCGCCGAGGTGCGGGGCATCACGGGAGACACGACACTCGTCGGCCTCACCGGCCCGGTCCGCGCCAAGACCGTCTCGGGCAACGTCGAGGCCCAGGGCGTCACCGGTGACCTGCGGTTCGACTCCGTCTCCGGCGACCTGACGGTCTTCGAGGGCTCCGGGTCCTCCGTTCGGGCCGAATCGGTGAGCGGCTCGATGATCGTCGACCTGGACCCGGCCGTCGGCCCGGCCGATGTCGGGCTCACGAGCGTCTCGGGAGAGATCGCCGTCCGGCTCCCCCACCCGACGCACGCGGAAGTCTCGGCGAATTCCGCGAGCGGCTCGCTCTCCAGCGAATTCGACGAGCTCCGGGTCAGCGGCCAGTGGGGCGCGAAGAAGATCACCGGCAGGCTCGGCTCGGGCGGCGGCCGGCTGCGGGCGAAGACGGTCTCCGGCTCGATCGCGCTCCTGCGCAAGCCCCCGGTGGAGGAAGATCTGTACGGGGCGGACGAGCCCGTGCGGGACGCACCGCCCGCGGACTCCCCGCCCCCGACCCCGACCCCTCCGGCCGTCGCCACGACGGGCGCCCCGGACGCGGACGCCCCCACCGACGCCCCGAAGGCGGACGCCGCCGACGGCCCGACCGACAAGAAGGTGCTCTGAGATGCCTCCCGTGTTCGCCCACGGCCGCCTGCGCCTGTATCTGCTGAAGCTCCTGGACGAGGCCCCGCGCCACGGCTATGAGGTGATCCGCCTCCTCGAGGAGCGCTTCCAGGGTCTGTACGCCCCCTCGGCCGGCACCGTGTATCCGCGCCTGGCCAAGCTGGAGGCGGAGGGCCTGGTCACCCACACCACCGAAGGCGGCCGAAAAGTCTACGCCATCACCGACGCCGGCCGCGCCGAACTGGCCGACCGCAGCGGCGAGCTGGCCGACCTGGAGCTGGAGATCCGCGAGTCGGTGGCGGGGCTCGCCGCCGAGATCCGCGACGGCGTGCAGGGCGCCGCCGGCGAGCTGCGCCGGGAGATGCGGGCGGCCGCGCAGGAAGCGCGCGCCGGCAGCAGGTCCGGCGCCGCGGGCACGAGCTTCCCGAACCCGTCCGACTTCTTCGACAGCTCCTGGGCCGACAGCGACGCGTGGCGTCAGGCGAAGGAGGAGTTCCGGCGCGCCCGGCAGGAGTGGAAGGAGCAGGCGCGGCGGGCCAAGGACGAGAGCCGCCGGGCCCGCGAGGAGGCACAGCGGGCGCGCAGGCAGGCGAAGGACGCGCAGGAGCAGGTGCGGGCACAGGCTCAGGAGGAGTTGCAGCGCATGGCCAAGCGGGTGCAGGAGCAAGTGCAGGACCACTTCGCGCGGGGAGACTGGCCGACGGGAGTCCGTGAGGGCCTGAGCGAACTGGCGAAGGAGTTCGGCGACTTCGGTAAGGAGTTCGGCAAGGACTTCGCGGTGGACTTCGGCTTCGGCACACCGGACAAGGCGTCGAAGACGCCGAAGGACGAGACGTCGAAGGACGACGCGTTCGGGCCGGGGCCCCTGTTCACGGTCGAGCGGGACGACGTGCCGGTGGAGTACGTGCCGGACTGGGCGCACGAGGAGTCCACCGGCGAGCCCGCGCGCGACCTGGACCGGCTCCTGGACCGCTTCCGCGACGACATCCGCGACGCGGCCCGCGACCACGGAGTGTCCGAGGACCAGCTCCGCGACGTCCGCCGTCACCTCTCCGAGGCGGCAGCCCACATCGGTGCGACGCTGCGGTCCCCCAAGGCCCCGGAGACACCCGCGACCCCCGAGGAGACCCCCAAGCCCTGACGCCCCTGGCGCGGCGACACACGCGTCACCGCCGCCGCCACCCCGCCCCGGTCGCCGCAGGCCGTTCGGCCGACCCGGGCGCCGGGCATGCGCCACCGACCATCGGCCGAGCCGGGCCTCAGGGCTGGTACAGGACGCGTTCGACCGTCATCCGGGTCACGCCGTGGTCCGCCAAGACCTCCCCGGCCACGCCGGGGCGGGTCGTCAGGGCCAGGAGGATGTGTTCGTCGCCGATGCTGCGATCGCGGCGGGCCGTGGCGATGCGCAGGGCGCGCTCCAGAATGTCCTTGGCGTCCCGGGTGAAACCGCGGTGCCCGATCCAGGCGCCGATGCCCTTGCGTTCACGCCGGGCGCCCACGCCCGCCAGCGCCCCGGCACCATGGGCCTCTTCGACGCGGGACACGATCTGCTCGACGTCGATGCCGAGACCGGCGAGGGCCTCGGTCTCCGCCTGAGTGAGCCCGCCCCGGCGCCGGGCCTCGGCCAGCGCCCGCGTGATGTCCTCACGGCGGCGGTCGGCACCGAGGGCGGCGAGGGCGAAGGACGCGCGGGTGCCCTCGCGGTCGAGGAGCGCGAGCAGGAGGTGCCCGTCGTCGATGGCGTCGGCGCCGGCCCGTTCGGACTGCTCGACGGCGCCCGTGACCACGTCCCGGGCGCCCCTGGTGAACCGTTCGAACATCACTGCCTCCCGTGCTTCTTGTGGACGGCCTGCCTGCTCACGCCGAGTTCCGCGGCGATCTCCTGCCACGACCAGCCCTGCTGGCGCGCGCTGCGCACCTGCACGGCCTCGAGCTGCTCCACCAGGCGCCGCAGCGCGGTGACGGCCCGCAGCCCGACTCGTGGATCGCGGTCGCCCGCCCGCGCGGCGAGATCCGTTGCTTCGGTCATGCGTGTCAACGTACGTTGACATCCCGGCCCTGTCAACCATGGTTGACAGGGCCGGGATGGGGGCAGACAGGCAGGCAGGTCAGACCGTCAGCACGATCTTGCCGAACTGGCCGCCCGCCTCAAGGCGCTCGAAGCCCTCGCGGGCGCGGTCCAGGGGGAGCACTTCGTCGATGACGGGTCGTACGCCGGCGGCGGCGCAGAACGACAGCAGGTCCTCCAGTTCGTCCTTGGAGCCCATGGTGGAGCCGACGATCTTCAGTTCCAGGAAGTAGACGCGGGTCAGCTCGGCGTGGGAGGGACGGTCACCGCTGGTGGCGCCGGAGATGACGAGTGTGCCGCCGGGGCGGAGCGACTTGATCGAGTGGGACCACGTGGCGGCGCCGACGGTCTCGATGACGGCGTCGACCCGGTGGGGCAGCCGCGCTCCGGACGGCAGGGCCTCCACCGCGCCCAGTTCGAGGGCCCGCTTGCGCTTGGCCTCGTCGCGGCTGGTGGCGAAGACCTTCAGGCCCGCGGCCTTGCCGAGCACGATCGCGGCGGTGGCGACGCCGCCTCCGGCGCCCTGGACGAGGACGGAGTCTCCGGGGCGTACACCGGCGTTGGTGAAGAGCATGCGGTACGCGGTGAGCCAGGCCGTGGGGAGGCAGGCGGCCTCGGCGAACGACAGCTCCCGGGGCTTGGGGAGGATGTTCCAGGTGGGCACGGCGACCTGTTCGGCGAAGGTGCCCTGGTATTTCTCGGTGAGGATGGAGCGCCGCTCGCGCGGGCCGACGCCGTGGCCGCTCTGGCCGATGACGGAGTGCAGGACGACTTCGTTGCCGTCCTCGTCGATGCCGGCCGCGTCGCAGCCGAGGATCATCGGGAGCTTGTCCTCGTCGAGGCCGACTCCGCGCAGGGACCAGAGGTCGTGGTGGTTGAGGGAGGCGGCCTTGACATTCACGGTCGACCAGCCCGGGCGGGAGTCAGGGGCGGGGCGATCGCCCAGCTCCAGGCCGGTGAGGGGTTGGTCGGGGTCGATTCGGGCGGCGTAGGCAGCGAACATGGCGCCGACGATATGCCTGGCCCCTGGGCCTCCGGAACGCCCCACGCGTGTGACCCGCACCGCGTCCCGGTCGCCCCCGGCCGACCCCGGCCAGGCGGCCGCGCCCACCACACCGCAGCGGCGCCCAGCCCTCACAGCAGCGCGCGCCAGCCGCCGGCCCGCAGCCC
>NZ_AOPZ01000112.1 GCF_000414115.1 Streptomyces aurantiacus JA 4570
CGCCTGCTGTGGGCAGCTGGGCCGCCAGGGGCGGCTCCCGACCCTAAAGGCAGCCCACGACGACGTTCACGTCACGGCGGCGGTGCCCCGGCCTACGGCGGGACCTTAAGACCGCCCCCGGCGAGAATCCGCGGTGCCCCCGGCGCCGACCAGCCCGGTCGAGACCTCCCCCAGCCGGGGCTCGAAGCGCCGCATCTCCCGTTGGCCGACGGCAGCGATGACCCCGGGCAAATACGGCCGTAGGCCCTGCATGCCCCGCAGCCACCACTGCGCGTACACATGCGCGGAGCGCCGCTCGATCCCGGCGACGAGCCGGTCGACGGCGGGCCCGAGCGGATACGTCTTGTTGGACGGCCACGGCAACCGCGACCGCAACTCCCGCATGACGTCGTCCTGATCGGCCCCGCGCACCATGTCGGTGTCCGTCCAGGACAGATAGCCGACGCCGACCTTCACGCCCTTGTAGCCGACCTCGGCCCGCAGCGCGTGCGCGTACGCCTCCACGCCCGACTTGGACGCGCAGTACGCGGTCATCATCGGCGCGGGCGTCAGCGCGGCGAGCGAGGCGATCTGGAGGAGATAGCCGCGGCTCTCCATGAGGACGGGCAGGAAGGCCCGTGCCGTCACCGCGCTGCCGATCAGGTTGACCTCGATGACCCGCCGCCAGGCGTCAGGGTCGGACGACAGGAACGGGCCCCCGCTCGCCACCCCGGCGTTGGCGACGACCGCGTCCACCTTCCCGAAGCGCTCCTTCACCTCCCCGGCCACCCGCGCCATCGCCTCGTGGTCGGTGACGTCGGCGTACCAGTGGTCGCCCTCCGTGTGCAGCCGCCCCGCGACCTGCTTCAGCTCGGCCTCCTCCAGGCCGACGAGCGCCACCCGCGCACCGCGCGCCGACAGCTTGCGGGCGAGGAGTTCACCGACCCCGCGCGCCGCCCCCGTGACGACGACGACCTGCCCTTCCAGGCTCACCTTGCTCACGCGCCCTCCCTCTCCCGCTCCCGGACCACCACGTACGTATCCGCCAGTTCCGCGATCCGCCGCGTCACCACTTCCGGCGCCTCCACCGGCGTCATGTGCCCCACCCCCGTCAGCTCGGTCAGGCCCAGGCAGTGCGGCAGCGCGGCCGCGATCCGGCGGGCGTGCGCGACGGGAGTCATCCGGTCGGCCGTGCCCGCGATGACGGCGGTCGGCATGGTCAACTCGCCGACCCCGGCGTCCAGATACAGCTCGTCCAGGACGTGCGCCCAGCGGTAGCGCACCACGCGGGGGCACGCGTGCACGATCCGCGCGCACACCTCGACCCGCTCGGGGGCCGAACCGGGCCCCATCGTGGCGTACTTGAGAGCGCGCCGGGCCAGCGGCGTCACCGGCCCGAGCGGCGCCCGCGCGCCCAGGACCCGGCGGGTGAGCCGGGTCCGCAGGGCGCCCGCGCGGAGCGGCACCACGGTCGACTCGGCGACGAGCCGCGAACTGCCCGTGCTGCACAGCAGCACCGCCGCCGCGTGCTCCCGCACCCCGGGCCTGCCGGATGCCGCCATCAGCGTCATGCCGCCCATGGAGTGCCCGGCGAGCACGGCTCCCTCGCCGGGCGCGAGGGTCGCGGCGAGCACGGCCTCCAGGTCGTCGGCGAGCGCCCGCGTGCCGTATCCGGCGGCCTCCAGGGGCGCGTCCGTGCGCCCGTGCCCGCGCTGGTCGTAGGCGATCACGCGGTACGTGGCCGACAGGGCCCGGATCTGCGCCGCCCAGAACGCCGTGGAGCAGGTCCAGCCGTGTACGAGGACGACGGCGGGCGCGTTCTCGGCCCCGTGCACCTCGACGTGGACGCGCGCGCCGTCGGCGGACACGGCGGTCAGTTCGTGCGCGGGCACGGGCGGCGCGTACGGCCCGCCGAGGACGTGGGTGAGCCTGCTCATGCCGTGGCCCTCACCTTCGCCGACCGGCTCTTCCCCGCGGTACGCGGCCGGGGCGGCGCGTCCGTCCCGGGGACGCGCGTGACCTCGTACTCGGACAGGTCGACGCGGCGCGTGGCCGCGCGGAACTCCGTCGTCGTACCGGGCCAGACCGTGGTGTTGACGCCGTTCGCGTCCAGGTACCAGCTCGTGCAGCCGCCGGTGTTCCACACGGTGCGCTTCATCCGCTCCTGGACGCGGTGGTTCCACGCCTCGACGGCGGCGGGGCGGGGGGCGAGCGCGGTGCGGCCGCCGATGATGTTCAACTGCCTTACGTAGTCGGCGAGATAGTTCAGCTGGGACTCGATCATCAGGATCATCGAGGAGTTGCCGAGGCCGGTGTTCGGGCCAATGACGGTGAAGAAGTTCGGGAAGCCCGCGGCGGTCGCGCCGCGCAGCGACTTCATGCCGTCCTTCCAGGACTCCATCAGCGTCTGGCCGTCCGCGCCGACGACGCGGTCGGCGATCGGCATGTCCGTGACGTGGAAGCCGGTGCCGAAGATGATCGCGTCAACCTCGGCCTCGGTGCCGTCGGCGGCCACGGCCGTGGACCCGCGCACCTCGGCGAGCCCGCTGGCGACCACGTCCACGTGCGGCTTCGCGAGCGCCGGATAGTAGGAGTTGGAGAGCAGGATCCGCTTGCAGCCGATGCGGTACGTCGGCGTCAGCTTGGCCCGCAGCTCCGGGTCCTTCACGGACCGCTCCATGTTCCGCTTGGCGATCCGCTCGATCAGGCCCAGCTCGTCGGGCCGCTTGGTGAACGCCTGCACCTGGAGTTCCCGGATGCCCCACAGCAGGCCCCGGCGGGCGTAGGTGGTGAACGGCAACTGCCGGTGCAGCCAGCGCTCGGCGCCGCTGATCGCCCGGTCCGCGCGCGGCAGCACCCAGGGCGGCGTGCGCTGGAACAGCGTCAGTTTCTGTACGTCGCGCTGGATCTCCGGCACGATCTGGATCGCGGAGGCGCCGGTGCCGACCATGGCGACGCGCTTGCCGCGCAGGTCGTAGTCGTGGTCCCAGCGGGCCGAGTGGAAGACCTTGCCGGGGAAGGTGTCCAGGCCCGGGATGTCCGGCGTCTTCGGGTCGGAGAGCGGCCCGGTGGCGGAGACGACGACATCGGCGGTGAGCGTCCCGGTGCTGGTCTCGATCCGCCAGCGCAACTCGTCGCCGTCCCAGGTCATCTTCAGCACCTCGGTGTCGAGGCGGATGTGCGGGCGCAGCCGGAAGGTGTCGGCGACCCGCTCCAGGTAGTCCCAGATGTGCTCCTGCCCGGAGAAGGTGCGCGGCCAGTCCGGGTTGGGCGCGAACGAGAACGAGTAGAGGTGGGACGGCACGTCGCAGGCGCAGCCCGGATAGCTGTTGTCCCGCCAGGTGCCGCCCACCGCGCCGGCCCGCTCCAGGACGACGAAGTCGGTGACGCCCTCCCTGCGCAGCCGGACGGCGGCCCCGATCCCGCCGAAGCCGGACCCGATCACCGCCACCCGTACGTGTTCCACACGTTCGCTCCCGGCCATGCCGACGCCTCCCGAGGAGTGTGACTCTGCCAGTAAGCACTGGCGCAATTAGGAGCGTAGGACAGCTGCGTACTCATGGGTAGGGGGCGGACGGAGGAAAGTTACCCGCGGTACGACCCCGGCGTGACAGCACCGTCCCGGCATAGGCTGCTCACGTGGCAGACGAAGTGGCAGACGCGGCGGCAGGCACGACGGCGGATGCGGCGGGCACGGCGGCGGACGCCGCTCCCGTACGCGAATTCCGCATGGAGGAGCTGGCCAAGGAGGCCGGCATCACCGTGCGCACCGTCCGCTTCTACCGCGAGCGCGGGCTGATCCGGCCCCCGCGCCGCGAGGGCCGCATCGCCTGGTACGACGAGCACCACCTGGCCCGCCTGCGCACCATCGCCGCCCTCCTGGAGCGCGGGCACACCCTCAGCGGCATCGCGGAGCTGGCCGAGGCGTTCGAGCAGGGGCGCGACGTGGCCGAACTCCTGGGCATGGGCGGCCCGTCGGAGGAGACCCCGGTCCGCCTGACCCCGGAGGAACTGGCCGACCGGTTCGCCGGCGAGGTCACCCCCGAGAACCTGTCGGCGGCGCTCGACCTCGGCTATCTCGGCACCGACGGCGACGACATCGTGCACGTCAGCCACCGCCTGCTTGACGCCTCGACCACCCTGGTGCGCAAGGGGATTCCGCTCGCGGCGGTCCTGGAGGCGGGCCAGCGGGTGCGTGAACACGCGGACGCGCTGGCCGAGTTGTTCCTGACGGTCGTCCGAACGCACGCCCCCGACCACGCGGACGTCAGCGTCGAGATGCTGCGGCCGGTCGCCAAGGCCGTGGTGGAGGCGGAGCTTTCCCTCGCCCTGGACCGGCGCCTCGCGGACGAGAAGCCGGACGAGAAGCCGGACGAGAAGCCGGACGAGGACTGACCCGCGACACCGGTGTGCCGCTCAGCGCGGCAGCCACCAACGCGCCTTGTAGATCCCGCCGTTGACCAGTGTGTACGCGGCGGCGGGCCGGTGCACGTCCACCTTCGTCGTCCACCAGGTCTCTTCGAGGCCCTTCTCCGGGACGGTGCTGAGGACCTGTCCGGTGCGCGGGTCGTTGCCGACGGCCTTCACCGACGCGCGGCCGATCGACTCGCTGCCCGCGTAGTCCCGTACGAAGGTCCCGTGCCGCTTGTCGTACTGGAACACGGACGCGTTGGTCGTCACCCACAGCCGCCCCGGTCGCCCGGCCACCGGGAACAGGTCGTGCCCGCCCGCCGTCCTCCCCGGCACGGCGACGGGCAGCGGCACCGCGAGGCTCCGCGCCAGCGTGGGCCGCGCGGACGTGCCGCCGACGGCGTACGCCACCAGCTCGTCGTCGCCGATCGCCCACAGCACCCGCCGCCCGCGGTCCCAGTGCAGCCCGTGCGCGCCCTTGAGCCGGTCCTCGGCGTACCGGGTCGCGTCCGGCCCGAGCGAGGCGGCGTACACGCGCACGAGCGCGCCCGTGCTGCACGCCACCGCCACATTGCCGTCCGGCAGGAGCTCCGCGCTGTGCGGGTTGAACAGGTCGTCGCCGGGGCCGAGCGCCGCGCCCCAGTAGCGCCGCCCCGTCGGATACTCGACGGCGGCCACGAACCCGAACGACGCCGTGGTCAGCACGAGCGCCCGCTTGCGGTGCACGCGCACCTTCGCCTCGCACGGGTACACCCAGCTCACCTCCGGCCGGAGGTCCCGGTAGCGGGGGTCGCCGAGGGGTGAGAACTGCCAGCGCACCACGGCCGGGTCGGCCGCCGGGTCCCAGACGCGGCGGCGCGGGTCGAGCACGAGGAGGCGCTTGCTCGCCTGCTCGGTGACGAGGACGGGCGGGGTGCCGGGCGGGACGCCGGGGCTTTTGGCGTACGGACCCGGCGCGGCGGACGCGTACGCCGTGCCCGCGAGCCCCGCACCCGCCACGGCGCCGGCGGCACCGGCCAACAGCCCTCGTCTGGACAGACCGGCAGACATCAAGCACCCCCGCGCGACCGACAGTTGGCGCGCCCCTCACGACGAGGGGCGCGCCCGCAATCTGTCACGCCGCGCGGCGGCGGGACAGTCCTCTGCCGGACTTTTCGCCGCGTCTTGGCCTGCCGGTGGCCGGGTGGCCCACTCGCGGACGGTGGCCGCGTGGCCCACTCACGGACGGTGGCCGGGCGGCCTACTCGTAGACGACCGTCACCGGCGCGTGGTCCGACCAACGCTCGGCGTGCGTGGCGGCCCGCTCGACGAAGCCCTTGACGGCCCGCCCGGCGAGGCCCGGCGTCGCCACGTGGTAGTCGATGCGCCAGCCGGTGTCGTTGTCGAAGGCACGGCCGCGGTAGGACCACCAGGAGTACGGGCCCTCCTGCTCGGGATGCAGCGCCCGCACGACGTCCCCGTACTCCTCGAAGACCTCCGACATCCAGGCCCGCTCCTCGGGCAGGAACCCGGAGTTCTTCTTGTTGCCCTTCCAGTTCTTGAGGTCGGCCTCCTGGTGGGCGATGTTCCAGTCGCCGCAGACCAGGACCTCACGCCCCTCGGCGGCGGCCCGGGCCTTCAGCTCCCTCAGATACACGAGGAACTCCGCCATGAACCGGACCTTCTCGTCCTGCCGCTCGGTACCGACCTCGCCCGAGGGCAGGTAGAGGCTGGCGACGGTGACGCCGGGCAGGTCCGCCTCGACGTAGCGCCCGCTGCCGTCGAACTCCGCCGACCCGAAGCCCACCCGCACCCGCTCCGGCTCGCGCCGCGTGTACAGGGACACTCCGGCGCGGCCCTTCGCGGCGGCCGGGGCGTGCGTGACGTACCAGCCCTCGGGGTCGCGCACCTCGTCCGGCAGCTGCTGCGGCTCCGCCCGCACCTCCTGCAGACACAGCACGTCCGCGCCGGTCCCGGCGAGCCACTCCACGAAGCCCTTCTTGGCGGCGGCACGCAGGCCGTTCACATTCACGCTGGTCACTGTGAGCATCCCGGCACGATACCGGCACACTGGTGAGCGCCCTGAATCCCGTCGCCGCCCCCGTGCGCCTGCATAGAAGTACGATGGAGAGCATGAACATACAGCCCGTCGCCTTCGACCACCCGGACGCCGTCAAGCTGAACGACCGCGTCCAGCGCGAGTACGCCGAGCGCTACGACGACGAGGGCGATGTGACGCCCCTGGACGCGTCCATGTTCAAGCCGCCGTACGGCCTGTACCTGATCGCGTACGACGACGCGGGCACCGCGCTGGCCACGGGCGGCTGGCGCGTGATGGACGAGAACGGCGAGGGGTACGCGGACGGCGACGCCGAGATCAAGCGCATGTACGTCACCCCGGAGGCCCGGGGGCTCGGGCTCGCCCGCCGCATCCTGGCGGTCCTGGAGGACGACGCCCGCGAGGCGGGCCGCGCCCGCATGGTCCTGGAGACCGGCACCAAGCAGCCGGAGGCGATCTCCCTCTACACGTCGAGCGGCTACACCCCCTGCGGCAAATTCGGCCACTACCGCTTCTCCCGGTTGAGCCGCTGCTACGCGAAGCCGCTGCGATAGCCCCTTGGCGGCAGCCCCGCCCCGCGGGGCGGCCCGGACCCCGCACTCCGCACCCCGGACTACGGCCTCGCGGCAAGCCCGGCCACCGCCTCCTCCGCCGCCGTCAGCGACTCCGCCGCCAGGCCCTGGAAGCGGGCGAGCCCGGGCATGTCCCCGGCCCGCGTCAGCTCGGCCCGCACGATGTGCAGCGCGTCCTCGGCCACCCCGAGCTCACCGAAGTACGCCCGCAGGTACGGAACTTGGAAGTCGCAGTCCGCGCGCGGCGTCCCCGGCCCGTACCCGCCGCCGCAGGCCGCGACCACCACGACCCGCGTCCCGCCGAGCAGCGGCCGCCCGCTGTCCGGGTCGGTGTACGCCCCCGGGAACGACACCCGGTCGATCCACGCCTTCAGGGCCGCGGGCACCCCGAAGTTGTACATGGGCACGCCGAGAAGCACCGTCCCCGCCTCCCGCAGCTCCGAGACCAGCGGCAGCGTCAGTGCCCACTCCCGCTCTTCCTCGGCCCCCTCGGCCAGCGCCGCCACCTTCTCCAGCGGTACGACACCCTGCCGCTCCACCCGCGTCCCGAGCCCCACATAGCCGGACCCCACCAGCGGCACCGGCTCGGCGACGAGGTCCCGGTAGCGGTATCCGGCGCCCCCGTGCCGCTCCCGCCAGCTCCGCGCGAACATCCCGGTGAGCCGCCGGGTCACGGACACCTCGCCCCGCCGGTCGGCGCTGGAGTCCACATGCAGCAAAAACCCGTTCCCGTCACTCATCCCACTCGCTCCTGTCACATTGATCGGGTCGCGTACGTCAAGGAGGTGACGGAGCACGACGAGGAAAGGTGACCGATGGACGAGCAGGCCGGACTCGCGGACCGCTTCGAGTCGCAGCGCGGCCGGCTGCGCGGCATCGCGTACCGCATGCTCGGCTCCCTCAGCGAGGCCGAGGACGCCGTCCAGGAGACATGGCTGCGCCTGGACCGCGTGGAGGGCGGGGCGAGCAGGACGGACGAGGCGGGCGGGGCCGAGGGCGCCAACGAGACCGACGGGGCCGACGGGGCCGACGGGGCCGACGGGCGGATCGGGAACCTGCCGGGCTGGCTGACCACCGTCGTCTCCCGCATCTGCCTGGACATGCTGCGCACCCGCGCGTCCCGCCGCGAGGACCTGACCGGCGACGGCACCATCCCCGACCACCTCGCCCGTGCCGACGCGCCCGGCCCGGAGGAGGAGGCGCTCCTGATCGATTCGGTGGGCCGCGCCCTGCTCGTGGTACTCGACACCCTGACCCCGGCGGAGCGCGTCGCGTTCGTGCTGCACGACTCGTTCGCCGTGCCGTTCGACCGGATCGCGCCCGTCGTGGAGCGCTCGCCGGCCGCCACGAAGAAGCTGGCGAGCCGCGCCCGCGGCAAGGTGCGCGGCACCCCGCCCGCCCCGGAGCCGGACGGGCACCGCCGCGCCGTGGCGCCGCCCGACCAGCACCGCCACGTCGTCGAGGCGTTCCTCGCCGCGGCCCGCGGCGGCGA
>NZ_AOPZ01000113.1 GCF_000414115.1 Streptomyces aurantiacus JA 4570
GGGGGCGGCAGCCCCCTGGTTACGGGGAGGGGCGGGACTGGGGCGCCCCCCCGCGAGGGCTACCACGTGGAGCGCGCGCTCACCCCGCCGTCCACCACCAGATCCGTCCCCGTGATCCACGACGCCGCGTCCGACGCGAGGAACACACACGCGCCCCCGACATCCTCGGGCCGCCCCAACCGCGAGAGCGGCGCAGCCCGCCCCCACCGCTCGACCCCGTCGGGCCACTCCTCGGCGAGCGCCGGATGCCCGACAAGCCCGGGGGACACACTGTTCACGCGCACCCCGCGCCCCCCGTACTCCACAGCGGCCGCCCGCGCGAACATGATCAGCGCGGCCTTGGACGCGCTGTAGTGCGCGTGCCCGACGGCGGGCTGATGCCCCTCGATGGACGCGATGTGCGTGACGCTGCCCCCGCGTTCCTGCCCCGCCATGACCTCCGCGGCGGCCTGCGTACAGACGAAGGCGCTGGTGACGTTGGCGTCGTACAGCCCCCGCCAGTCGCTCGCCGTCATCCCGTCCAGCCCCTGCACGGGCTGGATCCCGGCGTTGTTGACCAGCGCGTCGAGCCGCCCCCGCCAGGCGTACGCCTCCTCCACGAGCCGCCGGCACTCCCGCTCCTCGCCCAGATCGGCGGATACGACGAGGGCGTCACCGCCCGCCTTGCCGATCTCCTCGGCCACCTCGCGGGCCCGCTCCACCCCCTGGTTGCAGTGCACGACGACGGCGGCGCCCGCGCGGGCGAAGGTGCGGGCGATGCCGCCGCCGAGTAGCCCGCTGGCCCCGGTCACCAGGGCCACGCGCCCTTCCAGGGAGGGGAGTTGAGGGTCAGACACGGCACAGCCTCCGGATCAGTTCAGCCTGCTGCGGGTACCGGGCGGCCAACTCGTCCGGATCGCCGCCTTCGTAGTCCGACTCCAGGAAACCCGGAGCCATCGTCGTACCGAACAACGACCACTCGCCCCCGTCCCGCACCCGCGCGCCCATCCACGTGCCAGCGGGCACCACGAGCTGGAACTCCTCGCCGTCGCCGTCCCCGAGTATCCGCAGCTCGTCCCGCCCGTCCGGCCACAGGAGCAGCAGGTCCAGCGGGTCGCCCTGGTAGAAGTGCCACACCTCGTCGGTGGGGAGGCGGTGCATGGCCGAGAAGTCGTCGGCGGCGGAGGTGAGCAGCATGATGATCGCCGTCCCGGCGGGGTGCCCCGACGCGTCCGGTGGCCCCGCCCAGGTCTGGCGGAAGCGGCCGCCCTCGAACGGCAGGGGTTCGAGCCCGTACCGGGCCGTGAGCTCCTCGGCGGTCACCGGTGACTTGGCCATGCCGCTCCCACCTCTCTGTCGTCGTCACGCGTATCTGTCGTCGTCACACTCGAACCAGATGGTCTTGCCCGCACGCTCCGGCAGCACGGTAACCCCCCACCGGTCGGAAGTGGCCTCGACGAGCAGCAGCCCCCGGCCGTCTTCGGCCAGTTCCCCCGGACCGGTCGGCTTCGCGGGCAGTTCCGTACTGCCGTCCGTGACTTCGACGCGGAGCCCGCCCGGGGTGCGGAGGATCAGCACCGCGCAGCGGCGGTCCGGTACGTGGCGTACGACATTCGTGACGAGTTCGGAGAGCGCGAGGGTGGCGCCCTCCGTGAGGGCGGCCAGGCCCCAGCCGTGCAGGTACATCCGGAGGATGCGGCGCAGCGGTTGCACAGAGTGTTCACCGACGGTGAAGCTCATGCGGTAGCTCCGGCCAACGCCGAGGTCAAGCGGGGCAGTTGCGTGATTCATGTCACCAAAGTGGAGTCGGTTGGTTACGCTCGGCCACAAGTTGAACTTCACGCCCTGTGGCGTGGGCTTGGGGGTGACCCGGACCATGGTCAACATCCGCGACCTCGACCCCAGCGCGTCCCCGCTGGACTACTACGGCTCCGAACTGCGCCGCGTGCGGGAGGCCGCGGGCCTCAAGCAGGCGGATCTCGCGTCGTGCATCTTCTGCGTGCCGTCGCTTGTCGGCCAGGTGGAAACGGCCAGGAAGGTCCCGACGCGGGAGTTCTCGGAGCGGTTGGACGCCGCGCTGGGGACGGATGGGGCGTTCTCACGGCTGGTGGGGTTGGTTCTGCGCAGCCAGTTGCCCACGTGGTTCCAGGCGTACGCGGAGATGGAGGCGCGCGCTACATATATCTCCACGTACCAAGCGCAGTTGGTGTACGGCCTTCTCCAGACGGAGGAGTACGCGCGGGCGGTGCTGGCAACCGGAATGCCCAGCAACCTGGACGACCTGGTGGCAGCGCGAATGGAACGCCAGCGGATCCTGGGGCGAGAACACCCGCCGCTGGTGGTGGTGATCCTCGACGAGGCCGTGCTGCACCGGCCGATCGGTGGCAGGGCTGTGATGCGAGCCCAACTGGGCCACCTGTTGGACTGCGGCAATCGCCGCTGGGTGCGCATCCAGGTGCTGCCGTATTCCGCCGCTGAACACGTCGGGCTCGACGGCCCGTTCAACATGCTGCGCTTCGACGACGACCCGGAGATCCTCTACACCGAGGACATGATCTCCGGGCACATGACGGCCAACCCGGAAACGATCCGCGAAGCAGCGCTCCGTTACGCTAACTTGCAGGCCGCCGCCCTCTCGGTAGAGGACTCGGCCGGACTGATCACTCGCGTGATGGAGGAACGGTATGGGCAGCCAGGACCTGACGAACACGCGGTGGCGTAAGTCTTCGTACAGCGGCACTACGGGCGGCGACTGCGTCGAGTGCGCCCCTCTCAGCGGCGCCACGTGGCGTAAGTCCTCGTACAGCGGCAACACCGGAGGCGACTGCCTCGAAGTCGCCGAAACGGATCCCCACATAGCCATCCGCGACAGCAAAAGGCCCAACGGGCCCCACGTCACCGTCCCCGCCTCCGCGTTCCGGGACTTCGTGAACGCGGCCGCAGGCAACGCGCTCAAGCGGTGACGTCGACGGTGCCCGCGTCCAGCTCGACGGACCCCGCCCGCAGGGCAATCCGCGCGGTCCCCGCACCTTGGCCCCGCGTACCGTCTGCGTGGTGGACACACCGGTGACGCCTGACGGGCAAGCCTGCGCCCCCCGCGCGGCGGGACGAACGCGCACCCGCCCGCCGGGGTGGGCGGACCTGAACTCGGCAAGCTGCTTCAGCGTGCGGCGCGCCGCCCCGTACTTGCAGTCGCCCGACGGCTGGTTCCGGACGGCGGCGTACGCGGCGATCAGCCCTTCCAGGACCTTCCAACCGGCGGGGTTCTTCTCCCACTCCTCCGCCGCGAAGTCGTACTGACGCTTGGCCAAGGAGCAGTTCCTGTCCTGCACCAAGTCGTAGACGTGGTCGGTGTTGATCCCGTCCCACTTCGGGGAATCGGGGCCGGGCGGGACCCAGGAGAAGTCCTTGTCGGGGTCCGGGCCGGTGGGCCGGTCCGTGCCCCCGGGATCACCGGGGGAGCCGCCCCCGGACACTCCGGGCCCATGGCGCATTTCCGGACGACGCAGGCCGAATGCTATCGACGAAAACCAGTGGCGCGCTGCCGTTGTGCGCCGTTACCGTCCTGCCGAACCAAGTCGTCTGGGCAAGGACGTGCCGTTGTACACCGTGTGAGACCCCCCGAGAGCTGATCTGTCGCGCGTCGCGCATCCGCGCCGCGCTCCTTTTTGCTGCGGACTTCTCACTGAAACCGGTGTACTTCTGTGCTCAATAGCTGGGTGGTCATGCCCACCTGCCTGCCCACCGTTCTCCGCCGTTGCCACGCGTGCGCGTCGGAACGTTTCCGGGCGAACGGCAAATTCCGCGTCAACGCCCACCACAAGCTCCTCGACGCCTGGCTCCTCGTGCTCTGCGCGGAGTGCGGGGACACGGCGAAGCTCACGATCCTGGAGCGGATGAACGTACGCTCCGTACGCCCCGGACTGCTCGACCGGATGCACGACAACGACCCCGGTCTGGCGGCCGAGCTGCTCCAGGACCCGGTCGTGCGGCGCCGCAATCGCGTCGCCCTCGACTGGGACGGCGCCTGGCGCCTGGACACCGGCGGATCGGATCACCTGGATCACCTGGACCGCGAGGTGAGCGACGCGATCGACGTGTCGGTCCGCTTCGCGGCGCCGATCCCGGTCCGGCCGGTGCGGCTGATCGCTGAGGGCTGCGGTCTTTCGCGGGCCGAGGTCGAGCGGCTGATCACGGAGGGGAAGCTCGTGTCGGCGGTCCGCCTGAGCGGCAAGCTCTCCGGCGACTTCACCTTCACGCTCAAGCGCTGAGCCGCCCTCGGACCAGGGGCCTGGCCCGGCCCGGCAAGACCGGCCGGGCAGGCCCCTGGTCCTCCGTCGTCACCCGAAGGCGTTCCTGCCGCACATGCCGTGGGCGGTCCCGAGGATCCGCGAAGCCTGCTTCCCGGTGAGTTCGAGTTCCCGCTTGGTCTTCTTGGCCTGGTCGACGAGGTCCTGCCCCTGGGCGAGGCAGAGCGCGTCGCCATGGGCGACGAGCTCGTCGTCGCTGACGCGGTCCAGGTCCGGGTAGTGGTCCCGGATCGTCTTGAGGTAGAGCTTGGCGGCCACCCCTTTCAGCCCGCGCACGTCGGCGGGCGACGCCGACGGGCTCCCGGGCGCGGTGACCGGGGCGGACTCGGACGCGGCGGCCTTGGGCGTGGACGACGAGCCCGACCCACCGTCGTCGGACGAGCCGCATGCCGAGGCGCCGAAAGCGGCGAGCGCGAGACAGGCGGCGAACAGGGGCAGACGCTTGCGCATGAATCTCCTGGTACATAGGTGAACCGAGAGATTCTCCCCCATACCCGTCGTGCTCCACGACTTCGTTTGCTCGCGTAATGGCGGGGCTTCCCCCGCCTGCCGACGCGGACCGTCCGCACCGTTGCCCCGCCGCGCGCACCGGGCCACCATGCCCCCATGCGCTTCTCGATCAACATTCCGAACTTCGGGGACTTCGCGGACGCGAGGACCGTCGCCCGGGTCGCGGTCGCGGCCGAGCAGGCGGGCTGGGACGGGCTCTTCGTCTGGGACCACGTCGTCCACGACAAGGCCGTCCAGCGCGGCAAGCCCTTCGGGGACCCGTGGATGCTGCTCACGGCGGCCGCGCTCGCGACGGAGCGGATCCGCCTGGGCACGCTGGTCACGCCGGTGGCCCGGCGCAGACCCCATCAACTGGCCCGGCAGGTCGCCACGTTGGACGTCCTCACGGGCGGACGGGTGACGTTCGCGGCCGGGCTCGGCGGCCCCGTCGACGACGAGTACGCCGGCTTCGGCGAGCCCACCGACCCGCGCGTCCTCGCCGAGCTGCTCGACGAGGGGCTCGGGCTGCTCGGCCGCTACTGGTCCGGCGAGCGCGTGACGCACACCGGCAAGCACTTCCACGTCGACGACGCGCAGCTCCTGCCCGTCACCGCGCAGCGGCCCCGGCCGCCGGTATGGATCGCGGGCTTCTGGCCGAACCGGCCGCCGATGCGCCGCGCGGCCCGCTGGGACGGCGCCGTCCCGCTGTTCCAGTCGGCCAAGCACGGGGAGATCCCGCCGCTGGAGGAGTTCCGCGAGCTGGTCGCGTACGTACAGAAGCACCGCGAACAGCACGACGCGCGGGGCGCGTTCGACTTCGTGCTCGGCGGCGCCACCCCCGGCGACGACGCGAAGGCCCGCGACCTGCTCGGCCCGCTGCGCGACGCGGGCGCCACCTGGTGGGACGAGCGGCAGCTCCAGACAGGGCCCGGCCTCGACCGCCTCGACCCGGTCCTGCGCCGGATCGAGCAGGGCCCGCCCCGGCTCTAGGGCGAGCCCGTGCTCCCGCCCGGCGCGGGCGGCTGCAGCAACCCCATGAACATCAGCATCAGCTCGTCCACGATCGTGTCGAGGCTCGCGTCGACGTACCCGGCGGTCCAGTCGTACAGGAGCGTGTTGACCGCCCCGACGAAGCCCAGCGCGGCTATGCGGTAGTCGCGGGCGCCTATCTCGCCGCGCGCGACGGCCTCGTCCAGGGCGGCGACGAGCAGGTCGACCCAGCCCCTGCGGGCCTCCAGACGCTGCTTCTCCAGCTCGGGGGTGACGCCGGTGACCTCGACGAACGCGATGCGTACGAGGTGGGGGTGGCCGGTCAGGACGCGCGCGTACGCGCGGAACGCCGTCTCGGCGCGCTCGCCCACGGCGCTGCCGGGGGGCGCCTCCGCCAGCGCCTCGACGACGGCGGCCTGCGCGGCCTTCTGGACATGGCGGTGCAGGGCGGCGAGCACCTCTTCCAGATTGCGGAACTCCTCGTAGAACTGCCGGGTGGAAAGACCGGCGTGGGCGCAGAGAGCGGCGACGGACGCGGAGCGGTACGCGCCCGGTCCGGCGCCGAAGACTTCGACGCCCGCCTCCAGGAGGCGCCGCCGGCGCTCGGCCCGGCGCTGCTCGGCGGACTTGCCGCCGTACGCCCGCGCAGCCCGCTTCCGCGTGTCCTGCGTGCTCCGCGCCTTGTCGGCCGCCACCGATTCCGCCTCTCGACGATGTGTACGTCAACTCCGTGAGTCTGGGCGCCAATTGTCGCGCGCGGCGCTCTTGCGCCCGCCCCGCGTGGGCCCTACTTTCAAGTAACCAATTCTGAAGCGGTGTCGTTTCAGATTCCCCGGCGTGGGCGTGTCATGTCTGTGACAAGGGGGAGGCGCCCCTGTGCCGGGTCCGTGCACGGCAACCGAAGGGACCGGAACCGTGAACAGATCCGCAGCCGTCCTCCTGCCTCTCGCCCTGGCGGCCACGGCGCTCACCGCCGCCGCCCCCGCGCAGGCCGACGAGCAGCCGCGCAAGCGGTACCCCGTCGGCGGCGTGGCCGACGGCGTGAGCAACTTCCTGTTCAGTCCGAACGCCGTGTCCGGCGTGAACGACTGGAGCTGCAAGCCGACCGCCGAGCACCCCAACCCCGTGGTCCTCGTGCACGGCACCGGCGTCAACCTGGGCGCGAACTGGGTCAGGATGGGCCCGACGCTCGCCAACGAGGGCCACTGCGTCTACGCCTTCAACTACGGGATGGGCAGCCCCTTCAACCTCGGCGGGCGCGTCGGCGGCCTCACCGGCGTCGCCAAGTCCGCCGAGACGATGAGCGCGTTCGTGGACAAGGTGCTCGCGGCCACGGGCGCCAAGAAGGTGAACGTCCTCGGGCACTCGCAGGGCGGCATGATGCCGAACCACTACCTCAAGCGGCTCGGCGGCGCGCAGAAGGTCGACCGGCTCGTCGCGCTCGCCCCCACCAACCACGGCACCACCCTCAGCGGCCTGGTGAACCTGGGCAAGGCCCTCGGCCTGCTCGGCGTGGTCAACTCCGCCTTCGACCACCTGAATCTGCAGGGCCTGAAGGACCAGGAGGAGGGCTCGGACTTCCAGAAGGCGCTGTGGGCGGACGGCGACACCGTGCCGGGGGTGCGCTACACGGTCATCGCCACGAAGAACGACGTCGTGTCGACCCCGTACAGCAACGGCTTCCTGAAGGGCGACAAGGTCCGCAACATCGTCGTACAGGACCAGTGCCCGAAGAATCCGGTCGGGCACGTGGGCCTGTTCACGGACGGGCCGACGACACAGAACGTCGTCAACGCCCTGGGCGCGGACAAGCCCGACTTCAAGCCGGCGTGTGAGGACTACGGGCTGCCGTTCTGACGCGGCGGGTCAGCGCGCGGCGAGCACGATCACCGTGCTCGCCGCCGCACCCGCGAGCCCCACCAGGCAGCCGACAAGCACTCGTTGGCGCAGCGCCCGGTACCGGCTCTCGTACTCCCCGCGCAGGTCCAGGCAGCGGCCCGCGATGTGCCGCCAGGTCTGGCGGGTCAGCGACAGGTGGTCCTCGGCGTACAGCCGCTCCACCTCCGCGCGTTCGGCGGGGGTGAGCCAGTCGAGGCGCTGGGCGAACGCCTCGGCGGCGGCGCGGCTCTCGGCGCGGGCGGCCTCGGCGAGCAGGTGGCCCTCGATCTCGGAGATGAGGGTGTCGGCGTTCACCGGCCGCTCGTCCATGGCGGTCACGGGGCCGCCACCTCGTCCCGCGCCGGCGCAGGCGTCAACCCGGCCTCGGCCGCCGCGATGTCCGGGTGGTGCAGGTCGAACGCCGGGGACTCGCTGCGGATGCGGGGCAGGGCGGTGAAGTTGTGCCGGGGCGGCGGGCACGACGTGGCCCACTCCAGGGAGCGGCCGTAGCCCCAGGGGTCGTCGGCCTCCACCGGCTCTCCGTACTTCGCCGTCTTCCAGATGTTGTAGAAGAACGGCAGCAGCGACATGCCGAGCAGGAACGAGAAGATCGTGGAGAGCGTGTTGAGGCCCGTGAAGCCCTCCACCGCCAGATAGTCCGGGACGCGGCGCTGCATGCCCGCCGTACCGAGCCAGTGCTGGACGAGGAACGTGCCGTGGAAGCCCACGAAGAGCGTCCAGAACGTGATTTTGCCGAGCCGCTCGTCGAGCATCTTGCCCGTGAACTTCGGCCACCAGAAGTGGAATCCGGAGAACATCGCGAAGACGACGGTGCCGAAGATGACGTAATGGAAGTGCGCGACGACGAAGTAAGAGTCCGACACATGGAAGTCCATCGCCGGTGACGCCAGGATCACGCCCGTCAGACCGCCGAAGACGAACGTGATGAGGAAGCCGACCGCCCACAGCATCGGCGTCTCGAAGGACAGGGACCCCTTCCACATCGTGCCGAGCCAGTTGAAGAACTTCACGCCCGTCGGCACGGCGATCAGGAACGTCATGAGGGAGAAGAAGGGGAGCAGCACGCCGCCCGTGACGTACATGTGATGGGCCCAGACCGTCACGGACAGGCCCGCGATCGCGATGGTCGCGCCGATCAGGCCCATGTACCCGAACATCGGCTTCCGTGAGAACACCGGAATGACCTCGGAGATGATGCCGAAGAACGGCAGGGCGATGATGTAGACCTCGGGATGGCCGAAGAACCAGAACAGGTGCTGCCAGAGCAGCGCGCCGCCGTTCGCCGCGTCGAAGATGTGCGCCCCGAACTTCCGGTCCGCCTCCAGGGCGAAAAGCGCGGCGGCGAGCACCGGGAAGGCGAGCAGCGCGAGCACGGCCGTGAGCAGCACGTTCCAGGTGAAGATCGGCATCCGGAACATCGTCATGCCGGGGGCGCGCATACAGATGATGGTCGTGATGAAGTTGACCGAGCCGAGGATCGTGCCGAAGCCCGAGAACGCGAGCCCCATGATCCACATGTCGCTGCCGATGCCCGGCGAGTTCACGGCGCCCGACAGCGGGACGTATGCGGTCCAGCCGAAGTCGGCTGCCCCCTGCGGGGTGAGGAAACCGCCGACGGCGATCAGCGAGCCGAACAGATACAGCCAGTAGGCCAGCATGTTCAGGCGCGGGAAGGCGACATCGGGAGCGCCGATCTGGAGCGGCATGATCCAGTTCGCGAACCCGGCGAACAGCGGCGTCGCGAACATCAGCAGCATGATCGTGCCGTGCATCGTGAACGCCTGGTTGAACTGCTCGTTCGACATGATCTGCGTGCCGGGACGGGCCAGCTCGGCGCGCATGAACAGCGCCAGCACCCCGCCGATGCAGAAGAACGCGAACGACGTCACCAGATAGAGCGTGCCGATCGTCTTGTGGTCGGTGGTCGTCAGCCACTTCACGGTTGACCTCATGCCCCGTAGGTGTCCGGGAGCCGCACGGGCGTCACCGCGCACCCCTGCCGCGAGAATCACAGCGGCCGGGTGTGAAGATCGGGGGCATGCCGGACACCTACGGTCCATGAGCACGGACGATTCCTTCGCGGCCGCCTACCGCGAGCACTACTGGGCGGTGAGCCGGTTCGTCGCGCGCCGGCTCGACGCGGGGGAGGTGCACGAGGTCGAGGAGGTCGTGGCGGACGTCTTCTCCATAGCCTGGCGGCGCCGCGCCGAACTCCCCGACTCACCGCTGCCCTGGCTGTACGCCGTGGCCCGCAACTGCCTCGCCAACACGGTCCGCGGCCTCGGCCGCCGGCGGCGCCTGCTGCACCGGCTCGGCCACCACGAGACCGCGAACGGCGGCCAGACCGTGGACAGCCCCGACACCGAGCGCCCCGGCTCCTGGGTGCACGAGGCCCTGGCCCGGCTCTCGCCCGCCGACCAGGAGGCGCTGCGCCTGACCACCTGGGAGGAGCTGGGCGTCGACGAGCTCGCGGTGGCCCTGGAATGCAGCCGGAGCGCGGCCGCGATGCGACTGCACCGCGCCCGCCGCAGACTCCGCGCGGAGATCGACCGGATGCAGATGCACGTACGAGCGGGACAAGCGGGAGAGCACCGTGACTGACCACCTGGACGACCGGGCGCCCGGCCACCTGAGCGACACGCCGGACGACCCGCGCGACGACCGGCGCGACCTCGACCTGCTGCGCGCCGCCGACCCCGTCTCCGCCACCGAGGGCCCCTGGCGCGACCGCCCCCTGAACGCCGTCGCCGAACGCGGCCTGAACCAGCTCCTGCACCGCACCCGCAC
>NZ_AOPZ01000114.1 GCF_000414115.1 Streptomyces aurantiacus JA 4570
CGCAGCGCGGCCTCTTCCTCGCCGGTGACGACGTCTCCTGGACGGCGGGCTTCGCCGAGGGCGCCGTGACGACCGGCCTGAACGCCCTCTGGGGCGTCCAGCGTCATCTCGGCGGCGCCACCATGCCGTTGAACCCGGGCCCACCTGTTCACGGAGCTCGCGCCGGTCGAACTGCCCGAGGACTGAGTACACGAGGACTGAGTACACGCGCGGCACGAAAGGGCCCCGGAGCGGTGAATCGCTCCGGGGCCCTTTTCGGCGTGCACGGCTGTGGGGCTCTGGGCGGCTGTGCGGCCGCCCAGAGCCCCACAGCCGCGCGCTCAGGCTTGGGCGCCGCAGGAAACCCGCG
>NZ_AOPZ01000115.1 GCF_000414115.1 Streptomyces aurantiacus JA 4570
GCAGCGCGTCGACAGCCTCGCGCTGCTCGCCGCCGAGGCCCTCGGTGGGCAGCCCGGGGCGCGGGCCCGGCAGATACGTCCACTCCCGCAGCTCGGGCGCGTCCAGCCGGGCGGGCCCCGCGCGCAGCTCGCGCACCTGCTCCGGCTCCAGCACCGACAGCAACGCGCGCGCGGCCTCCCGCATCTCCGCGGCCGCCGCGTTCCCCTGATCCTGATCCCCGTCCACCGTTCCTCCTCCCTCAGAGCCTGATCCGGCTCCCCCCGCGGGGGCGGTGTCGCTCCCGTCGCTCGAAGACGAGCATGCCCGATTTGGCCGGACGCACAAAACATGCGCGGGATTTCTGGACGAGCACCGCATGCACGCGGTCAGAGCGGGAGAAAGACTACGCCGCAAGCTGCACGCAAGGAGTTTCATACGGCAGTCGCCGCACTCCTTGGCACAAGGCGGAACCAACTAATCGCCGCACGCATCAGTACGGTAAAGGAGACATTATGCGAGGCAGAGCGAGTGCGGTCCTGGCCATGGCGTTCACAGCCTCTCTCGTGACGCCGCCCGCCGCGTCGGTCGCGACACCACGGTGTGACACCAAGCCCATACAGACGGCTTTGAAGGCACTGAATGGAGTCGGCGCCTCAGGGATCAGCGTGACGGTGAAGAGTCCGCGCTGTGGTGTCTGGAACGGCGGTGTCGGCCTCGCCGATATCAGGACGGGCCGAAAGGTCGTCGGCACCGAGCACAGCCGTATTGCCAGCAATACTAAAACCTGGGTGGCGACGGTCGTACTTCAGCTCGTCGGCGAGGGCAAAATCAAGCTCGATGATTCCGTGGATCATTACTTGCCGGGTCTGATCCGCACCGAGCACTACGACGGGCGCAAGATCACGGTCCGGCAGCTCCTGCAGCACACCAGCGGCCTGCCCGACTATCTGGAGGCGCCGTTCTGGGAGGACCTGGAGGCGCACCGCTGGGACCACTTCGAGCCCCTGGAGACGGTCAAGCAGGCGCTGGCCCTGCCCCCGCCCGAAGGCAGGACCCCGGACGGTTTCTACTACTCCAACACCAACTACAACCTCGCCGGAATGATCGTCCATAAGGTCACAGGACGCCCCATCGGCACCGAGATCAAGAAGCGGCTCATCAAGCCTCTCGGACTGCGCGGGACCTTCTGGCCCGGCGACCGCACCTCGCTGCCCAAGCCGGCCCTGCGCGGCTATGTGGTGCAGCGCGGGAAGCTGGTGGACAAGACGGCGTGGAACGTCTCCGCCGCCGACGCGTCGGGGGCGCTGGTCTCCACCGGTGCCGACGCGACCACCTTCTGGACCGCGCTGTGGTCCGGCGATCTCCTCGCCCCGGCCCAGCTGGCCGAGATGAAGAAGACCGTCAAGGACGATCTCGGCGAGGACTACGGCCTGGGCGTCGAGCGCTATGAGCGCACGCCGGGCGTCGTCGCCTGGGGACACAGCGGCTATATGGAGAGCGGCCACAAGTTCAGGAACGCCGTCACCGATGACGGCAAGCGAGCAGTGACCCTGCTGATCGGCTCGGAGAAGTTCAACGAGGCGAAGGTGGACTCCGTCATCGAAAAGCTCATCCGCGACCTCCGCTGAGAGTCCGGAGTCGGTTTCCGCCAAGCCCGCCGGATTTCCTGGTCCCGCTTGACCAGGAACGTGTTGAGCCGGTTGAGAGGGGCCCTTCCACATGACAGCGCCATTGCCCGAAACAACCGTCGAAACAGCCCCCGCCACGGCCGCAGAGACGGCGGAATTCAGCTCGGACGACACCGCACCCGGCACCGCGGACGGCGCAGCCGTTCAGGGACGCTCCCTCGGGCGGATCGCCTGGGAGCGCCTCAAGAACGACAAGCTCGCCCTCGCAGGCGGCATCGTCGTCCTCTTCCTCATCGCCGTGGCCCTGCTCGCCCCCGTGCTCACGGGCCTGGTCGGCCAGGACCCCGAGACCCACCACGAGGACCTGATCAACCCGCTGTTCGGCACCCCGACCGGCGCCCTCGGCGGTATCAGCGGTGACCACCTGCTGGGCGTCGAACCGGTCAACGGCCGCGACATCTTCGCCCGCATCCTCTACGGCGCCCGCATCTCGCTGCTCGTCGGCTTCCTTTCGGCCGTGGTCGCGGTCGTCCTGGGCACCGTCCTCGGCATCCTGGCGGGCTTCTTCGGCGGCTGGGTGGACACGGTCATCAGCCGCGTCATGGACGGACTGCTCGCCTTCCCCCAGCTGCTCTTCATCATCGCGCTGGTCTCCGTCATGCCCAACGACCTGCTGGGGCTGACCGGATCGAGCGTGCGCGTCTTCGTGATGATCCTGGTCATCGGCTTCTTCGGCTGGCCCTACATCGGACGCGTCGTACGCGGCCAGACCCTGTCCCTGCGCGAACGCGAGTACGTCGAGGCGGCCAGGTCACTGGGCGCCGGACGCTTCTACATCCTCTTCAAGGAACTGCTGCCCAATCTCGTCGCGCCGATCATCGTCTACACGACGATGATGATCCCCACCAACATCCTCACGGAAGCGGCGCTCAGCTTCCTGGGCGTGGGCGTCAAACCGCCCACGGCCTCCTGGGGGCAAATGCTCTCGAACGCGATCGACTACTACGACTCGGACCCCCTGTACATGGTCATCCCGGGCGTGGCGATCTTCATCACGGTGCTTGCCTTCAATCTCTTCGGCGACGGCGTGCGCGACGCGCTCGACCCGAAGGGCTCCCGCTGAACCGCCGCGACCAACTGCTGCGATCCCAGCGGCCCGTGGCACCGACACGGTGTTTTTCATCAATTCCGGAGGATCCGAGATGGTGACTACCCCACCCACCGCAGGGCGGCGCAAGCAGGCCATGGCCGCTGCCGCGGTGGTGACCGCGCTGCTGACCACCGCGGCGTGCGGCAGCGGCAACGGCACAAAGGGCGCGGCCGGCTACGACGCCGCGAACAACAAGGTCCTCAACGCCGGCTCCAAGAAGGGCGGCGAGCTGAAGTTCGCCGGTTCCCAGGACGCCGACTCCTGGGACACCACGCGCGGCTACTACGGCTTCGCCTGGAACTTCATGCGTTACTACAGCCGTCAGCTGATGTCCTACAAGACCGAGCCCGGCAAGGCCGGCGCGGAGCTGACACCCGACCTCGCCACCAACGCGGGCAAGATCTCCAACAACGGCAGGACCTACACGTACGAACTGCGCGACGGGATCACCTGGGAGGACGGCAAGCCGATCACCTCCAAGGACATCAAGTACGGCATCGAGCGCCAGTGGGCGCAGGACGTGCTGTCCGGCGGTCCGGTCTACCTCAAGGACGTCCTCGACCCCGAGGGCGAGTACCCGGGCCCCTACAAGGACAAGTCCCCCGACAGGCTGGGTATGAAGGCGATCGAGACGCCCGACGACAAGACGATCGTCTTCAACCTGCCGCGGGCCAACAGCGACTTCGCGCAGATGCTCGCGACGCCTTCGGCCTCCCCGGTGCGCCAGGACAAGGACACCAAGTCCAAATACGCCCTCAAGCCATTCTCGAGCGGCCCGTACAAGTTCGCGTCGTACGCGCCCGGCAAGAGCCTGAAGCTGGTCCGCAACACGCAGTGGAAGGCCGCCTCCGACCCGATCCGCAAGGCGTACCCGGACACCATCAGCGCCAAGTTCTTCGCGAACGCCAACGACATGGACCAGCGCCTGATCAACGGCGACTTCCACCTGGACCTCAACCAGACCGGTCCGTCGCCGCAGGGCCGCACCACCGCCCTGAAGCAGCACAAGGGCAACCTCGACAACCCGCTCACCAGCTACATCCGTTACGCGGTCTTCCCGCGGAGCGTGCCGCCGTTCGACAACATCCACTGCCGGAAGGCCGTGATCCACGGCGCCGACCACGTCTCGTTGCAGAACGCGCGCGGTGGCCCGCTCGCCGGCGGTGACATCGCCACCAACATGCTCCCGCCGTCCGTGCCGGGCGCCGAGGGGCAGAAGTACGACCCGTACAGGATCGCCGGGGAAGGCAAGAAGGGCGACGTCGAGAAGGCCAAGGAAGAGCTGCGGGCCTGCGGCCGTCCGAACGGCTTCAGCACCACCATCGCGGTCCGCAACAACAAGCCGGTCGAGGTCGCCACCGCCGAGTCCCTCCAGGCATCGCTGAAGAAGATCGGCGTCCGGGCCGAGATCGACCAGTACGACGGCGCGCAGACCGCCGGCATCGTCGGCAGCCCCGCCAACGTCAAGAAGAAGAAGTACGGCATCGTCATCGACGGCTGGGCCCCGGACTTCGGCACGGTCCAGGGCTTCGGTCTGCCGCTGTGGAGCAGCAAGTACATCCTGCAGAGCGGCAACAACAACTTCGCCCTGATCAAGGACAAGACGATCGACGGGCTCTTCGACTCCTACGTCAAGGAGCTCGACGAGGGCGAGCAGGCCACGATCGCCAAGGAGATCAACCACAAGGTGATGGAGGGCGCGTACTACCTGCCCTTCACCTTCGAGAAGTTCCTCAACTGGCGCTCCCCGGACCTGACGAACGCGCACACCACTGACGGCTACAGCGGTATGTACGATTTCGTCAGCCTCGGCCTGAAGAACGCGAAGTAGCGGAGCCATGCTCGCTTACCTCGTCAGGCGGCTGTTCGCCGCCGCGGTGATGCTGGTGGTCATCATCATGGTGGTCTTCTGCATCTTCTTCCTCGTCCCCAAGTGGGCGGGCGTCGACATCGCCGCCGGCTTCGTGGGCAAACAGGCCGACCCGGGCGCGGTCGCGGCGGTGCGGGAGAAGCTCGGCCTGAGCGACCCGATATACGTCCAGGTCTGGGAGTTCTTCAAGGGCGTCTTCGCGGGCCGCACCTACGCGGCCGGCGGTGAGGTCACCCACTGCGCCGCGCCGTGCTTCGGCTACTCCTTCCGCAGCGAACAGGCCGTCTGGCCGGTGCTCACCGACCGTTTGCCGGTGACCCTGGGGCTCGCGCTCGGTGCCGCCGTGCTGTGGGTCGTCGTCGGCGTCGCGGCGGGTGTGCTCTCCGCGCTCAAGCGGGGCAGCCTGTGGGACCGCGGCGCGATGGTCGTCGCCCTCGCGGGTGTCTCCCTGCCGATCTACTTCACCGGCCTGCTCTCCCTGGCGGTCTTCGCCTTCGGCCTGAAGTGGCTCGACGCGCAGTACGTGCCGCTGGACGAGAGCGTCACCGGCTGGCTCGGCGGCATGATCCTGCCCTGGATCACCCTCGCCTTCCTCTACGCGGCGATGTACGCCCGGATCACCCGGGCCACCATGCTGGAGGTGCTCGGCGAGGACTACATCCGCACGGCCCGCGCCAAGGGCCTGCGCGAGCACACCGTCGTCGGCAAGCACGCCATGCGCTCCACCATGACGCCGCTCCTCACCATGCTGGGCATGGACCTAGGCGCGCTCATCGGCGGCGCCATCCTGACCGAGTCGACGTTCAATCTGCCGGGCCTGGGCCGGGCGGTGCTGGACGCCACCAGGAACCAGGACCTGCCGATCGTCCTGGGCGTCACCCTGATCACTTCGCTCGCGGTGCTCCTCGCCAACCTCGTGGTGGACGTCCTGTACGCCGTGATCGACCCCCGAGTGAGGCTCGCATGACGGCACGTAAAGCCTTCCTGGACGTGCGCGATCTGAAGGTGCA
>NZ_AOPZ01000116.1 GCF_000414115.1 Streptomyces aurantiacus JA 4570
AGCCGGGCCCCCCGACGCGTCCCCCGAAAGAAGAGGTCTATGCCCCCTCGCAGTGCCCGCCCCGTCGCCCCTCTCGACGATGACGACTACCCCGCCTACACCATGGGCCGGGCCGCCGAGATGCTCGGCGCCACCCCCGCCTTCCTCCGTGCCCTGGGCGAACACCGCCTCATCACGCCTCTGCGATCCGAAGGCGGCCATCGCCGCTACTCCCGTTACCAGTTGCGTATCGCCGCTCGCGCTCGGGAGCTTGTCGACCAAGGGGTTCCCATCGAGGCGGCCTGCCGGATCGTCATCCTCGAAGACCAGCTCGAAGAAGCCCAGCGCATCAACGAGCGACTGCGCACCCAGAGCGCGGAGTCACAGCCGAAGTCCTCAGCCTGATCAGGGACTCACAGCTTCCCAGCGGACTCCGGGGCTCACAGCTTCAGCGTCGCCGCCACCGGCAGGTGGTCGCTGTCGGTGGCGGGCAGCGTCCAGGACGAGCGCGGATCCACGCCGCGTACCAGGATCTGGTCGATCCTCGCCACAGGCAACGAGGCGGGCCAGGTGAAGCCGAACCCGGCGCCCGCCTCGGCCTGGGCCGAGCGCAACCGCGAAGTGACGGCGGACAGCGCCCGGTCCTCGAAGGTGCCGTTGAAGTCACCCATGAGCACCGTGCGGGGGAGCGTCTCGGCACCCAGAGCGGCGCCGAGGCGACGCGCCGCAGCGTCACGGTCGCCGGTGGTGAAACCGGACGAGGCGGTGAAGCGGACCGACATCAGGTGGGCGACGGAGACGGCGACCGGACCCTTCGGGGTGCGGACCGTGGCGCGCATGGCGCGTACCCAGGGCGATATGTCGACCGGTCGGGCATCGGCAATCGGGTATTTGCTCCACAGGCCGACGGTGCCCTGCACCGAGTGGTACGGGTAGACGTGGGCGAGCGTCCTGACGTACTCCGGTATCCCCGTGCCGCCCAGCTCTTCGAGGGCCACCACATCGGCGCCGGAGGCGGCGAGGGCGCGCGCCGTGCGCGCCGGACGCGGGTTGTGCTCGTTGACGTTGTGCGTCACGACGGTCAGGTCCCCGCCGCCGGCCCGCTTGTCGACGAGCATCCCGCCGAACAGCGAGCACCAGGTGACCGCGGGCAACAGGACGGCCACGGCGGCCGTCGCCGATCGGCGGACCAGCGCGCACAGCAGCAGGAGCGGCACCGCCAGGCCCGTCCAGGGCAGGAAGGTCTCGACGAGGCTGCCGAGGTGGCCGACCCGGTTGGGGAGGTGAGCGTGGGCGAGCATCACCAGAGCGGCGGGCAGTGCGAGGGCGGCGACGATTCGGCCGCGTCGCCAGACGCCGGTGCCGGTGCCGGTGCCGGTGCCAGAGCGAGAGTCGGTGCCGGTGCCGGGCTCGGGTACGGATTCGGGTACGGGCGCGGGAGAGTGCGGCGGTGGTACGGGAGGGGTGCGCGTCGTTGCCACCGCCACCTCACCGCGTCCCGGCTTCGGTGGTCTTCAGCCACTGCCGCACACCCTTGATCAGCGCGCTGCTGTGGGCGAAGGCAGCCTGGAGGCCCTGCTGGGGGCTGGTGCCCGCCGCTTGACGGAGCACGACTCCGAGGACCAGCCGGTCACGCCCGCTGCCGTCGGGCGCGGTGGCCGCCCACATCAGGTTGCCGCCCGCCGGGGTGCTGGAGCCGGTCTTGACGCCGATCACGCCGGCCGTGCCGAGGAGCGCGTTGGAGTTGGAGATCCGGCCCGGCCGGTCCGGGGCGGTGGTGCTGGGCATTGCGACGATGGACCGGAACACCTCATCCCGCATGACCTGCCGTGCCAGCTTCAGCTGGTCCGCGGATGTGCTGGTGGTCGTGGGCGCGAGGCCGCTGGCGCTGGTGTAGGTGGTGCGGCGCATGCCCAGTGCGCGGGCGGCCCGGTTCATCTTCTTGGCGAACGCCTCCTGCGAGCCCGCGTCCCAACGGGCCAGCAGGCGCGCGATGTTGTTCCCGGAGGGGATCAGCAGGAGTTCGAGCAGCCGCCGTTCGCTCAGCCGCTGCCCCTCCCTGACGGGCACGCTCGACTCCACGCTGGACACGGACTCGGCGGCGGCCTGCTGGTCCACGGTGATGTCGGGGCCGCTTTCGCCCGCCCGCAGGGGGTGGGCGCGGAGGATGACGTACGCCGTCATGACCTTCGTGACACTGGCGATGGGCACCGGTGTCTGTGTGCCCTTCGTGCCCAGCTCACCGCGGGCGCCGAGGCCCTCGACCAGAACGCTCGTCTGCCCCTCCCGCGGCCAGGGCAGCGACCGGGCGGACGAGTTCACCGACCCCGCGGTGGACGGCCCGGAGCCGGCGCCGGAAGGGGGCAGGAGCGAGGCGCCGAGAACGGCCGCGATGATCAGGACCACGGCACCGGCGGCGAGGAGGGCCGGTTTCACCTGGCGGGGACCACGCAGGCCAGGAACACGTACAAGGCACATGGGGCGGCACTTCCAAAGTGGTTGACGTGCGGCGTTCGCACGTCGACCACCCTGGCCGGGGGAGATCTCCGCCAACTCGTTGCCGTGGATCCGGCACCGCGCGGCCGGTCATCCGTCGTGTATCAGCTCTGTAGCGCGTCCTGGCGCATGTCGTGTCACGCGTACCTGTCACGTGTTCCGCCGCATGTCCGCGGCGTCCCGTCACGTATGCGTCGCGTCAGTCGAAGGCAGCCGGAGCGTGGCGACGGCTCCGCCGCCGGCGGCGTTGGAGAAGCCCAGCGACGCGCCGATGACACGCGCCTGACCCGACGCCACGGTCAGCCCCAGGCCGTGGCCACGGCCGCGTTCCGCAGTGCCGGTGCGGAAGCGCTGCGGCCCTTCCGCCAGAAGGCTGTCCGGGAAGCCGGGGCCGTGGTCGCGGACGACGACCGTCGTCCCCTCGATGGTGACCTCCACCGGCCCACTGCCGTGCCGGTGGGCATTGATGACCAGGTTGGCGAGGATCCGGTCGAGTCGGCGCGGGTCGGTCTCGGCCGCGGCGGGCGCGTTGTTGACGGTGAGCCGCGCGTCCAGGCCCGTGCGGGCGAGTGACTCCCGGACCACCTCGGCGAGGACGACGGGGCGCGGCTCGGCGTGTTCCACGCCCGCGTCCAGCCGGGAGATCTCCAGCAGATCCTCGACCAGAGTACGCAGGACTTGTACCCGGTCCCTGACCAGGTCGGTGGCCTCGCTCTCCGGGAGCAGTTCGGCGGAGGTGACCAGACCCATGAGCGGCGTACGCAACTCGTGCGCGACGTCGGCGGTGAAACGCTGTTCGCTCAGCAGCCGGTCCCGCAGGCTGTCGGCCATGGAGTCGACGGTGACCGAGATCTCGGCGACCTCGTCGCCCGTCCGGCCGCGCATCCTTGTCCTGGCGTCCAGGTCGCCCGTCTCGATCCGCCGGGCGGTCCGCGCCACTCGCCGCAGCCTCCGGTTGGGCAGTTCGGCGGCTAGAGCCGAGAGAGGCACGACGACGGCCAGGACGAGCAGGGAGTACTTCCACATGTGCCGGTCCAGCGCGGCGCGGCTGAGCTGGTCGGGAGTCATGTCGACGGAGACCGCCACCAGTTGGCCGTCGGGCAGCTTCCGCGAGGCCCACATCTCCGGCCGGTACTGGTTGCTCTCGTCGAAGACGTGGGCCTCCCCGTGGGCCCGCGCCTCCCGCACCAGCTCCGGCGGCATCTGCGCGGGGTCGTGGACGAGACCGCTCGCGTCGTCGGGATTCGTCGAGCCGAGGGCGGTGTCCAGGACGGAGAACGCCCTGGCGGCACCGTCGTTCACGGACCGCTCGTACGTGCTGCGGTGCACCAGCAGGCCGACGGTCAGCGCGATGGCGCCGCACGCGACGGCCACGAGGAGGGCGATCTTCCAGCGCAGCGAGCGCCAATGGAGCAGGGATCGTACGGTGCCCATGTCAGCGCCGCAGTTTGTAGCCGAAGCCGCGGACCGTCTCGATCCGCTCGGCTCCGATCTTCTTCCGCAGCCGCTGGACGCACAGGTCGACGACGCGGGTGTCGCCGTCCCAGCCGTAGTCCCACACGTTGCGCAGCAGGGTCTGCCGGTCCAGGACGATGCCGGGGTTCGCGGCGAACTCAAGAAGCAGTCGCAGCTCGGTGGGGGCCAGCGCGACCGGCTCTCCGGACAGGGACACCTCCAGACCACCGGTGTCGATGGCCAGCTCCCCGAAGACGAGCCGGGCATGCTGCTGGCCTTGGCCGGACTCACCGGACTGAATGTGCTGGCCGGACTGGTCGAGGCGGCCCGGGGAGCCCGCCTGGTCAGCTCGGCCGCCCGTGCCCGCGGCGGTCGGCGTGAAAGTGGCCCGCCGCAGCAGTGAACGGATCCGGGCCACCAGCACGGCCGTGTCGACCGGCTTGACCACATAGTCGTCGGCGCCCGCCTCCAGGCCGGAGACGACGTCCAGCGCGTCGCCGCGTGCCGACATCATCAGGATCGGGTCCGTGCCGGTCTCCCGGATCCGGCGGCACAGTCCGATGCCGTCGAGCCCCGGCAGCATCACATCGAGGAGCAGCAGGTCGTGCCGTCCCTCCCGGAACAGTTCCAGTCCGGTCAGGCCGTCACCGGCCGCGATGACGTGGTAGCCGTAGCGCTCCAGGGCCATCGCGACCGACCTGCGGATCACCTCGTCGTCCTCCACGAGGAGAATCGTGACGGGCGCGGGAGTGGAAGCGCCGGGACCGACGGCTGGGGCTGCGTGGGACATCGTCTCCGGCCTGTTCGAGGGGGTGGCGGGGCCTCCATCATGCCGTCATGAGTCCTTCGGGGGCTCCGGCGCCACCCAGTCGGGGTGGCCCGGCATGGGCGGGGTCTTCTCGTCGTACAGCCAGCTGGTGATGTACGAGGTGAAGTCGCGACCGCTGACCTCGTTCGCCACGTCGATGTAGTCCTGGGTGTCGGCGGCCTTGCCCCGGTACCGGTCGAAGAAGGTCCCCTCGATCTTCTTGAAGGTGGCGTCGCCGACCTGGTGGCGCAGCCCGGCGAGCATCAGTACGCCGGCGTTGTTGCCTCCGACCAGCGCGTCGATCGCCTCCTTGGGCCGGTTCGGGGGCCCGGACGCGGCGCGCCCCTCGGGGTCGAACTCGTAGCGCAACTTCAGCACGGTGTCCCAGTCGCGCCAGCCTTTGTGCACGTTGTAGCGCAGCTGGTAGTACTCGGCGTGCCCCTCGCTGATCCAGTTGGTGTCCCAGTTCGCCACGCTGAGCTCGTCGCCGAAGTACTGGTGCACCATCTCGTGGACCATGGTCGGCTCGCGCAGGTCCGGCTCCCCCTGGAGGCCCTCGACGGCGAAGGTGGACAAGGTCGCCGTCTCCAGGGCCACGCCCAGGTAGCCGTCGGCCACTCCCAGCACACCGTAGGTCTCCAGCGGGAACTCCCGGCCGAACTCCTTCTCCATCCAGGCCATTTGGCCGGGTATGGCGTTCACCAGGGGCTTGGCGGCTTCGTACGCGTCGGCGGTGATGTAGCTGCGCAACGGCATCCCGCGCGGGCCGCGGTCCCGGATCTCCTTGTAGTGCCCGACGCCGGCCTGCACGACATGCGTGGGGATCTCGTCGCGAGTGGTGAAGACGGTGGTGGCGTCGTCGCCCTTCGTGGTGCGTGAGCGCTGCGTGCCGATGCCCACGGCCTGCAGGTCCTTCGGCGCGGTGATGCGGAAGGTGAAGCGGGCCCTGTCGACGGGGTAGTCGTTGGCGGGGAAGAACATGTGCGACCGGTCCGGCTGGCCGAAGAGCACGAAGCCGTCCTTCTTGTTCACCCACGGAGTCAGGCGCGGTGCCGGGCTCGTCGGGTCGCCCGGGCGGGCCCGGTTGTCGCTCCTGTCGACGCGGTAGGCGATGTTCACGTCGAACGGCCGGCCCTTGTCGAGTGCCTGCCGCGGCGTGACGTCCAGCTTCTCTCCCTTCTTGTCGACGGTGAAGCGGGCCGGTTGGCCCTGGACGGTCACCGTCCTGATCTCGTCCACCGCCGCGTCGAGGCTGAACCGGGACAGGGCCTGGGTGGCGGTGGCGTGGATCCGTACGGACGAGTCCATCTTCGTGGTGCCGGGCCGGTAGGTGTAGCCGACGTCGTACGAGCGCACGTCGTAGCCGCCGTTGCCCAGGTACGGCAACAGCCGGTCCCCGGCGCTCCTGGCGCCGGCGGAGGGCTGTTCGTCGTCGGGCGTGGTGCCGTTCGGCGTGTGGCCGTTCTGCGTGCCGGCCCAGCCAAGAGGGCCGACCGTCATGGTCGCCATGGCCGCGGTCGAGGCCGCGAGCGCGATGAGCACGGTGCGGCGGCGCCGCTTCCGGTGGGCGGGGGCGGGGAGCATCGTGACCACCTTCGGTGAGACCGGTGAGATGAGACCGGTGAGATCGGTGAGGCAGGCGGGGCCGGTGCGCCGCGTCGACGCACTGGGGCCACCTTGTGCGATGCCGGTTTCCGCTGTGGCGAAGTGGTGCTTCTGCAGGGGCTCAGCTGTGTATCAGCCGCGTATCAGCGCGGGGCTGGGCGAGGTCCAGCCATTCCCCGACGGCCAGTACGTGGGCGCGGCGTCCGGCGTGGGTGCGGAACTCGGTCTCCGGGTCGGAGACTTCGACGTAGCCCGCGATCTTGTCCGGCTGTTCCGCCTCGTAGTGCATCGGCACCGCGTACCGGGCGCCCAGGATCTCCGCGGCCGCGGCGGCCTGCCTGGGGTCCATCGCGGCGGGCAGCGGGCTGGGCGGCTGCAGGTGCGGCGCGTCGACCACCGGGCCGTTGGCGGGCAGGAACACCGCGTCGAAGGGGTTGAACCGGCGCGCTATGAGCCACCAGTAGCCGTGGAACATCGTGTCGCCGCCGTGGAAGACCCGCTGCCCGTCGGCCTGCACCACCCAGTTCAGCTGCGGGTCGCCAAGACCGTCGACGGAGGGGACCGCGGTGACGCGGAAGGGCCCGATGTCGCGGCTGGACCAGGCATCCACGACCTCGGCAGCCAGCCGGTGCAGGGCGAGCTCGCGCTCGGCCGACAGTGTCGTGACGTTGTCCACGTCGTCGCCGTGACCGGGCGCCGGTCGCAGCACCGGTGCCCCGGGTGTCAGCGCGTCCGCGAGTGCGGACGCGTCGGTGTGGTCCCGGTGCAGGTGGGTGACCAGTGCGGCGGTGGCCTTTCCGCTGGGCGCCGTCAGATGCTCGCCGGGCTTCCACCCGGTGAACAGCGGTGAGAGGTCTTGCACGTAGTCGATCACCAGTCGCTCGCCGTCTGCCTCGATCTCAAGTCCGGCCCAGCCCAGTCGTCGTACCCGCATCTCGTACTCCTTCGTCCCGCTGATTGCCACGGAAGTTAGCGCACGTGCGTTCGCTAAATCAATAGCGAACGCGCGTACGCTATTCTCGTCGTATGTCACCACGTCGCTCAGCGGCCGAAGCGCAGGCCACCAGGGGCCGGATCCTCGGCCGTGCCGCCGAGATCGCCTCCGAGGAAGGGCTGGACGGCATCACCATCGGCCGGCTCGCCGAGGAACTGGAAATGAGCAAGTCCGGGGTGCACAAGCACTTCGGCACCAAGGAGACGCTGCAGATCTCCACGCTGGACAAGGCGTTCGTGGACTTCTGGCACCGGGTGGTCGAGCCCGCACTGGCCGAGCCGCCGGGGCTGCGGCGGCTACGGGCGGTGTGTGCGAACTCTGTGGGCTATCTGGAGGCGCCGTTGCTGCCGGGCGGCTGCCTGATGACTGCGGCGCTCAGTGAGTACGACGGCCGTCCCGGCCGGGTCCGTGATGCGGTGGCTGAGGTGTGGTCGCGTTGGCGGGAGCAGCTGCGGGCGGATTTGGCCGTGGCGGTGGAGAACGGTGAGCTGCCTGCCGGGTTCGACGTCGATCAGGCGTTGTTCGAGATTGTGGCTGCTGGGTTGGCGTTGAACGCGGCTATGCAGCTTCAGCGGGACCGGGCGGCTGCGGGCCGGGCCCGGCGTGCGATCGATCGGGCTCTGGATCAGTCCTGATGGCTCGTCAGGCCGTGTACTGGCTGGGCGCGTTGCCCCCGGGATGCGACCGTCTGGCACGAGTACCTGCAGGGCGGCGGCCCGGCCCTGTCGTTCGTCGGGTCGGGCACAGGCCGGGTGGTGTGGGCCCGGGTGGCCGCCGCCCTGGGGGCGGGGGCGGCGTCCGGCAGCATCGAGCTCCGGGTGAACTCCGCGTGGCCGCGCGGCTAGTGCTGTGGCCGCATGGCCGAGGTGCTCACGTATGCGGACGGCTTCCCGCTCGAAGACCGCGGGCCACCGCGGGTCGTACTCCCGCAGCGTGACCTGGCCGTTGAGCTTGGGGGCGCGACCACGTGGGCCGCCTCGATCTCCCCGGCGGTCATGGGAATGCGCGGGGCTTCCTATTCCGGCCGTTCGGACATGGGAGCTCCCGTCTGCGCTCTGGGGCCATGAATCCGGGGCTCTCGGCGAAAATTGATGGCCCGTCGGTGCCGGTGCGGTTGGTGGTCGTCCTTGCACCACCGCAGATCCAACCGCCACGACCACCAACCCCGCGAACTTATGCGGTCAGAGCACTAGGGCCTGTCTGACAATTCCCGTCGGATCAGTGAGCGTCCGCCGAGCCAGCAGTTACCGGAGGTGCGCCGACCGTCCGGCGGGTATTGCAGGGCAGGACCTACGAACGGCGAGCCAGCAGGTGGGCGTCGAGGAAGCCCCGTTCGGAGGCCGGATCATGGAGCAGCCGGGCGAAGGGAACGAGCCCGGCATCAGCCAGCAGTTCGGCGAGGCGGTCCGCCGGCCAGCTATAGGCAGGCGCCACCTTGTGGTCGAACCGGACCGGCTCAGGCCCGTCGGTCCCGAAGAAGGAGACCAGGAGCAGGCCACCCGGCGCCAGGACGCGTACCTGCTCGGCGAGCAGCTCCGGCAGTTCCCCCGCAGGGGTGTGGATCATCGAGTAGTGGGCCAGTACGCCGCCGAGCACGCCGTCCTCGATCGGCAGGGACTCCATCCGCGCCTCCTGGAAGCGGAGCGCCGGATGGGCCTGCCTGGCGTGGTCGACCATGCCGGGGGAGAGGTCAAGTCCGAAGGCGTCCAAGCCCAGTTCGTGCAGCATGGCCGTCAGATGTCCGGGCCCGCACCCGACGTCAGCTGCCCGCAGGTTGCCCGTCGCGCGCACCAGTTCTGCGAAGGTGCCGATCATGGCCCGGGCGAACGGCTGTGTCTCCAGCCGGTCTGCGAATAGCGATGCGTACAGCTCGACGACTCCGTCGTAGGCCGCCCTGGTCTCGTCCTGATGATTCGCCACAGGCAGGACTCTATAGCCGGTCTGATAATTGATCTTGTGACAGGTCGAGGTGAGGTGGCGGACGTGGTGTGGGAGCGGATTGAGCCCATGTTGCCGCAGACGGACGGGCGTGGCCGTCCATGGCGTGATCATCGGCAGGTGGTTAATGGTGTGCTGTGGCGGCTGCGGACCGGGGCTCCTTGGCGCGACCTGCCCGAGCGGTACGGGCCATGGCAGACCGTCTACGAGCGGTTCGCCCGCTGGGAGGCGGACGGCACCTGGGCAAGGCTGCTGGAGCACGTCCAGGTCCGTGACGACGCGGTGGGCCGGGTGGAGTGGACCGTCGCCGTCGACTCCACGATCAACCGGGCCCATCAGCACGCTAACGGCGCACGCAAAAGGGGGCCGCAGGCAGGGACAAATTGGAAGATCCGGGCCACTCACAGGCGCGCCAGGCCCTCGGCCGCTCCCGCGGCGGACTGACCACCAAGGTCCACCTCGCCGTCGATGGCCGGGGCCTGCCCTTGTCGATCGTGCTCACGCCCGGCAATGCCCACGACGCCACCGCGTTCACTCAGGTCCTCGACGAGATCCGCATCCCACGCATCACCACGGGCCGCCCACGCACGGCGCCGACGCGGGTGTTGGGCGACAATGCCTATTCCAGCCGAGCGATCCGCCACCTGCTGCGGCGCCGGGGCATCGCTGCCACGATTCCCGAACGCCGCGACCAGGTCCCCAACCGCCGCCGACGCGGCAGCCTCGGCGGCCGCCCACCCGCCTTCAACAAGGAGATCTACCGCGACCGCAACGTGGTCGAACGATGCTTCGCCCATCTCAAGCAGTTCCGTGCGATCGCCACCAGGTTCGACAAGCTCGCCACCCGTTACCGCGCTGGAGTCGTCCTGGCCTCGCTGGTCCTCTGGCTTCGCGAACCAACCAGGTGATCATTTGTCAGACACGCCCTAGGGCGTGTCTGTTAATTCGGTCGTCTGGTCAGCGGTCGACCCAGTCCGGCGCCCACACGTCGTGCGGGGTTGAGGACATCGACGCGCAAGGGGCGGCTGCCGGGGCGTACGGCCTGCTCGGCCTGCTCGATGGCCGCCAGGATCTTCTTGGCGGGGGGCAGGAAGACCTGTCCGTCCAGGCTCAGCCGGGAGCCTGGACGGTCCGTGCCAGGAGCGCGACCTCGATGTGCCTCTCCAGGGCCGCGATCCGCTTGGAGACGGCCTGTCGGCTGATCCCCCAGCTCGTCGGCCGCAGCCTGGAACTGGCCGGCCTCGGCGACGGTCAGGAACGTCCGCAGCGCTTCAACATCCACGCTTCCACCCTACTTTCACAACTGATGGTTGTGTCTGGTGTGGTGCAGAGTTGTTTGATCGAGTGTTCTGCGCGGTGGTGGGATCAGTGCATGTCTACCCGCACAGAGCAGGTCATGTATGTCCAGACGCCTGAGTTCGCGCGTCATGTGGAACGGATCGTGGAGGTGACCGATGCGACGTCTCGACTGAACGTGCTTCCGTTCAGCGACAACGAAGGCCGTGCGGAACTACTCTCTGTTGTGTTCGGCGGCCCGCTCCCGGAGTCGGTGATGATCTACCCGCCGTTCTTTACCGAGTGCGGTCTGAACACGACGTTCGGGGAGAACGTCTTCGTCAACCAGGGATGCACCTTCATGGACAAGGGAGGCATCCGGATCGGCAACGGGGTCATGATCGCCCCGAAGGTCAGCCTCATCACCGGAGGCCATCCGCTGCCCTTGGCCGAGCGCCGCGAGTACCTCTCTTTCGCCCCGATCGTCATCGAGGACGACGTCTGGATCGGGACGGCTGTCGTGATCACGCAGGGAGTGACCATCGGTGCCGGTGCGGTGGTCGCTGCCGGTGCGGTGGTCACTCGTGATGTTCCTGCCGGCAGCGTGGTCGCAGGGGTGCCCGCCCGGGTGATCAAGACGATCGACTGAGCACACGGCCGGGCTGCCGGGCCGGGTGCACAGCACCTCTGCGGTCTGATCCTGATGCCTCGTCACGTCCGGCTGACCGACCGGCAGTGGGACTGCATCCGACCTTTGCTGCCCTCCAGTCACGCCGTGGACGGTCAGTGTCGACCGCTGGCCGTCCTCGTGACGCCCGGGCAGGCGCATGACGGCCAGTCCCTGCCGTTGCTGCTGGGCGACCTGCGAGTTCCCAGGACCGGAGCAGGCCGCCCACGCACGACCCCGACCATGCTGCTCGGGGACAATGCCTACTCCTCCCGCGCGATCTGAGCGGTGCTCAAGGCCCGCGGGATCACCGAGGTTCGACAAGCTCGCGATCGTCTACCGCTCGGCCGCAGTTCTCGCCGCAGTGCTGGTCTGGGCTCGCATTTAACAGGCACGCCTTAGTGGGTTGCGGTGCGGGGTGCCGGTTGTGGTCG
>NZ_AOPZ01000117.1 GCF_000414115.1 Streptomyces aurantiacus JA 4570
CGGGGGCGGCGGGCCCGGGAGTTTCGGCGGGGGCGGGACCCGGGGGCGCAGGGGCGGAGGCGGCCGGTTCTGACCCTCGTACGCACATCCCGTAGTCAGGCAGCTCGTACGCGACGTACGCAAGGAGAAAGCCCCATGGCCAAGCAGACCGTCCTCGGGCGCGTGGCGCAGTTGGCGAAGGCCAACATCAACGCCCTCCTCGACCAGGCCGAGGACCCGCAGAAGATGCTGGACCAGCTCGTCCGCGACTACGCGGAGAACATCCGGGAGGCCGAGCAGGCCGTGGCGACGACGATCGGCAGTCTGCGGCTCCTGGAGCAGGACCACAAGGAGGATCTGGAGGCCGCCGCCGAGTGGGGCGGCAAGGCGCTCGCGGCCAGCAAGAAGGCGGACGCGCTGCGGGCGGACGGGAACGCGGCGGAGGCCGACCGGTTCGACAGCCTGGCCAAGGTGGCGCTCGGCCGGCAGCTGCGGTCCGAGAAGGAGGCCAAGGACGCCGAGCCGTCGATCGCCGCGCAGTCCGACGTGGTCGGCAAGCTCAAGGACGGCCTGGACTCGATGAAGATCAAGCTGACGGAACTGCAGTCCAGGCGGGACCAGTTGGTGGCCCGCTCGAAGTCCGCGCAGGCGCAGAACCAGATGCTGGACGCGGCGCGCAGCGTCGATGTCCTCGATCCGGCCAGCGAGCTGGGCCGGTTCGAGGAGAAGGTGCGGCGGGAGGAGGCGCGGGCCCTCGGCAGGGAGGAACTCGCCGCCTCCTCGCTGGACGCGCAGTTCGAGCAGCTGGACAGCCTGAGCGACACGGCGGAGGTGGAGGCCCGCCTCGCGGCGCTCAAAGCGACGACATGATCTGGCGGGGCGCCTCGAGCGGGAGGACGGCGCTGCGCGCCGGTCCTTCTCCCACCCACCCTTACTACCTGCCCGGCACATGTCCTAACTGCCCGGTCAGAACAGGCTCATCAGCGCCTCCGCCGCGTCCATCGGCGCCGAGTCCCCGTCCGGCAGCGCCAGTTCGAACCACACCGTCTTGCCGCGCGGCGTACGCCGTGAGCCCCAGGCCGCGCTCAGCAGGCCGACGAGCTGGAGCCCGCGCCCGCCCTCGTCGGTGTCGCGGGCGCGGCGGCGGCGCGGCTGGACGAGACCCGCGTCCCAGACCTCGCAGACCAGGGTGCGGTCGAGCAGCAGCCGCAGCCGGATCTCGCCCTCGCCGTACCGCAGGGCGTTGGTGACGAGCTCGCTGACGAGGAGTTCCGCGTTGTCGACGAGCGCTTCGAGGTCCCATGCGCGCAGCCGCTCGCAGGCCAGTTCGCGGGCCCGGCCCACGGACTGCGGCTCGCGCGGCAGCGTCCAGTCGCCGACGTGCTCGGCGGGCAGGCCCCGCACCCGCGCCATGAGCAGCGCGATGTCGTCCTCGCCGTGATGGGTGTCGAGCGTGTTCAGTACGTGGTCGCAGATGTCCTCGAGCGCCTGCGCGGGCTCGGCGAGCGCGCCGACGAACGCGTTCAGGCCCTCGTCGAGGGGGTGGTCGCGGGACTCCACGAGGCCGTCTGTGTAGAGCGCGAGCAGCGCGCCGTCGGGCAGGTCGACGTCGACCTCCTCGAAGGGCTCGCCGCCGACGCCGAGCGGCATGCCCGGGGGTACGTCGAGCATCAGCGGGGACTCGCCGGGCTCGACGAGGACCGGCGGGAGGTGGCCGGCGTTGGCGAAGGTGACGCGGCGGGTGACGGCGTCGTACACCGCGTACACGCAGGTCGCGAGGTAGACCTCGGCGAGGTCGTCGCTGTCGCGGCCGCGGGCGCCGGCGGGCGTGGCGCGCCGGGCGTGCCCCGGACCCGGCAGGTTGCCGAGGCCGCGGGCGATCTCGTCGAGCGCGGAGAGCACCTCGGCGGGCTCCAGGTCGAGCAGCGCGAGAGTGCGCACGGCGGAGCGCAGTTCGCCCATGGCGACGGCGGCGCGCAGGCCGCGGCCCATGACGTCGCCGACGACGAGGGCCGTGCGGTGCCCGGGCAGTTCGATGACGTCGAACCAGTCGCCGCCGACCTCGGTGGCGGCGTTGCCGGGCAGATAGCGGCAGGCGATGTCGAGTCCGGCGGCCTCGGGGTCGCCGGGCGGGAGCAGGGACCGCTGCAGTATCAGCGCGCGTTCGTGCTCGCGGCGGTAGAGCCGGGCGTTGTCGATGCAGACGGCGGCGCGCGCGGCGAGTTCGACGGCGAGCGCGCGGTCGCGTTCGCCGAAGGGCTCGCTGCCCTTCGTACGGGAGAACTGCGCGAGGCCGACGACGGTGTCGTGCGCGACCATCGGCACGGCGAGCGTCGACTGGATGAGGCCGCTGGTGAGGCGGCGGGCCGGGCCGCAGTCGTCGCCGGCGGCGATCAGGCGGGGGCGGGCGGTGCGCAGGGCGTCCGCGCAGGGCGAGTTGAAGGCGAAGCGGTGCACGGAGCCGACCTCGACGGGTCCGGTGCCCTCGGGGAAGGGCACGTCGGAGACCGCGCTGGCGAAGGCGACCCGGCGCAGCTCGGCGCTGCCGTCGGCCAGGCTCTGGCGCATGTGCGCCGCCTCGTCACCGTCCAGGAGGCCCTGGTAGAGGTCGACGGAGGCGAGGTCGCAGAAGCCGGGGACGGTGACGTCGAGGAGTTCGCGGGCGGTGGTCTCCAGGTCGAGGGAGTTGCCGATGCGGGCGCCGGCCTCGTTCAGGAGGGCGAGGTTGCGGCGGGCGTGGGCGGCCTCGCGGGCGGCGGCGTGCCGGCTGGTGACGTCGTTGCCGAGGCCGGCGACGCCGATGGGGCGGCCCGAACCGCTGTGCACGCGGTAGAGGTTGATCGACCAGTGGCGGCGCTCGTTGCTGCCCGGGGCGGGGCCGATGATCTGCATGTCCGTGACGGCCTCGCCGGTCTCCAGGACGCGGCACAGCGCGGCCTGCATGCGGTCGGCCTCGTGGCGGGGCAGATAGTCGTGCACGGTGCGGCCGCGGTGGTCGTCCTCGGCGCCGCCGAAGACGGCGGCGAAGCGGCGGTTGGCGCGCTGCACCCTGAGGTCCGTGCCGAACAGCAGGAAACCGAAAGGAGATTGACCGAAAATCGCCTGCGAGGCGGCGAGGTCGGTCTCGATCTGCCGGAGCGCGCGGACGTCGACGACGATACAGACGGCGGAACGCTCGCCGTCGGCCGTCCTGGCCGGCATGACATAGACCTCGGCGATGCCTTCCAGGCCCACGGATTCTGCCAGGCCCACGGCTTCTTGCGGGCCCGCGGCCGCCGGGCCGCCGTCGGCGGGCGCGGGCGCGGGCGTCCGGAACGGGACCGACCCCGTCCACTCGCGCCCGTCCAGGATCTCGGCCATCTTCCGGTGGCCCCGGCGGCGCAGCTCGGGCGCGACGAACGCCTCGATCGGGTCCTTGCCGACGGCGTCCCGCGCGGCCACGCCGAACAGCCGCTCGGCGCGGGCGCTCCACTGATCGACAAGTCCGTCGGGGCCGATCGAGAAGGACGCCACCTTGATGTAGTCGTAGATGGACCCCGGTGGGCTGCTCTGCCAGACGACGTCGTCCGAGGTGAGGGGCGCGTCTTCGACACCGGGGGGCTCCGCGCCCGGTGCGTGGTGACGCGTGTCGACGCCGTCGGCCGACCCGGCTGCGCCGAGCGGCCCACCGGTGCCTACCGTCGGGGGCGCGCCCGCGCCTACGTCACCCGTGCCGCCGTCGTGGCCGGCCGGACCGGGCACGTCCTCGCCCGCGGGGTCGCCCGGGTCCTGACCCGGTCCGCCGACCGCCGCCGACC
>NZ_AOPZ01000118.1 GCF_000414115.1 Streptomyces aurantiacus JA 4570
GTCGCCGCGGGCGGCCGCGCTGAGCCGCGACGGCGGCCGCACCTGGGCAGCAGCCGCGCGCCCCGTCCCCGCCTACCGCTCGGGCGTCGCCTGGCTCCCGCACACCCGCCGCACGGCCCTCGCGGTCGGCCCCACGGGCACCGACCTCACGACGGACGGCGGCCGCACCTGGCGCACGGTGGACACCGGTTCGTACGACACCGTCGACTGCGCCCGCGACCTGGGCTGCTGGGCGGCGGGGGAGAAGGGGCGGGTGGCCCGCCTCGAACCGGGACAGCCGGGATAGCCCGGAAGGGCCGATCCCGGCCGCCGGTTCAAGGCGGCCGGGAACAGCCCTTCCGGGATCAGGCGGGTCAGGCGGGCAACTCCTGCCGGTACGGCGCCAGCTCGGCCGCCGTCTTCGTCGCGAGGAACTCCGTGATCCGGTACTCGCACACGCCCCCGACGGTGAACGGGTCGCTCGCCGCCAGCTGCTCGATCTCCGCACGGCTTTCGCCCACGGCGATGATCACGCCGCCGTCGCGCGGGTTCTTGCGCCCCGACGCGATGAACACGCCGGCCGCGTACTGCGCGTCCAGCCAGGCGACATGGTCGGCGAGAAGGGCGTCGACGCGGTCGACCGGGGCGGTGTAGGTCAGCTCCATCACAAACATGATCGTCAGGCTACTCCGGCACGGAGGACCGGACGTTCCCCGCACCGGCCGCACCCGCGCCGGCGGCGCCGAACCACCGGCCCAGCTCGCCCGCCAGCTCCGCCTGGTCCTCGCCGGCCCACGCCACGTGACCGTCCGGCCGCAGCAGCACCGCGGCCACGTCCAGATCCTCCAGCTCCCCTCCGCCGTCGACGACGTGGTCGACCCGGTCCTCCCAACCCGCCACGTCGAGGCGGCCGGTCCGGTCGAGCAGCAGCCCGCGGCCGCCGTGCATCAGCTCGTAGAGACGCCCCTGCTTGAGCTCCAGGTCCCGCAGCCGCAGCCCGAGCAATTCGTGTCCCTCGCCGAAGTCGTAGCGGACGTCGACGGCGGTGATCATCCCGGTCACGTACCGGTTCGCCTCCTCGATGTCCATCAGCCTCGAGAAGATCTCCCGCAGCGCGGTCGCCCCCGGGTCGGTCCCCAGGAGCGTGATCTGGGCGCGGGTGTTGTCGAGGACGCGGGCGCCCACCGGGTGCCGTTCGGCGTGGTAGGTGTCGAGGAGCCCCTCCGGCGCCCACCCGCCGACCGCGGCGGCCAGCTTCCAGCCGAGGTTGAACGCGTCCTGCACACCGAGGTTGAGCCCCTGCCCGCCGGTGGGCGGGTGGATGTGCGCCGCGTCCCCGGCAAGGAACACCCGGCCCACCCGGTAGCGCTCGGCCTGCCGGGTGGCGTCGCCGAACCGGGACAGCCAGCGCGGCGCGTGGGCGCCGAAGTCGGTGCCCGCGACCGCCCGCAGCCGCGCCCTGAACTCCTCGATGGTCGGCGCGGTCGCCCGGTCCTCGGCCACGCCGTCGGCGGGCACGACGATGCGGTACGCCCCGTCCGCCTGCCGGGCGGCGCCGAACCGCAGCTGGGTCTTGCGGACTTCCGCGACCACGGCGTCGATCGTCGCCGGATCCTCGGTCACCTCCATGTCGCCGAGCAGCGTCTCGACCGTGGCGGCCACGCCGGGGAAGTCGACCCCGACCAGCTTGCGCACCGCACTGCGGCCGCCGTCGCAGCCGACGAGATAGCGCGAGCGCAGCACCGTGCCGTCCGCCAGCTCGACGGTCACCCCGGCCTCGGGGCCGTCGGCGTCCTCGGCGTTCCCGACGCCCCCGGTCTGGCTCAGCCCGACCACTTCGCAGCCGCGTCTGATGTCCGCACCGAGTTCGAGGGCACGCTCATTGAGCAGCCGCTCGGTGACCGGCTGCGGGGCGGCGACACCGAACGGGTGCGCCGTGTCCAACTGGTCCGGCCACGGCTTCATGATGCCGCCGAAGAGGCCGCCCACCTGGAACTTCTCGCTGACCGCGAGGAACCGGTCCAGGATGCCGCGCTGGTCCATCACCTCGGCGCTGCGCACGTGCAGGCCCTGCCCGCGGGACTCCTTGGTCGGTTCGGTCAGCTTCTCCAGCACCACCACCCGCACATCGTGCAGCCGGAGTTCGGCGGCCAGCATCAAGCCGGTCGGCCCACCGCCGACGACGATCACGTCGATCATTACGAACCTCATCTATTTCCGCAGGTCATGGCTTAGGCCGATGATTCTGCGGCATGCCCGGGGCCTTGCCGCAAGCCCCCCTGTGCGCTATACCTTGAGCATGGCGGGGACGAGTTCCCCGCCTTTCTGGTGTCCTGGCCCGACGGCCTTCCGGCCCCGTGACCTTCCGGCGTCGCGAGCGAGCCCACCCTTTAGGCTCGGCACACCATGAACACGCCCCCCGTCACGATCCCTCCCCTGCCCGCCGACTGGCCCGCGGACGAGTCCGCGGCACGCGCCGTCCAGGACGCCCTGCGCGAGCGGGTCGTGCGCGACGAGCCGGGGCCGCCGCCGGGGACCGGTCATGTCACGGGAGTCGACGTGGCGTACGACGACGAGCGCGACGTGGTCGCCGCGGCGGTCGTGGTCCTGGACGGGGCGAGCCTCGACGTGGTGGAGGAGGCGACGGCGGTCGGCCGGGTCGCCTTCCCTTACGTTCCGGGCCTGTTGGCGTTCCGCGAGGTCCCGGCGGTCCTCGCGGCGCTGGGCGCCCTCAAGGCCGACCCGGGCCTGGTGGTGTGCGACGGGTACGGCATCGCGCACCCGCGCCGCTTCGGCCTCGCGAGCCACCTCGGCGTGCTCGCGGGCCTGCCCACGATCGGCGTCGCCAAGAACCCGTTCACGTTCTCGTACGAGGCGCCGGGCGCCGCGCGCGGCAGTGCGGCGCCGCTCCTCGACGGCGCGGAGGAGGTCGGCAGCGCGCTGCGGACACGGGAGGGCGTGAAGCCGGTGTTCGTCTCCGTGGGCCACCGCGTGACGCTCGCCGCCGCCCGCGCCCACACCCTCCACCTCACCCCGCGCTACCGCCTCCCGGAGACCACACGCAGGGCCGACGCGCTGTGCAGGTCGGCCCTGCGCGAGGCGACGGCGGACAGCCCCAGGGCGTGACCGGAGCTAGTCCGCGGACACGGATCGCGTCGCCGCCACCCGGAACCCGATCCCCGCCTCCATGAGCCGCCCGGTCAGCGCGTCGCCCATCGCCACGGCCGAGGTCACCTGGCCCGCGACGTCCGGCAGTTCGTCCAGGGCCAGGGACATCGCGGCCTCCGCGAGGATCTTCGCGGTCTCGCCGTATCCGGGGTCGCCGCCCCACACCTCGGTGAACACCCGCTGCCCGCCGCCCTCGCCGACGAAGCGCAGGGAGAACCAACTGGCCGCCCGCCGGGCCGCGTCGGGCCCGTCCCCGGGCTTCAGGAGCCCCGCAAGGCGGCGCCGTGCGGGCGGCACCTGCGCCACGGCGAACAGCGCGCCCACCGCGGCCACCCCGCCCAGGGCGACGGGCAGCGACTTCACGGCCGCGTAGTGGCGGTAGCGGAAGTCCGGACCGTAGCGGGGCAGCGCCCGCGCGGAACGCTGCACGACCTGCGGGTCGATGGTCGGCAGGGGCAGCGCCCAGGCGCCGACCTCACCCGCGTAGCGCGGGGCGGCCGGCGGGGCGTACGCCTTACGGTCCACGAGCCGCGGTTCGTGCCGCCGCCGGTCGCGGGCCGCGGTGAGCATCTGCCGGCCGCGCCCGAACTGCTGCAGCGCGGACGCGAACGTACCTCCGGAGAAACGGGCGTTGACGGTGACGAAGCCGTCGACGCGCAGCGGCACGCCCTCCGGCAGCTGCCGCACGGTGAAGTACGCGCCCAGGTCGTGCGGCACCGAGTCGAAGCCGCACGCGTGCACCAGGCGCGCGCCCGTCTCCCGCGCGCGGGCGTCGTGCCGCACGTACATGAGGTCCACGAACTCGGGCTCGCCGGTCAGGTCGGCGTAGTCCGTGCCGGCCTCCGCGCAGGCGGCCACCAGGTCCTGCCCGTAGGTGAGGTACGGGCCGACGGTCGTGGCCACGACGCGGGTCTTCGCGGCCATCTCGCGCAGCGAGGCGGGATCCGCGGCGTCCGCGTGCACGACGGGCAGCTCCGCGCAGCCCGGACGGTCCGCCGCGAGGCGCTCGCGCAGCCGCCGCAGCTTCCCCGCGTCGCGCCCGGCGATCGCCCACCGCAGGGTGTCGGGCGCGTGCGCGGAGAGGTACTCGGCGGTCAGCGCTCCCACGAAACTCGTAGCTCCGAAGAGCACGATGTCGTACGGACGGTCCTTGTCGTGACTGGTCATGGCACCTCTCAACCGTGTGTCCCGCGCCGTTGTCGGTGGCTGAGGCTAGCGTGTGGGACAGGGGGCGCCGACGTGAAGGGTGCCCATCAAGGTGCCGAGGAGGTGCCATGCCGGACGCCACGGACAAGCCAGGACCGAAGCCGAAGAAGCCCTCCAGGGCCGCGGTGGCCAAGTGGGAGCGGGTGCGGGCCTTCGCCCTCGATCTGCCCGGAGCCACCGAGGAGTTCCCCTGGGGCGAGTCGGTCGCCAAGATTCACAAGAAGGTGTTCGTCTTCCTGGGCGTTGCCGACGGCAGCTATCCGCTCGGCGTCACCGTCAAGCTCACGGACGAGGTGACGCACACGCACGCCCTGACCGCCCCCGGCGCCGAGCCCGCGGGGTACGGCCTGGGCAGGTCCGGCTGGGTCCGGATCCCCCTGGAGGAGAAGGGCGCGCCGAGCGCGGAGCTGCTGTGCGACTGGGTGGAGGAGAGCTACCGGACGATCGCGCCGAAGAAGCGCGTCGCCGAGCTGGACGACACCAGATCCGGCTGACCGGCGGCAGATCCGGCCATCCGGCGGCAGATCTGGCTAAGCGCTTGCTCGTCAGGGGCTTGTGCGGAGTGGAACGCGTTCTTAGCATCATTGGCATCACTGGTGTTACATCGGTTGTGTCACAGCGCTGGGGGCTCAATGGCAGTGCCGGACAAGGGCGTTCACGGGCCGCTGGCCGGGGTGCGCGTGGTCGAGCTGGCGGGCATCGGGCCCGGCCCGTTCGCCGCCATGCTGCTCGCCGACCTCGGCGCGGACGTCGTGCGCGTCGACCGCCCCGGCGCGCCGGGCCTCGCGATCGACCCGGCGTACGACATCACCAACCGCAACAAGCGCAGCGTCGTCGTCGACCTCAAGGCGCCCGAGGGCGTGGAGCGGGTCCTCGCCCTGGTCGAGCGCGCCGACGTGCTGGTCGAGGGCTATCGCCCGGGGGTCGCCGAGCGACTCGGCGTCGGCCCCGAGGTCTGCCACGCCCGCAACCCGAAGCTGGTCTACGGCCGGATGACCGGCTGGGGCCAGGACGGTCCGCTCGCGCAGCGCGCCGGGCACGACATCGCGTACATCGCCCTCACCGGCACGCTCGGCATGATCGGCGAGCCGGGGGAACCGCCCACCGTTCCGGTGAACCTCCTCGGGGACTACGCGGGCGGCTCGCTGTACCTGGCCGTCGGTGTCCTCGCCGCCCTGCACCACGCGCGCGCCACCGGCACCGGCCAGGTCGTGGACGCCGCCATCGTGGACGGCGCCGCGCATCTGGCCTCGATGATCCACGGCATGATGGCGGCGGGCGGCTGGCAGGACCGCAGGGGCGCGAACCTCCTCGACGGCGGCTGCCCGTTCTACGGCACCTATGAGACGGCGGACGGGCAGTACATGGCCGTCGGCGCCCTTGAGCAGCAGTTCTACGACGAGTTCATCGAGCTCATCGGGCTGCGCGAGATCGCCCCGGCCCGCAAGGACCTCGCCCGCTGGGGGGAGCTGCGCCAGGCCGTCGCCGCCCGCTTCAAGACGCGTACCCGCGCGGAGTGGACGGCCCTCTTCGACGGCTCCGACGCCTGCGTGGCCCCCGTCCTGTCGCTGCGCGAGGCCCCGCACCACCCGCACCTCGCCGCCCGCGGCACGTTCACCGACCACAGCGGCATCACCCAGCCCGCCCCGGCGCCGCGCTTCTCCGCGACGCCCGTCTCCGTGCGCACCGGCCCCGCGCAGCCGGGCGCCGACACCGCGGACGTGGCCCGCGACTGGGACGTGGCGGCCCTGCTCGACCCCACCCAGGAAGGCGCCTGATGGAGATCTCCACCCCGCTCGCCTACGCGGGCGACCCGCGCGAAGGCGCCGACGCCGTCGCGGCCCTGGAACGGGCGGGCCTCGACGCCGTCTGGGTCGCGGAGGCATACGGCTTCGACTCGCCCACGATCATGGGCTATCTGGCCGCCCGCACCGAGCGCGTGCGGATCGGCGCCGGGATCCTCAACGTCTACTCGCGCACCCCCGCCCTCATCGCCCAGACCGCGGCGGGGCTCGACGCCATCTCCGGCGGCCGCGCGATCATGGGCCTGGGCGCCTCCGGGCCGCAGGTCGTCGAGGGCTGGCACGGCAAGGCGTACGACAAGCCGCTCGGCCGCACCCGCGAGGCGATCGAGCTGACCCGCCGCATCCTGCGCCGCGAGGTCATCGACCACCACGGCATCACGGACATGCCGCTGCCCCCGGAGAAGGGCGGAACGCTCGGCAAGCCCCTGAAGATCCTCACCAGGCCCGTGCGCGCCGAAGTCCCTCTGTACGTCGCCTCCCTGGGGCCCGCGAACGTGACGATGACGGCCGAGATCGCCGACGGCTGGCTGCCCACCCTCTTCATCCCGGAGAAGGCGCACGAGGTGTGGGGCGCGCCCCTCGCCGAGGGCCGCGCCCGGCGCGATCCGGCGCTCGGCCCGCTCCAGGTCGTCGCGGGCGGACTGCTCGCCATCGGCGACGACGCGGCGTCCGCCCGCGACCTCGCGCGGCCCCAGATCGCCCTCTACGTGGGCGGCATGGGCGCCGTGGGCAAGAACTTCTACAACGACCTGGCGGTCGCGTACGGCTACGAGAAGGAGGCCGCGCGCATCCAGGAGCTGTACCTCGCGGGCCGCAAGAAGGAGGCCGAGGCCGCCGTGCCGGACGAGTTCTGCGAGCTGATGTCGCTGTGCGGCCCGGCGGGTTACGTACGCGAGCGGGTCGAGGTGTTCCGCGCCGCGGGCGTCACGATGCTCAACGTGATCCCGGTCGGACCCGAACCGGCCAGGCTCATCGAAACCGTCAAGGGCTGGCTCTAGGGCGCCGACCCGTCGGACACACCCTGGGCCGTGGAGGCCACCCCCACAGATGAGCCGAGGAGGCCACCTACCGATGAAACGGCAGATCTTCGCCGCCGAGCACGACGCGTTCCGCGAGACCGTCCGCACCTTCCTCGCCAAGGAGGTGCTTCCGCACTACGAACAGTGGGAGCAGGACGGCGTCGTCTCCCGTGAGGCGTGGCTCGCGGCCGGACGGCAGGGCCTGCTCGGGCTCGCCGTGCCCGAGGAGTACGGAGGCGGCGGGAACACCGACTTCCGCTACGCCGCCGTGCTCGCTGAGGAGTTCACGCGCGCGGGCGCCGCGGGCCTGGCCGTCGGCCTGCACAACGACATCATCGGGCCCTATCTGACGGGCCTCGGCACCGAGGAGCAGAAGCGCCGCTGGCTGCCCGGCTTCTGCTCCGGCGAGACCGTCACGGCGATCGCCATGACCGAGCCGGGCGCGGGCTCCGACCTCCAGGGCATCCGCACCACGGCCGAGGACAAGGGCGACCACTGGCTGCTCAACGGCTCCAAGACGTTCATCTCGAACGGCATCCTCGCGGACCTCGTCATCGTCGTCGCCAAGACGACTCCGGAGGGCGGCGCGCACGGCCTCTCCCTCCTGGTCGTCGAGCGTGGCACGGCGGGCTTCGAGCGCGGCCGCAACCTCGACAAGATCGGCCAGAAGGCCCAGGACACCGCCGAGCTGTTCTTCAACGACGTGCGCGTGCCCAAGGAGAACCTGCTCGGCGAGCTCGACGGCGCGTTCGTGCACCTGATGACGAACCTCGCGCAGGAGCGCATGGGCATCGCCGTCGCCGGGATCGCCGCCGCCGAGTATCTCCTCGAGATCACCACGGCGTACGTCAAGGAGCGTGAGGCGTTCGGGCGCCCCCTGGCCAAGCTCCAGCACATCCGGTTCGAGATCGCGGAGATGGCCACCGAGTGCGCGGTCACCCGCACGTTCCTCGACCGGTGCATCGTCGATCACTCGAACGGGGAACTCGACGCGGTCCACGCGTCGATGGCCAAGTGGTGGGCCACCGAGCTGCAGAAGCGCGTCGCCGACCGCTGTCTGCAACTGCACGGCGGCTACGGCTACATGACCGAGTACCGCGTGGCCAAGGCGTTCACCGACGGCCGCATCCAGACCATCTACGGCGGCACCACCGAGATCATGAAGGAGATCATCGGCCGTTCCCTCCTCGGCTGACCCCTCCCGTCTCCACCCGCATCACCCGCACCACCCCTCCGGCCACATCCCTCATATCCCCTCGAAAGGCTTGACGCGTGACCACCGAAGCGTACGTATACGACGCGATCCGCACCCCGCGCGGACGCGGCAAGGCGAATGGTGCCCTGCACGGCACCAAGCCGATCGACCTCGTCGTCGGGCTGATCCACGAGATCCAGGCCCGCTTCCCCGGCCTCGACCCGGCCGCCATCGACGACATCGTGCTCGGTGTGGTCGGTCCCGTCGGCGACCAGGGCTCCGACATCGCGCGGATCGCCGCCATCGCCGCGGGGCTCCCCGACACGGTCGCCGGCGTCCAGGAGAACCGCTTCTGTGCCTCGGGCCTGGAGGCGGTCAACCTCGCGGCGATGAAGGTCCGTTCGGGCTGGGAGGACCTGGTGCTCGCGGGCGGCGTCGAGTCGATGTCGCGGGTGCCGATGGCCTCCGACGGCGGCGCCTGGTTCGCCGACCCCATGACCAACTGGGACACGAACTTCGCGCCGCAGGGCATCGGCGCCGATCTGATCGCCACCATCGAGGGCTTCAGCCGGCGCGACGTCGACGAGTACGCCGCCCTCTCCCAGGAGCGGGCCGCCGCGGCCTGGAAGGAAGGCCGCTTCGAGAAGTCCGTCGTACCGGTCAAGGACCGCAGCGGTCTGGTCGTCCTCGACCACGACGAGCACATGCGCCCCGGCACCACCGCCGACTCGCTCGCCAAGCTGAAGCCGTCCTTCAAGGACATCGGCGACATGGGCGGCTTCGACGCGGTCGCGCTGCAGAAGTACCACTGGGTCGAGGAGATCGACCACGTCCACCACGCGGGCAACTCCTCGGGCATCGTCGACGGCGCCTCGCTGGTCGCCATCGGCACCAAGGAGGTCGGCGAGCGGCACGGGCTCACCCCGCGTGCCCGCGTCGTCTCCGCGGCCGTGTCCGGCTCCGAGCCGCTGATCATGCTCACCGGTCCGGCGCCCGCCACCCGCAAGGCGCTCGCCAAGGCCGGCCTGACCATCGACGACATCGACCTCGTCGAGATCAACGAGGCCTTCGCGGCCGTCGTCCTGCGCTTCGTCAAGGACATGGGCCTGTCCCTGGACAAGGTCAACGTCAACGGCGGCGCGATTGCCCTTGGGCACCCGCTGGGCGCGACGGGCGCGATGATCCTCGGCACGCTCGTCGACGAACTCGAGCGCAGGGACCTCCGGTACGGGCTGGCCACGCTGTGCGTGGGCGGCGGCATGGGCATCGCCACGATCGTGGAACGGGTCTCCGGCTAAGCGCCGGTGGGGCTGTTGTCCGTCGCCGACCGCGGGTGCGTTGTGGCTGGTCGCGCAGTTCCCCGCACCCCTGAAGGCATGCGGCTTCGCCGCAGCCTTCCGCGGGGAGCTGCGCGACCAGCCCCCACCGGCGGTCAGACGGCCACGACACTCCAGCTGCCCTCCCCAGATTCCGCCTGCCACAGACTTCACGGAGACACCGACATGACCGAAAGCACCACCATCCGCTGGGAACAGGACGACACCGGCGTCGTCACCCTCGTCCTCGATGACCCCAATCAGTCCGCGAACACCATGAACCAGGCGTTCAAGGACTCCATCGCCGCGATCGCCGACCGCGCCGAGGCCGCCGTCCAGGCGGACAAGGACGCGATCCGCGGCTTCATCTACACCTCCGCGAAGAAGACCTTCTTCGCGGGCGGCGACCTCAAGGAGATGATCCAGGTCGGCCCCGAGAACGCCCGGCAGGCGTTCGAGGCGGGCACGGGCATCAAGAACTCGCTGCGCCGCATCGAGACCCTCGGCAAGCCCGTGGTCGCCGCCATCAACGGCGCGGCGCTCGGCGGCGGTTACGAGATCGCGCTCGCCAGCCACCACCGCGTCGCGCTCGACGCGCCCGGCTCCAAGATCGGCCTGCCCGAGGTCACCCTGGGCCTGCTCCCCGCGGGCGGCGGCGTCACCCGCACCGTACGCCTCATGGGCATCGCCGACGCGCTCCTGAAGGTGCTGCTCCAGGGCACCCAGTACACCCCGCGGCGCGCACTGGAGAACGGCCTCGTGCACGAGGTGGTGGCGACCGAGGAGGAGATGCTGGCCAAGGCCCGCGCCTTCATCGACGCCCACCCCGAGTCGCAGCAGCCCTGGGACGTGCCCGGCTACCGCATCCCGGGCGGCACCCCGGCGAACCCGAAGTTCGCCGCGAACCTGCCCGCGTTCCCCGCGAACCTGAAGAAGCAGCTCGCCGGCGCCCCCTACCCGGCGCCGCGCAACATCCTCGCGGCCGCCGTCGAGGGCTCACAGGTCGACTTCGAGACGGCCCAGACCATCGAGGCCCGGTACTTCACCGAGCTGGTCACCGGCCAGGTCTCGAAGAACATGATCCAGGCGTTCTTCTTCGACCTCCAGGCCGTCAACTCCGGCGCCAACCGCCCCAAGGGCGTCGAGCCGAAGACGGTGCGCAAGGTCGCCGTGCTCGGCGCCGGGATGATGGGGGCGGGCATCGCCTACTCCTGCGCCCGCGCGGGCATCGAGGTCGTCCTGAAGGACGTGTCCGCCGAGGCCGCGCAGAAGGGCAAGGGCTACTCCGAGAAGCTGTGCGCCAAGGCGGTCTCCCGGGGCCGTACGACGCAGGAGAAGGCGGACGCGCTGCTCGCCCTCATCACGCCGACCGCCGTCCCCGCGGACCTCGCGGGCTGCGACGCCGTGATCGAGGCGGTCTTCGAGGACCCGGCCCTGAAGCACAAGGTGTTCCAGGAGATCCAGGACGTCGTCGAGCCGGACGCGCTGCTGTGCTCCAACACCTCCACGCTGCCCATCACCGCGCTCGCCGAGGGCGTGTCCCGGCCGGTCGACTTCATCGGCCTGCACTTCTTCTCGCCCGTCGACAAGATGCCCCTCGTGGAGATCATCAAGGGCGAGCGCACCGGCGATGAGGCGCTGGCCCGCGCCTTCGACCTCGTACGCCAGATCAACAAGACGCCGATCGTCGTCAACGACTCGCGCGGCTTCTTCACCTCGCGCGTCATCGGGCACTTCATCAACGAGGGCGTCGCGATGGTCGGCGAGGGCGTCGAGCCCGCGTCGGTCGAGCAGGCGGCCGCCCAGGCCGGCTACCCCGCCAAGGTCCTGTCCCTCATGGACGAGCTGACCCTCACGCTGCCCCGCAAGATCCGCGCCGAGACCAAGCGGGCCGTCGAAGAGGCGGGCGGCACCTGGCCCGGACACCCCGCCGAGACCGTCATCGACCGCATGATCGACGAGTTCGGCCGCACCGGCCGCAGCGGCGGCGCGGGCTTCTACGAGTACGGCGAGGACGGCAAGCGCGGCCGGCTGTGGCCGGGGCTGCGGGAACACTTCGCGAAGCCCGGCCACGAGATCCCGTTCCGGGACATGCAGGAGCGGATGCTGTTCTCCGAAGCGCTCGACACGGTGCGGCTGTTGGAGGAGGGCGTCCTGACGTCGGTCGCCGACGCCAACATCGGCTCCATCTTCGGCATCGGGTTCCCGGGCTGGACGGGTGGCGTCCTGCAGTACATCAACGGGTACGAAGGAGGGCTGCCCGGGTTCGTGGCCCGCGCGCGTGAGCTCGCCGAGCGTTACGGCGAGCGGTTCACGCCGCCCGCACTGCTCGTGGAGAAGGCGGACCAGGGCGAGAAGTTCAGCGACAGCTGACGCCGACGCATGTGCCGGGCGCGCGCGATCGGAAGCACGCCCGGCACGGGGGAGTGGCTCAGGAATCCTTGAGCCACACCCGCAGCTCCTCCTTCAGCGACCGCTGGAACGCCGTCACCAGGGCCTGCACCACCAGCGGCTGCATATGGGCCGACAGGGAGCGCATCGCGGCGACGTGCGCCGGGTCCGACTCCCGCTCGCGGTAGGGACCCCACACCTCGTCCCGGAAGAGCCGGGACAGCTCGTGCGCGGCCGAGCGCGTGTGCTCCATCAGGACCGTGCGCGCGGCCAGGATCGTCTCGTGCGCGATCGGTACGCCGAGCAACTGCACGCCGAGGCGCAGCAGTCCGGTGTCCACGCGGTACCGGTCGTCCGCCTCCGGGTGGTGGTCCTGCGTCTCCGGGGCGCGGTCCTCCGGCTCCGCGTACGCGATCACGCCCATGGCCGCGAGACGGTCCAGGTCCGCGCCCGACAGCGCCCGCCCCGCCCGCCGCTCCAGCTCCGCGCGGGACATGTCCTCCGCACCCTCCGGCGCCCACGAGGCCACCACCGCACGGTGAATGGCCAGGTCGTGCGCGCTCAGTCCGGGCGGCAGCTGCTCCAGATACCGCTCGATCGCGGCGAGCGTCATGCCCTGGTGCTGCAACTCCTCGATGAGGGCGAGCCGGGACAGATGCTCCTGGCCGTAGTGGCCCACGCGGCGCGGGCCGATCACCGGCGGCGGCAGCAGGCCCTTGGTGCTGTAGAAGCGGATCGTGCGGACCGTGACGCCCGCGCGCGCGGCCAGCTCGTCGACCGTGAACGTCGAGTCGTCGTCCGTGTCCGCCGACCGCTCCATGTCCGTCGTCATGGCTCCGCGTCACCTCCCCGGCTGTGCAGCACCTGCGGTGCAACAGTGCGGTGCAACAGTATTGCTGTGCCACCACTGTTGTGAAAGTCTCCGGCCCAGTCACCCCATGTAGCCGAAGGCGAACCGACGGTGCCAGGAGGCGGTTTCATGACCACGATCCTGCGACTTCCCGCAGACCCGGGCGACATCACCTTCCCCGCCCTGCTGCTCCGCAACGCCGAGGACCATCCCGAACTGCCCGCGCTCTCCTGGCGCGAGGGCACCGGCTGGACCACGCTCACCTGGGCCGAGGCGCGCCGCAAGACCGCCGTCCTCGCCGCCGGGTACGCGGCGCTCGGCGTGCGCCGCGGCGAGCACGTCCTGATGATGATGGGCAACACCCCCGAGCACTGGCTGAGCGACCTCGCCCTGACGCACCTGGGCGCCGTCCCCGTCACCGTCTACGGCAGCTCCGCGCCCGGGCAGATCGCGCACATCGTCCGGCACAGCCGCGCCCGCTTCGCGATCGTCGAGGGAGCACGGGAGGTCCCGCGCTGGGAGCCCCTCCTGGACGACGCGACGGCGCCCCTGGAACGCCTGGTCGTCGTCGACCCGGCCGCCGCGGGACCGCACCGCACGTACGGCTCGCTGCACGCCGCCGGCGCCCGCCTCTTCGACCCCGACGCCTTCGACAAGGCGTGGCGCGAGACCCGGGCCACGGACCCGCTGACCGTCGTCTACACCTCGGGCACCACCGGCGAGCCCAAGGGCGTGCGCATGTCCCACCGCACGGTGGTGGGCAACGGCATGGCCCTGGACAGCGTCATCGAATTCCCCCAGCACGTGGGCCACATCTCCTACCTGCCGTTCGCGCACATCGCCGAGCGCATGCTGGGGATCTATCTGCCGCTGCTGCGCGCCTCGCACGTCTACCTGTGCGCCGAACCGACCCAAGTGGCCGCCACCGCACGCGAGTTGCACCCCCGCCAGTTCTTCGGCGTGCCGCGCGTGTGGGAGAAGCTCGCCGCCGCCGTGAAGGCGGCGCTCGCCGGGCTGCCCGAGGAGCGGCGGCGCGCCGTCGAGGCCGCGAACGAGACGGCCCGCGCGCACGTCGACTGCCGCGAACGCGGCGAGGAGCCGTCCGCCGAGCTGGAGGCGGCGTACCGCGCGGCCAAGGAGGAGGTCCTCGACCCGCTGCTGGCGCTCGCCGGGTTCGACCAGCTGCTGTGGACGGCGAGCGCGGCGGCGCCGATGCCGGTGGACGTGGCCCGGTTCTGGGCGGGCTTCGGCCTGGTGGTCATGGACGCGTGGGGGCTGACCGAGACGACGGGCGTCGTCACCACCAACGGTCCCGGCGCCTTCCGGGTCGGCTCCGTGGGCAGGCCGCTGCGGGGCATGGAGGTACGCGTCGCCGACGACGGCGAGATCCTGGTGCGCGGCCCCTTCGTGAGCGACGGCTATGTGCGGGCCGACGGCGGCGTCGACGACCTGCGGGACGCCGACGGCTGGTTCGCGACGGGCGACATCGGGCGGCTCGACGCCGACGGATATCTGTGGATCACCGACCGCAAGAAAGAGATCATCGTGACGTCCACGGGCAAGAACGTGGCGCCCGCGCTCGTCGAGAACGCCCTCAAGGAGCACCCGCTGATCGGCCAGGCCCTGGTCCACGGCGACGGCCGCTCCTACCTGGTGGCGCTGCTCGTCCTGGACCCGGAGCTGGCGCCCGCCTGGGCCGCCGCGCACGGCGTCGACACCGACGGCGCCGACCTGACGGACCACCCCGCCGTGCGGGACGAGATCGCCCGCGCCGTCGAGGCGGCCAACGCGCGCCTCAACCGCACCGAGCAGATCAAGAAGTACCGGCTGCTCGCCCAGGAGTGGAGCCCGGAGACCGGGGAGCTGACGCCGTCCATGAAGCTGCGCCGCAGGGTCATCAGAGACAAGTACGCGGATGTGATCGACGGCCTGTACACCGCGTGACGCGGGCCTGTACAGACGGCGCCCAGCATGTGAGAAGTGCCGCTATGTGATCTGTGCCACCGCATCCGGAGGGGCCTCTGGGGGAAGGTGTCGCGTTGGTTCGCCCACGTCAGGGGTGTGGCGGGCCCGCAGCACATCCGGACCCCGGAACCTCTTCCGGGCACCACAGAGTGGATCTTCCACGTGAGCAACGACGCCGTAGACACGGCCGCGGACGCCCGCACTGCGTCCCAGGCCGCCCCCGCGGACGCGGGCGACGCCGGTTACAGCAAGGACCTCAAGGGCCGCCACGTCAACATGATCGCGATCGGTGGCGCGATCGGTACGGGGCTCTTCCTCGGGGCGGGCGGCCGCCTCCACTCGGCGGGCCCCGCGCTGGCCGTCGCGTACCTCGTGTGCGGCATCATCGCCTTCTTCGTGGTCCGTGCCCTCGGCGAGATGGTCCTCTACCGGCCCTCGTCCGGCTCCTTCGTGAGCTACGCCCGTGAGTTCCTGGGCGAGAAGGGCGCCTACGTCGCCGGCTGGATGTACTTCCTCAACTGGTCGACGACGTGCATCGCCGACATCACGGCCATCGCGCTCTACACGCACTACTGGAGCTTCTTCACGGACATCCCGCAGTGGCTGCTGGCGCTCGCCGCGCTCGCGGTGGTCCTCGCCGTGAACCTGATCTCGGTGAAGTGGTTCGGCGAGATGGAGTTCTGGTTCGCGATCATCAAGGTCGCGGCGCTGGTCGCCTTCATGTTCATCGGCATCTTCCTCGTCTCCACCCAGCACAAGGTGGGCGGCGAGACGCCCGGCATGAACATGATCACCGACCACGGCGGCTTCCTGCCGAACGGCCTGATGCCGGTCGTGATCGTCCTCCAGGGCGTCGTCTTCGCGTACGCGTCCCTGGAGCTGGTCGGTGTCGCCGCGGGTGAGACCAAGGACCCGCAGAAGGTCGTCCCGCGCGCGGTGAACTCGATCATGTGGCGTGTGGGCGTGTTCTACGTCGGCTCGGTCGTGCTGCTCGCGCTGCTGCTGCCCGGATCGGTCTACTCGGCCGACGAGAGCCCCTTCGTCACCGTGCTCTCCAAGATCGGCGTCTCGGGCGCCGGTGACGTGATGAACTTCGTCGTCCTCACCGCCGCCATGTCCTCGCTGAACTCCGGCCTGTACTCCACCGGCCGCATCCTGCGCTCCATGGCGATGGCGGGCTCGGCGCCGAAGTTCACGGCGAAGATGAACCGCAACCAGGTGCCCTACGGCGGCATCCTGCTCACCGCCTCCGTGGGTGTGCTCGGTGTCGCCCTGAACCGCGTGGTGCCCGACCAGGCGTTCGAGATCGTCCTGAACGTGGCGTCGCTCGGCATCATCGGTACCTGGATCAGCATCATGGTGTGCCACCTCGCCTTCGTCCGCCGGGCCAAGGAAGGCCACCTGACCAGGCCGAACTTCCGCCTGCCCGGCAGCGGGGTCACGCAGTACGTCACGATCGCCTTCCTGCTGGCCGTGCTCGGCCTGATGTGGAAGGACGCCGAGGTGGGCCGCAAGACGCTCTTCCTCATCCCGATCGTGGCGGCCGGACTCGTCGTCGGCTGGTACGCGATCCGCCGCAAGGCCGACCGCGAGACCGAGCGCGAGGCCGCGGAGCTCGGCAAGTAGCGCGGGCCCCGCGCGGCGGTGGCCGCCGCGCGGGGAGGTGACAGCGGGCGGCGTCCTTCGGGGCGCCGCCCGCCGCTGTGTCCGCGCGCTGCTCCTGAGGGCCGGGTACACGGCGGGCATACCGTCGCATACTGGGGATGTGCCTGATGCCGCGCCCGGCCCCGAGCCGCCCCCGCCCGACGGGATCCTGTGGGAGATCGCCGGTGAGTACCGCGTGCTCCTCGCGCTGCCCGCGGCGATGACCCTCCAGGTCGCGCATCCGGCGGTCGGGGCGGGCGTCGACGAGCACTCGGTGTTCCGCACCGATCCGTGGGGGCGCGCCGAGCGGTCGCTGCGGTCCCTGCTGCTGTGGGTGTACGGGGGAGAGGCCGCCGCCGAGGAGGGGCGCAGGCTGCGTGCGCTGCACCGCGACATCCGGGGCACGGACACGCGCGGGCGGCCCTATCACGCGCTCACGCCCGCGAACTACGCCTGGGTGCACGCCACCGGGTTCCCCGTCTACCGGCACGCCCAGGCGTATCTGGGGCGGCCGTTCACGCCCGCGCAGGAGCGGCAGCTGTACGCGGAGTGGCTCCAGGTGGGACGGGTGCTCGGGCTCCGCGACCGGGACATGCCGCAGTCCCTGGAGGAGTTCTGGCCGTACTACCGGCGCATGCTGGCCGAGGAACTCCAGCCGACGGAGGTCGTACGTGACCTCGTCGCCGTCGACCGGCGGGTGCCGCCGCCCGACCGCGGGCCGCGGGCCCTGCGGGCCGTCCTGCGGGCGCTGTGGCCCGTGCTGTGGCCCGCCCTGGCCCGGTTCCGGCGCTTCCTCACCGTGGGCCTCATGCCGGCCGACGCCCGCGCCGCCATCGGCCTGGAGTGGACGCCCGCGCAGGAACGCCGCCTGCGCCGCTTCGGCCGCGTGGTCCGCCGGGTGGCTCCCCGCCTCCCCGAACGCCTCCGCTACGCCCCGCCCGCCCACCGCGCCCGGCGGGCCCGCCCACCCACCCGCTGAACGGGTGGGTGGGGGATCCCGCCCCAGGGGCGGTGATTGCCGTCAGTGGCCGTCGGCCTTCCCGGCCCCGTGCTGGTGCTCGTCCTCGTGGTCGTGCAGCGAGTTCGTCGCGGCGATCTTCTTCCAGGACTTCGGCTTCGCCGGAGCCTCCGCGCCCGCGGACCGGGCGACCCCGGCGTCGCGCGCGGCGGGGGCACCGGGCTTGCCGGTCTGGTAGAGCCAGGTGTCGAAGAGGGCGGAGAGCGGCTTGCCGCTGACCTTCTCGGCGTAGGTCACGAAGTCCCGCACCGTGGCGTTGCCGTACGCGCGCTCCTTCGGCCAGCCCTTCAGGATCCGGAAGAACGCCTTGTCGCCGATCTCGTTGCGCAGCGCCTGCAGGGCCAGCGCGCCGCGGTCGTACACGGCGATGTGGAACTGGTTGTCCGGCCCCGGGTCACCGGGCTTGACCTGCCAGAACGGGGAGTCCGCCGCGTTGTTCGCGTACACGTAGTCGGCGAGCTCCTGGGCCGTGCCCTCGCCCTCCTTCTCGGACCACAGCCACTGGCTGTAGCGGGCGAAGCCCTCGTTGACCCAGATGTCCTTCCAGCCGTCCACGGAGACGCTGTCGCCGTACCACTGGTGGGCCAGCTCGTGCACGACGATGGAGACGTTGGAGCCGTTCGCGAACGCCTTCGGGCCGTAGAACGGCCGCGTCTGGGTCTCCAGGGCGTAGCTGGCGGGGACGTTCGGGACATAACCGCCGAGCGCGTTGAAGGGGTACTTGCCGAACACCTCCTCCAGCCACTCCGCGACCTCGGTGGTCCGCTCGATGCTCGCGCGCGCGGCGCCCGCGTTGTCGCCGAGGTCCTTGCTGTAGGCGTTGAGGACGGGCAGCCCGTTCTCGGTCTTGTCCGTCGTGATGTCGAACTTGCCGACGGCCAGCGTCGCGAGATACGTGGCCTGCGGCTTGTTGGACCGCCAGTTGAAGCGCGTCCAGCCGAGCTTGGAGGACTGCGACTGGAGCACGCCGTTGGAGATGGCCTGGGTGCCGTCGGGCACGGACACCGACACGTCGTACGTCGCCTTGTCGCGCGGGTGGTCGTTGCCCGGGAACCACCAGGCCGACGACTCCGGCTCCTGCGCGGCCACGCCGCCGTCGGGGGTGCGCTGCCACGCGGTGAAGCCGTGGATCTTCACCTCGGACGGCTTGCCCGCGTACCGCACGACGACCGACAGCGAACTGCCCTTGGGCAGGCCCGTCTTCGGCGTCACCTCCAGCTCCTGCTCGCCCGACCTGGCGAACGCCGCCTTCTTGCCGTTCACCCGGACCTCGCTGACCTTCAGGCCGAAGTCCAGGTTGAAGCGTGACAGGTCCTGCGTGGCGGTGGCCTGGATCGTGGCCGTGCCCTCCAACAGGTCCGTCTTCGGCTGGTACTTCAGCCGCAGGTCGTAGTGCGAGACGTCGTAGCCGCCGTTGCCCGCGTCGGGGTAGTAGGGGTCGCCGGCGCCGGGAGCCCCGGGCAAGAAGTCGGCGGCCGATGCCGGGATCGCCAGCAGGACGAGCGAAGCCGCGAGCGCGCCCGGGGCGATGAGTCTGCGGTGCACGGGATTCTCCAAGTCATCAAGTCAACGTCGTCAAGTCGACGACCAGTGCGGGGGGTTGAATCGCACGATGCGGTCGACCCTATTGAGCACCGTCGTCCCTGGCCATGTCCATGGCCGCATATGACACACGATCGCCATTCGGCCGACATGTGCGAACACGCCCCATGGACCTTTCCCGGGTGCCTACGGCCCTCTTTCCGGCGGCTGTTGACGCGTGTACCTTCCGCGCCATGCCGATACGCGCGCGACGCACGCGCCTGACGACCACGACATGGAGAACTCTCCTGGCTGCGGCCCTGGCCGCCCTGCTCGCCACCCTCCTGTCCCCGGGCGGCGCCGCGCACTCCGCGCCACGCACCCCGGCCGCCCAGGAGACGGCGAGCCGGGCCGAGGAGAGCAGACCCGTCTACTCCTACGCGGACGCGATACGCGAGTCCGTGTGGGTCGACATCCGGATCGACGGCGACGCGGACCTCCGACCGTGTCGCCGTCGACATCGTCCGCCCCCGAGAACCCGCCCAACAGGGCCGGAAAATACCCGTGATCATGGACGCCAGCCCGTACTACTCCTGCTGCGGGCGCGGCAACGAGAGCCAGAAGAAGACGTACGACGCCGACGGCAACCCCGTGCGGTTCCCGCTCTACTACGACAACTACTTCGTGCCGCGCGGCTACGCCTTCGTCGCCGTCGACCTCGCGGGCACCAACCGCTCCGCCGGCTGCGTCGACGTGGGCGGGCGCTCCGACGTCAAGTCCGCCAAGGCCGTCGTCGACTGGCTGAACGGCCGCGCCCGCGGCTACACCTCGCGCACCGGCGACAAACGCGCCGACGCCGGCTGGACCAACGGCCGCACCGGCATGATCGGCAAGAGCTACGACGGCACCGTCGCCAACGGCGTCGCCGCGACCGGCGTCGAGGGCCTGGAGACGATCGTGCCGATCGGCGCCATCTCGTCCTGGTACGACTACTACTTCGCCAAGGGCGCCCCGCTGTTCAACAGCGGCCCCGACGGCCTGTCCAACGGCGTGATGAGCCCCGACGCCCGCGCCCGCTGCGGCCACGTACAGCAGAAACTGGTCGACGGCGCGCCCCGCACCGGCGACTGGACCCCGCTGTGGACCGAGCGCGACCACGTCCCCGACGCCCGCAAGGTCAAGGCCAGCGTCTTCGTGGTGCACGGCCTCCAGGACCTGAACGTGCGCACCAAGCACTTCGGGCAGTGGTGGGACGCGCTGGCCGACGCGGGCGTGCAGCGGAAGATCTGGCTGAGCCAGGCCGGACACGTCGACCCGTTCGACTTCCGCCGCGCCGACTGGGTACGCACCCTGCACCGCTGGTTCGACCACGAACTCCTCGGCCACCGCAACGGCATCGACCGCGAGCCGATGGCCGACATCGAGCGCGCCCCCGACCGCTGGACCACCGACCGCACCTGGCCGCCGCGCGGCACACACACCACGGCGCTGCGTCCCGCCAAGGGCGTCGCACCCGGTGTCGGCACCCTCGGCAAGCGCCCCGGCGAGGGCACCGAGACGTTCACCGACGACCGGCGGCTCGGCGAGGCCGACTGGGCCGCGACCATCGATACGTCCACGCCCGCCAAGGCCGGGTTCACCACCAAACCGCTCACCCGCGACCTGCGGGTCTCCGGCTCCTCGCGGGTGACCGTCACGGTGACGCCGACGACCCGCACGGCCCACCTGAGCGCGGTCCTCGTCGACCTCGGCCCCGACACCATCCGCGACTACACCCACGACGACGAGGGCATCAACACCCTCCCCGACCGCTCCTGCTGGGGCGCGAGCACGGCCGGCGACAGCTCCTGCTTCAAGAACACCGTGGCCAGGACCGCCGACGTCGACTACACCATCTTCAGCCGCGGCTGGGCCGACCTCGGCAACCACGCCTCCGCCCACCACGGACGGCCGCTGACCCCCGGAAAGCCGTACACCATCACGCTCGACCTCGCCGCGAGCGACCACGTCGTACCGAAGGGCCACCGCCTCGCGCTGATCGTCGGCGGCACCGACCGCCACCTCATCGTGCCCCCGGCCGACACCCCGAGCCTCACCGTCGACCTCGCCCGCACCGTCGCGCGCGTCCCGCTGGTCGGCGGCGCCAAGGCCCTCACCACCACCCCGCACGCCACCGCACCGCGTGAGTCCCGGCTCGACGGTGTCGCACCCCCGCGTCCGATCGTCCCCCTTCCTGGAGGCCGTACTTCATGAGATCCCGCATCCGCGCCCTGGCCCTGACCGCGGCCTGTGCCGCCCTCGCCGCGCCGCTGCTCACAGCACCCGCGCAGGCGTCCCCGGCGCCACCGCGCACCGGCTTCGAGGAGAGCGACGGGGCGCGCTGGACCAGCCAACCCGAGGAACAGCGGCTCCTGCGGACCATCGACAAGGCCACCGACCGGGTGTCCGTGTCCCGCATCGGCACCACCAAGCAGAACCGGCCGGTACAGCTCGTACGCGTCGGGGAGCGCCGCACCGCGAGCACGGTGCTCCTCGTGTGCAGCCAGCACGGTGACGAGCCGTCGGGCCGCGACGCCTGCCTGAGCACCATCCGCGACCTGGCGTACGCCAAGGACAAGAAGACCAAGCGGTTCCTGTCCCGCACCACGCTCCTCTTCGTGCCCACCGCCAACCCCGACGGACGCGCCGCGAACACCCGCGGCAACTCCGAAGGCGTCGACATCAACCGCGACCACATCGCCCTCAAGACGGTAGAGGGCCGAGCGATGGCCGCCGTCATCCGCGACCACAAGCCCGACGCCATCTACGACCTGCACGAGTACGGCGCCACACCCAAGTACTACGACAAGGACCTCTTCGACCTCTGGCCGCGCAACCTGAACACGTACGGCGCGGTCCACAAGGAGGCCAGGGCCCTCTCGCTCGACTACGTCCGGCCCGCCGCGGAAGCCGACGGCCACACCACGGGCACGTACGGCATCTGGACCGACCCCGTCACCGGGGAGCCCGTCAAACAGGTCGCGGGCGACGGCCAGGAACGCATCCTGCGCAACGCCTCCGGCCTCAAGCACGCCGCCGGGCTGCTCATAGAGAGCCGCGTCGACCCCCTGACGGACGCCGAGAAGAACGACGAGGCCCTCAACAACAGGCGCCGCGTGCACTCCCAACTCTCCGCGCTCGGCGGCCTGTTCTCGTACGCCGACGAGCACCGGTGGCGCCTGGAGGCGGCGAGCACCGCCTCCCGTCTCGCCGGCCTGCGCGACCGGGGACCCGTCTACCTGGGCGGCGCCGACAACGACCCCGCGGAACCCGCCGAAATCATCGAGGACCCGGCGTGCGGCTACCGGCTGACACCTCAACAGTTCGCCGACGTCAAGGATGAACTCGGCCTCCACGGCGTTACCGTGAAGCGGGACGACGGGGGAGTGCTCGTGCCGTTGCGGCAGCCCGCACGTGCGCTCGTACCGCTGCTCCTGGACGAACGCGCGCCCTATCACCTCGTCACGGGACAGCCCGACACCGACTGTTGAGCATCGGAGCGCACGTCACATGTGGTAGGGGGTAGCGGAGAAACACCACGACGATCAAACACTCCGCGAAAGGTGCACTTGTGACCCAGGAATCCCAGAAATCGGACGCCGGAGGAGGCCCGCCGCTCTCGGTGGGCCCCTCCGCCGGCCGGGGCGCTCAGACGGACCGGGTGGTGTTCGGCGTCACCGCCGTGCTCACCCTGGCCTTCGTGGTCTGGGGCGCCACCGCGACGGACAGCCTCGAAGACGTCTCGTCGGACATGCTCGAAGGTCTGATCCACAACGGTGGCTGGTTCTTCATGCTGGCCGCCTCCGGCTTCGTCGTCTTCGCCCTGTGGCTGGCCGTCAGCCGGTACGGCAAGATCACGCTCGGCCAGGAGGGCGAGGAGCCCGAGTTCCGCACCGTGTCCTGGGTCGCGATGATGTTCAGCGCCGGCATGGGCATCGGTTTGATGTTCTACGGCGTGTACGAGCCGGTCGCGCACTTCACCACGCCGCCGCCGGGCACCGACCCCGCGGACAAGGCCGCCGCCATGGAGACGTCCATGGCGACGACCCTCTTCCACTGGACGCTGCACCCGTGGGCGATCTACGCGGTCGTGGGCCTCGCCATCGCCTACAGCACGTTCCGGCGCCGCCGGCGGCAGACCATCAGCTCCGTCTTCGTCCCGCTCATCGGCGAGAAGCGCGCGCACGGAGCGTGGGGCCGGGGGATCGACATCCTCGCCATCTTCGCCACGCTCTTCGGCTCCGCCGCCTCGCTGGGCCTCGGTGCGCTGCAGATCGGCGCCGGCTTCGAGGAGCTGGACTGGCTGGACAAGGCCGGCACCGGACTGCTCGTCTCCATCATCGCCGTGCTGACCGTGGCGTTCGTGGCGTCCGCCGTCTCCGGCGTGGAGAAGGGCATCCAGTGGCTGTCGAACATCAACATGGTGCTCGCGCTGCTCCTGGTCGTCTTCGTGTTCATCGCGGGCCCGACGGTCATCATCCTCGATCTGCTGCCCACCTCGGTCGGCGCGTACTTCAACGACCTGCCGCAGCTCATCGGTCGTACGGAGGCGTCCAGCGGTGCGGGCGTCGCGGACTGGCTGAGTGGCTGGACGGTGTTCTACTGGGCGTGGTGGATCTCCTGGACGCCCTTCGTCGGCATGTTCATCGCGCGCATCAGCCGCGGGCGCACCATCCGGCAGTTCGTCGGCGGCGTGATCCTGGTGCCCAGCACCGTCAGTCTGGTCTGGTTCGCGGTCTTCGGCGGCAGCGCCATAAAGGTCAAGGAGGGCGGCGGCCTCAAGGGTGACACCACCCAGGAGGCGCAGCTGTTCGGTCTGCTGAACGAGTACCCGATCGCGACGATCACCAGCCTGCTCGTGATGATCCTCGTCGGCATCTTCTTCGTGTCCGGCGCGGACGCCGCGTCCATCGTCATGGGCTCGCTCTCCCAGAAGGGCACGCTCGAACCCGGACGACTGGTCGTGATCTTCTGGGGCGTGGTCACGGGCGCGGTCGCCGCGATCATGCTGCTCATCGGTGACGGGAAGGAGAACGCCCTCCAGGGCTTGCAGAATCTGACGATCCTGGTGGCGGCGCCCTTCACCTTGGTGATGATCGGCATGTGTGTGGCGCTGATGCGGGACCTGCGCCACGACCCGCTGATCGTGCGCGGCGAACACGGCACGGAGGCCGTCGAGAAGGCCGTCATCGCCGGTCACGAGCAGTACGGCGCGGGCGAGTTCGAGCTCCAGATCGGCCCGGTCGAGAACGGCGAGCCGGGCACGGAGGCGGACACGGGCGCCGAGCCGCGCCCCGACCCGGCCCGCTGAGGTCCGGTACCGGCCACGGCCCGCGTGCCCTGGCCGGTACTCCGGCCGCCCGGCACCGGGCGGCCCCGCGTCAGGCGGCGGCCGGCTCCTCCACGAGCCGCGCCG
>NZ_AOPZ01000119.1 GCF_000414115.1 Streptomyces aurantiacus JA 4570
CCGCGGCGGCCGCGTCGAGCGCCCGGGCCGCGGCCAGGGCCTGCGCCCCGCCTCCGGCCCGGACCCGGGCGTGCACTCCGTCGGCGAGCAACGTCCCCCGGGACGAGGAGAAGTAGAACGAGCCGGGCAGATAGGCGGCCAGCAGGTCGGCCGCCCGGTGCACGGGTCTCGGGCGCACCAGCGCGGATATGGACACGTCAGGTATTCCTTTCTCAGGCGCGGGGTCGTCGCGTATCGGGCGTGCGGGGCCACGGGTTCAGGTGCCGGGTCCCGTGTCGTGCGCGCAAGGTCGCGCCTCTCGGACGCGCGGGGTCGGCGCGCCTTTCGGACGCGCGGGATCGTCGCGGCTCTCAGGCGCGCAGGGTCGCGCCGCCGTCGACGAAGAGGTTCTGCATGGTGATGTGCCGGGCCCGGTCGGAGACCAGGAACAGCACGGCGTCCGCGATGTCGGCGGGCTCGGCGATGCGGCCGAGGGGAATGCCCACCCGGAACTGTTCGGGGCTGCCCGCGATGACCCGCGCGAGGTCGGCCCCTTCCGTCTCGTCCGTCCACAGCTGACGCTGCATCGGGGTGTCGGTCGAGCCGGGCGAGACGACGTTGCACCGGATGCCGTGGCGGGCCACTTCGAGCCCCAGGCAGTGGGTGAGCATGGTGGTCGCGGCCTTGGACGCCGCGTACGCGCCCATGCCGGTGCGGGGGACGCCCGCGGCGTTGGAGGCGACCGTCACCAGGGACCCGCTCCCGCGCGGCACCATCCTGCGGGCCAGTTCGCGCAGGACGAGGAACACTCCCGTGGTGTTGACGGAGAAGGTGTCCGCCCAGTCCTTGTCGGTGGTCTCGCACAGCGGGCCCGGCCGCAGGATGCCCGCCACGGACACACCGATGCCGATCGGTCCGATGTCGCGCTCGGCCTGGTCGACGACGTCGGCGATCGCGTCGGCGTCCGTCACGTCGGCGACGAAGGGGACGACTCGCCCCTCCGAGCGCTCCGCGAGATCCGCCAGGCCGTCCGCGTCGATGTCGACGGCGGCGACGGCGGCGCCCTCGCGGACCAGCCCGTCGACCACGGCGGCGCCGATTCCTCGGGCCGCGCCGGTGACCAGCGCGACCGGGGCCGAGCCTGAGCCCGAGCCCTCCTCATCCCGGGCAAACACGCTTTACCCCCCTCGCTCGGTTAAGTAAGGCTAACCTAACTAGAGGGGGCGAGGATATGCAAGCGGGCTATGCGTTGCATGACTGGCTGACACATGACTCGACGTCACATAGGCGACTCGGAGGCTCTGTTGGGGGGCGAACACAGGCAAGGCCCGGGTGCCATGACACCCGGGCCTTGAGGAACTCCGTACGAGGAGCTGCTGACGAGGCACTCCTTACGAGGAGCTGCTGACGAGGGCTGCACACGAGGAGCCGCTCACCTGGGGAAACTCAGCCCGCCGCGGCGAGCACCAGCGGAAGCACCCCGTCGGCGCCCGCCCGGCGCAGCAGGCGGGCGGCGACCGCGAGCGTCCACCCGGAGTCGGTGTAGTCGTCCACGAGCAGCACGGGCCCGGAAGCGGCGGCCAGCGCGCCCGCCAGCTCATCGGAGACGGCGAAGGCGCCGGACAGTTCCCGGAGGCGTTGGGCGGAGTTGCTGCGGCGGGTCGCGTGCGCGCCGCCCGGTCCGGTGTACGTCAGCGTCCCCAGGAAGGGGAGGCGGCCGACGGTCGCGATGCCCTCGGCGAGGGAACCGACCAGCTGCGGGCGGGCCAGGGACGGCACGGCGACGACGCCCACCGGCCGGGCGCCGGCGTCCGGGGCGTTCGACGCCCACCCCCCGGGAGAGCGCGCCCAGTCGGCGAGGACGGCCACCGCGGCCCGCAGGACCTCGTCGGGGACCGGGCCGTCGGGCGCGTTCTCGGCGAGGAGCGGGCGCAGCCGGTTGCCCCAGCCGATGTCCGAGAGCCGCCCCAGGGCACGGCCGGTGGAGCACTGCTCCTTGGCCGGGATGCGGCCCTTGAGTTCGATGCCCAGCGCGGGCATGCCCGTGGGCCACATCCGGCGCGGCTCGACCTCCACCCCCGGCCGGTCCAGTTCCTTCGCCGCCGCCGTCAGCGTCTGCTCCGACACGGAGGAATCGACCCAGGGGCCCGCGCAGTTGTCGCAGCGGCCGCACGGGACCGCCCCCTCGTCGTCGAGCTGCCGGCGCAGGAACTCCATCCGGCACCGGTCCGTGCTCACGTAGTCACGCATGGCCTGCTGCTCGGCGGCCCGCTGCCGCGCCACCCACGCGTACCGCTCCGCGTCGTACACCCATGGCCGGCCGGTGCTCTCCCAGCCGCCCTTGACCCGCTTGACCGCGCCGTCGACGTCAAGGACCTTCAGCATCGTCTCCAGCCGGCTGCGCCGCAGGTCCACCGCGGCCTCCAGCGCCGGCACGGACAGCGGCCGGCCCGCGTCCGCGAGGGCCGCGAGGGTCTGGCGGACCTGCTCCTCGGGCGGGAAGGCCGTATCGGCGAAGTAGCGCCAGATCGCCTCGTCCTCCTTGCCCGGCAGCAGCACCACATCGGCGTGCTCCACGCCGCGTCCGGCGCGGCCCACCTGCTGGTAGTACGCGATCGGGGACGACGGCGAACCGAGATGCAGCACGAAGCCCAGGTCCGGCTTGTCGAAGCCCATGCCGAGCGCGGACGTCGCGACCAGCGCCTTGACCCGGTTGGCCAGCAGGTCCTCCTCGGCCTGCAGCCGGTCGGCGTTCTCCGTGCGCCCCGTGTAGGAGGCGACGCGGAAGCCGCGCTGGCGCAGATAGGCGGTGGCCTCCTCGGCCGCGGCCACCGTCAGCGTGTAGATGATCCCCGAGCCCGGCAGCTCGTCCAGATGCTCCGCGAGCCAGGCGAGCCGGTGCGCGGCGTCGGGCAGCCGGACCACGCCAAGACGCAGGCTCTCCCGGTCCAGCGCGCCCCGCAGCACCAGCGCCTCCCCCGCGCCCGTGCCCAACTGCTCGGCCACGTCCGCCGTCACCCGGGCGTTCGCGGTCGCCGTCGTGGCAAGCACCGGCACGCCGGGGGCCAGGTCGGCGAGCATCGCCCGCAGCCGTCGGTAGTCGGGGCGGAAGTCGTGTCCCCAGTCGGAGATGCAGTGCGCCTCGTCGACCACGAGGAGGCCGGTCGTGGCCGCGAGCTTGGGCAGCAGCTGCTCACGGAAGTCGACCGAGTTGAGCCGCTCGGGACTCACGAGGAGCACGTCGGTCTCACCGCGCTCCACCTCTCCGTAGATGGCGTCCCACTCCTCCGGGTTGGCGGAGTTGATGGTGCGCGCCCGGATACCGGCCCGCTCGGCCGCCCCCACCTGGTTCCGCATCAGCGCGAGCAGCGGCGAGACGATCACGGTCGGTCCGGAGCCGCGCCGGCGCAGCAGCGCGGTGGCGACGAAGTACACCGCGGACTTGCCCCACCCCGTCCGCTGCACCACCAGGGCCCGCCGCCGCTCGTTGACCAGGGCCGCCACCGCCTGCCACTGGTCCTCCCGCAGCCGCGCCGAGCCGCCCGGATCACCGACCAGCTCGGCGAGAATGGTGTCGGCTTCGGTGCGCAGCTCCAGATCGTCCATGCCCCCATGCAACCCGATGGCACTGACAATCGGCGAACCCACCCGCTCAAGGGAGTGTTACCACTGGTCCCGGCCGTACGGGCGGGAAGCGGGCTTGGACGAGGTGCCCCGTGGGCAGGGATATGCGAGACGTATCGCCGGATACGGGGCGACGGCTTCAATTGCTCGTTGCCGCAAGCCAATACGACGGGAAGAATTGGAAGTGCTCCCGCGCGGCTCCCGTGGTCCGGTAGGGCTGTGCCGCGGTGCGCCCCCAAGTCCGACGCCGCCCTCTGCGGGGGCGTGCAGCCGAAGGGAGGAACGTGACCTTCGGATTCACTCCGTCCGCCGCGGCGCCGTCGCCGAATCCCGCGGCCGTCGCGGCGATACCTGATTCCGGTGAGCCGCTCACGCGCATGCTCGAGCCCGCGGAGTGGTCGGCCGCCGAGATCCCGCTGCTGCGTGACCCCCGCGAGGTCGTGAGCGGTCTGCACGCCCGCCACCGGCCCACTCCGGCCACGGCGGTCGTGGCCGTCCTCGACCAGGAGGAGCGGGTCAGGGCGTCCGCGTCGTTCGCGCGGCGTGCGAGCGTGGCCGACGGCTGGGTGTTCCGCAACGCGCTGCTCGCGCAGCTGCGCCGCGTCATCCCGCACGACCTGCGCCGCCGCACCCCGGTGCGTACGGCCGTCCTGCTCTACTGCCGTGACGGCGACGGGCGTTGGACCCAGGAGGACGGCGCCTGGATGTGGGGGCTGCGGGACGCGTGCACGCTGCACGGGCTGCGGTGCGGGGCGTACATCACCCTGACCCGGGACGGTTGGCAGGTGCTCGGCGAGGGGCGCGGGGGCCGTCGGCCGAGCGCCGGTTCACCCCCCGAGGACCTCTCTGCCGCCGATGCGCCTCCGCAGCCGCGGATGGGCGGCGCGGCGTCTGAGTTGTTACGTCGCGCCTCCGCACGCTGACCCGCCTCCACCCGCTGACCCGACTCCGTACGCTGGCCCGGCTCCGTACGTCGACCCGATTCCGTACGCCGGGCGCGGGACCGAGCCGGACACCAGCACCGAGCACACCGACGGCGCGCATCACACGCGCGTACCACGCACCGCACCACGACACCACGCATGCGCATGGGCCCGCGCCTGCGGCCGGAGCGCCGCGCACCGCCCGCGGACGTGCGCAGGGTGGCGCGTGGCGCCGCGACACATCGGCGCCGCGGCGTGCCCGCCGGGCGAAGGCGTCAGACGCCCGCGCCCAGCATCGCGTTGATCCGCTGCGGATCGCCGCAGACGACCAGCAGGGCTCCGGCCCGGGTGAGCGCCGTCGGCAGGGCCGCCACGGCGACCTCCTCGCTGCCGCCGTTCAGGGCCACGACGACCACGGGGCGGGCGGCGGCACGGTGCAGAGCGGCGGCGCCGGCGTAGAACACGTCGTCGCCCGCGTCGTGCTGAGCCCAGTAGGCGTCCTCGCCGAAGGACAGCTCGTGCGTGGCCCACGGGTGGAGTTCGCCCGTGGTGATCACCAGGACGTCGCCGGGAGCGCGACCCGAGTCGAGCAGCAGGTCGACGGCTTCCTCGGCGGCGTCCAGGGCGCCTTCGACGGAAGCCGGGATCAGCTGGATCTGCGGGACCTCGGCGGCGGCGCCGGTGGTGGAAGTTTCGGGGACAGCCGGAGCCGTCGGCTCCGGCCTGGCGGCCTGGGCGGTGGGCCCGGGCTTGACGGCCGGTTCACGCGTCGCGCGCTGCGCGGGCGGCATCGGCCGTGCGGGACCGGGACGTCCGGGCCGCGACGGCGCCGCGGGACGCGGGCCGGGTACGGGGCGGGGGGTCGGCGCGGTACGGCTGTTGGCCGGCGTGGCGCGGGGACCCTGGGCACTCTCGTGAATCTGAGGCTCCTCGGGAATGAGAGGCATGCGTTGTTGTCTATCAAACGCCGACGCGACACGCGTCGGCGGGTGGCACATGAGTGCGACCGGAACTGCGGAAAACATCAGAAGTCAAAGCCGAGCTGGCCCTCGATTTCCGGAACGTTTCCCTCCGCCCAGGTGCGGGCTTTCTTGAGGTGCCGCCACTGGGGCAGCGCATCAAGATACGCCCACGTGAGCCGGTGGTAGGGAGTGGGTCCCCGTTCCGCCAGCGCGGCCTTGTGCACCGGCGACGGATAACCGGCGTTGGCCGCAAAACCGAAGTCTGCATGGTCGATGCCCAGTTCGGCCATCATTTTGTCGCGCCGAACCTTGGCGATCACCGACGCCGCGGCGACGGCCACGCAGGACTGATCGCCCTTGATGACCGTACGGACCCGCCACGGCGTCCCGAGATAGTCGTGCTTCCCGTCGAGAATGACCGCTTCCGGACGGACCGGCAGCCCTTCGAGGGCGCGGCAGGCGGCCAGCCGCAGCGCGGCGGTCATGCCCAGGTCGTCGATCTCCTCGTGCGAGGCATGGCCCAGGGCGTGTGCCGTCACCCAGCCCTCCAGCTCCTCGGCGAGCTCGGCACGCCGCTTGGGGCTGATCAGCTTGGAGTCGGTGAGTCCGGTGGGCGGCCTACGCAGTCCCGTCACCGCCGCACAGACGGTGACCGGTCCCGCCCACGCTCCGCGTCCGACTTCGTCGACACCGGCGACGATCTTCGCTCCGGTGGTAGCGCGAAGGGAGCGCTCGACGGTGTGGGTGGGTGCTTCGTACGGCATGGCGTCATCAGCCTACGCCGCCGATGACCACTCGCGACACCCCGGTTCGCCGAGCCCCGGCCGAGGCCCTCACGGGCGCAGCAGCGGCATCATGACCTGGTCGATGAGGCTGACGAATTCCTCGTCGGGCCATTCGCTCCCGCACACCTTGGAGCGATACATCATCATCGCCGGAATCACATCACAGACGTACTGGTCGGTCGCTCCGGAACGCACCTCTCCGCGCTCCATTCCTCGCCGCATGACCTGCCTGATGAGTTCCACACTCGGCTCGATGACACCTTCGACGATCACGCCGTGGAAGCGTTCGGCGGTTGCCGTGTCGCATTCGTGAAGAACGGCCATCAGGGCATAGCCGGGCCTCGACGTCATGGCCGCGCGCATCTGTCGGCACAATTGCAGCAGGTCCTCGCGGACGCTTCCGCAGTCCGGAACGTCGTCGACCTTGGGCAGGCCGGCCTGGAGGGCATTGACGACGAGATCCTCCTTGGACGGCCAGCGGCGGTAGACCGCCGCCTTTCCCGTCTGCGCGCCCGCGGCCACGCCCTCCATCGTCAGTCCGCTCCAGCCGACCGTACTGAGCTGTTCCAGCGCGGACTCGAGGATCGCGCGTTCCAGCACGGGGCCCCGACGGCGCGAGGCGACCGCCTGAGCGGAGGCGGACGTCCAACGCGAAGTAACCATCTGCACATCTCCGTTGAGCAATCAAGGTAGCCCTCAGTGAACGCTTGCGTTCACTGTCAGGGTTTCACTACCGTAAGCGCGACAGTGAACGTCTGCGTTCACTAACGCTCTTGTGGGGGACCCATAGTGACAACCTCTCAATTAACTCAAGATCAAAACCCTGGAGCGGCCCGACGGGAAGGGCGCCCGGGTGTGGCGCTCACCATCATCGCCGCCTGCCAACTCATGGTGGTACTGGACGCGACGATTGTGAACATCGCGCTCCCGCACATTCAGGACGCGCTCAAGTTCTCCACTACGGACCTCACTTGGGTCGTGAGTGCGTACACCCTCACCTTCGGCGGCCTGCTGCTTCTCGGCGGCCGCGCCGGTGACATCCTGGGCCGCCGCCGGGTCTTCATGTTCGGCATCCTGCTCTTCACGCTCGCCTCGCTGCTCGGCGGATTCGCCCAGGAACCCTGGCAGTTGCTCGCGGCGCGTGCCCTCCAGGGCGTCGGTGGCGCGATCGCGTCGCCCACATCGCTGGCCCTGATCACGACCACGTTCCCCGAGGGGCCCGAGCGGAACCGCGCGTTCGGTGTCTTCGCGGCCGTCTCCGCGGGCGGCGGCGCGATCGGCCTGCTGGCGGGCGGCATGCTCACCGAGTGGCTGGACTGGCGCTGGGTGCTGTTCGTGAACGTACCCATCGGCGTGCTGATCGCCGTCCTCACTCCGCTCTACATCAGCGAGTCCGAGCGCCATCCGGGCCGCTTCGACTTCGTGGGCGCGCTGACCTCGACAGCCGGCATGGCCTCGCTGGTCTACGGCTTCATCAGGGCCTCCGAGGACGGCTGGCGCGACAGCCTCACCCTCGGCTCGTTCGCCGCGGCGGTCGTGCTGCTCGTGGCCTTCGTCTTCATCGAGCGCCGCGCCAAGGAGCCGATCACACCGCTGAAGATGTTCGCCGACCGCAACCGGTCGGGTACGTACGTGATCATGCTCAGCCTCGCCGCGGCCATGTTCGGCATGTTCTTCTTCATCGTGCTCTTCGTGCAGAACGTGCTGAACTACACCCCGATCGAGGCCGGCCTCGCCTTCCTGCCCGTCACGGTCGCGATCGTGGTCGGCGCGGGTCTGTCGCAGCGCTTCCTGCCGGTTCTCGGCCCCAAGCCCTTCATGGTGACCGGCTCCGCCATCGTCGCCCTGGGCCTCGGGTGGCAGACGTTCATCACTCCGGACAGTTCGTACGCGAGCGGGGTCCTCGGTCCGATGCTCCTGTTCGGCTTCGGCATGGGCCTGAACTTCGTGACGCTGACCCTCACCGCGGTGTCCGGCGTCGCCGTGCACGAGGCGGGGGCCGCGTCGGGGCTGCTCAACGCGACCCAGCAGGTGGGCGGGTCGCTCGGCCTGTCCATCCTGACGACGGTCTTCGGCACCGCGAGCCGGGACGAGGCCAAGGAACAGGTCCCGGACTTCATGGCGAACGCCTCCCCACAGGAGAAGGCCGCCTTCGCCAAGTCCGGCGAACTACCCGCGCCATGGGGCCACGAGGTGCTGGCCAAGGGCATCTCCACGGCCTTCATACCGGCCGTCGCCATGGCCGTGCTCGCCCTGATCATCGCCGTACTCGTGATCCGAGTGCGCAAGAGCGACCTGGACGCCCTCGCCGGCACGGCGAGCGCGGCAGGTCCAGCGGGGGGCTGACGGGGGACGTGTGTGCCGGGCCGTCCACACCGGCAAGGCCGGCCCGGCACACACGTGGCCACCGTCACCACCACTCAGGGGCGCCCACGCCGTCTCGCGATCGGGCCGCCGCTCAGGCCACGCAGGCCACTCAACCCGCTCAGGCCACTCAGCCCGCTCAGGCCGAGGCCACCGGCACCCAGTCCGGCAGCGGCTCGGTCCGCTCCAGCCACGCGGCCGGTGGCACCCCCTCGGCCCCGGCGGCCACGACCCCGCCCACGATCGCGCAGGTGGTGTCCATGTCACCGCCCACCCGCACGGTGTCCCAGAAGGCCCGTTCGTACGCACCGAGCGCGCGAGCCGCCGACCACAGCGCGAACGGCACCGTGTCGTGCGCCGTCGTCCGGCGCCCGCACCCCAGCACGGCGGCCACCGTCCCGGCGTCGTCGTAGTCGAGCATGTCCCGCGCCCGCCGCAGCCCTGCACCCACGGCACTGCGCGGCACCAGGTCGATGACACCGTCGAGCAGCGTCTTGGGAGCCGGCGGCCCCGCGGGGTCGGCCGCCAGCGCCGCCGCGGCGGCCACCGCCATCGCGCCCACCACGGCCTCGCGGTGCTGGTGCGTCGGGTAGGCCGAGATCTCCGCCTGGTGGGTCGCCTGCTCCGGGTCGTCGGCGTACCAGGCGCCGAGCGGAGCGATCCGCATGGACGCGCCGTTCCCCCAGGACCCCTGCCCCTTGAACAGGGCGGAGGCCAGCTCCCGCCAGTCCCCACCGTCACGGATCCGACCGAGCAACTGGTTCACGGCGGGGCCGTAGCCCCGGTCGGCGTGGTGGTGCTCGGCGAAGGAGGCGGCCAGGGCGTCCTGGTCGATCCTGCCGTGCGCGGCGAGGACAGACAGGACGGAGCAGGCCATCTCGGTGTCGTCGGTCCAGGGCCAGGGCCCCTCGGGCAGCTCGCGCCGCTTCAGCAGCGGGTAGTGCGCGGGCGTGAAGAACTGGGAGCCCAGCGCGTCTCCCACCGCGAGACCACGCAGGCTGGCGAGGGCGCGGTCAAGGCGCCGTACGGAGAAGAGGTCAGCGGTCATCGCCCTGTCACTCTATCCGGTGATGCCGTACGGCTCCGGCTCACGCCAGCGTTCAAACGGCCGGTCGAGTGCGTACTTGCCGTCCTCGCCGAGCAGCAGCGCCCGCGACTCGCCGTTGCCCGGGTTGGACAGCGACTCGAACTCCGCCACCGACCAGTGGAACCAGCGCATACAGAACAGCCGCATGGTCAGCCCATGGGTGACGAGCAGGACGTTCGGAGGATGATCGGGGGCCTCGAAGCTGCGGTAGAGGCTTTCCAGGAAGGCGCCGACGCGGTCGTAGACATCGGCACCGGACTCGCCCTGGGCGAAGCGGTAGAAGAAGTGCCCGTAGGCGTCGCGGTACGCCTTCTGCAGCCTGACGTCGTCCCGGTCCTGCCAGTTCCCCCAGTCCTGCTCCCGCAGCCGCGGCTCCTCCCGCACCCGCACCAGTTCGGGGTCGAGCCGCAACGCCTGGAACGTCTCGTGGGTGCGGCGGTACGGCGAGACGTACACGCTCACCCGCTCCCGGCCGAACAGCTCCCGCATCTCCTTCCCGGTCTCCTCGGCCTGGAGCCGGCCCGTCTCGGTGAGGGCCAGCGCGTGGTCGGGCTCGCGTTCGTACACGGTGTCGTCGGCGTTGCCTGCCGACTCGCCGTGCCGGACGAGAACGATGCGCCGCGGTCGTGCCATGGGTCGACCCTAGATCGGCTGCTCCCCGAGCGGCTCAGCCGGGTAGCCGCCCCGACTCCATCCGGCGTATGCGCCCGGTGAAACGGCGGCGCAGGAGGCGGTCGTGGGAGACGACCACGAGGGCGCCCGTCCACCGGTCGAGGGCCTCCTCCAGTTCCTCCACGAGGGCGAGGGCCAGGTGGTTGGCCGGTTCGTCGAGCAGGAGCAGGTCCGCGGGTCTGGCGAGCAGCCGTGCGAGGGCGAGCCTTCTGCGCTGCCCCGCGGAGAGCGAACCGACGGGCACGTGCAGGTCCCGGGAGCGGAACAGGCCGTAGGACAGGAGCAGTTCGGCCTGTTCGTCCTCGGTGAGCGGCAGGCCCTTCCCGAACGTGGCGAGCACGCGCTCGGCGGGGCGTCGTACCGGTATCTCCTGGGCGAGGTACCCGATGCGTCCTCGGCGGACGACCGAGCCCTCGTCCGGTTCGACGACGCCCGCCATGGTCCGCAGCAGGGTGGATTTGCCGGCGCCGTTGTCTCCGTGGACGAGGAGCCGCTCGCCCGCCGAGACCGTGAGCTCCTGGACGCGCAGCCGGTCCCCGACCCGCACGTCCCGCAGCGCCACCAGGTCTCCCTCGACGGCTCCGGCCATCGGCCGCGCGGCGAAGCGCAGTGGCTCCGGCGGTCTGGGCACGGGGTGCTCGCGCAGTCGGCGCAGCCTCTCCTGGGCGTTGCGCACGCGCCCCGCGACGGATGCCTGGACCCTGCCTCCCGCGCGGTCGTACGCCATTTTGTTGTTGTCCTTCATGCCCCGGCCACCGGCCACCGCGTGGGCCGTGGTCGCCGAGAACTCCTCGAGCCGTCGCGTCTCCTCGCACCATTCCGCGTAGGACTGCTCCCAGCGCCGCCGGGCCGCCGCGCGCTCGGCGAGCAGGCCCTGATAGCCGTCCCCGTACCGCACGACGGTGCGGCGGGCTTCGTCCACTTCGAGGATCGCGGTGGCCACGCGCTCCAGGAAGGTCCGGTCGTGCGAGACCGCTATAACCGTGCCGGGATGGGCCAGCAGAGCGGTCTCCAGCCAGTCGAGCGCGTCCTCGTCGAGATGGTTGGTCGGCTCGTCCAGGAACATGACTTCCGGGGAGGCGGCGATCAGGCAGGCGAGGCCGAGGCGTGCCTGCTCGCCGCCGGACAGGCTGCCGAGCACCCGCGCGCGGTCCATGTGCCCGAGCCCGAGACCGTGCACGGCCTTGTCGACGCGCGCGTCCGCCTCGTACCCACCGCGCAGTTCGAAGGCCGTGAGCAGATCGCCGTATTCCCTCAGCGCCGGCTCGGATGCCGTGCCGAGGCCGGCCTCCAGCTGCCGCAACCGCCGCTCCATGGAGCGCAGTTCGGACAGGGCCGCGTCGATGGCGTCCCCCACACTGCGGTCCGCCGGCAACTGCGGTGTCTGCGCGAGGAACCCTGCACCTTCTTCCGCGACGCTGACCACCTCACCAACGTCCGGCCGGTCGCGCCCGGCCAGCAGGTGCAGGAGCGTCGACTTCCCCGCGCCGTTCTCCCCCACGACCCCGACGCGCTCGCCCGGGCGGACGGTGAAGGAGACGTCGTCGAACAGGAGGCGTTCGCCTCGTGCCTTCGTCACGCCACGTACCGAGATTTGAGTAGGCATGGGCACCCCCGATTCCGTACATGCCATTCCGCACAGCGGTTCCACACACCGCGATCACGCACACCGACAAGCAAACGCAACGCTTGTCGCATTACGATGAGTGTGGCACAGTCACCCGCACTAACGCAACAGCAGTAGCGATTGAGAGTTCGTGCGGACCCAGCGCAGCCAGACCCGATGGACCGAAGGCCGGATTCGATGGCCCGCCAGATCTGAAGGACCGAGATGACGAGCAAGGTCGACAAGACCGATGAGGCCGATGAGATCGACGAGACCGGCCAGGCCGTTCCCTCCGACCAGGCCATTCCCACCCACCAGGCCATTCCCGCCGACCAGAGCCCGGCCCCCGGCACCCGCCGCCCCGGCGGCCGCACCGCCCGCACCCGGGCAGCCGTCCGCGACGCCGTGCTGAGCGGCCTGAGCGACCACGGCTACCCGGGCCTGACAGTCGAATACGTCGCCGAACACTCGGGCGTGCACAAGACCACGCTGTACCGGCGCTGGGGCGGCCTCGAGGGCCTGGTGGCCGACGCGCTCGACCTCGCCGGCGAGGACGCCTGGACGCCCCCGGACACCGGCAGCCTGGCGGGCGATCTGCGCGCTCTCGCACGCGAAGTCGTCGACGCGTTCGCCGACGAGTCGAGGGCCGCCGCGCCGACGGCGTTCATCGCCGCCTCGTTCCAGTCCTCCCGGGCGGCCGACGCCCTGCACGCCTTCTACACCGAGCGGTTCTCACGCTGCGAGACAGTGGTCGCGCGGGCCGTGGAGCGGGGCGAGACGGACCGGGACACCGACGCGGCGGCGCTGGTACGCGCCGTCTCCGCACCGCTGATGCTGCGCCTGTTCATCACGCGCGAGCCGGTCGACACGGCGCTCGCCGATCAATCCGCCGCAGCGGTGCTGGCCGCCGCGCGCGCCGGAGCGTTCACAAGGCGCTGATCAACGGGTTGGCCGAGAGGGCCCCCACACGTAGGCCGGCGCGATCCGGACAGACCGGCCGGAAGGGCCCGCACCTCACACCGTCCAGGACGGCTCCAACTGCACGACATCCCCCGCGAGCGCCGCCACGTCCGCCTCGGTCTGCGCCCGCAGCGCGAGGCGTTCGATCCGTTCCACGCGGTACTTCCCGTGCTCGGCGGCGGACTGCCACATCGAGAGGACCAGGAACTCGTGCCCCGGGGCCTCCCCGAAGAGCCCGCGCACCATGCCGGGCGAGCCCGCCATCGCGGGGTTCCAGACCTTCTCCTGCATCAGCGCGAAGTTCTCGACCCGCGCCTCATGGACGCGACAGTGCGCCACCCGCACCACGTCCGCGTCCGTGAAGCGCGGCTCGAAACCCGTCTTCACGTCGAAGCGGTGATCGAAGAGCTTGGCCTGGAGGTTCTTGTAGGTGCCCACCTGCGACGCGGCGAGCCGGTCGTGCGAGCGCGCCATGAAGGAGTCGTAGAAGGCACGGCTCTCCCAGAACGCGAAGACATGGGCCACGTACGGCCGGCCACGGCTCCATCCCCCGCCCTGTCCCCGGAACCCCGGCTCCCCCAGAAGCCCCGCCCACTTTCGCTGCGCCCGCTCGAAACCCCGGCGGTCCACCACGGTGCAGCGAATCCACTTGACCAGCACCGCGCCATCGTACGGCGCGGCGCGTGGCCCGGGTCACGCTCCGGCGTAGTGCGCCCTGACAAGCTCGGTGAAGTCGTCGTCGTCGAGCTCGATGCCGAACTCCCGGGCGAGCGTCTCCCTCAACTCGCTTACAGGTACGTCGTGTTCTTCCGTGGAACCGTCGGGGTGCGTGCGGATCAGTCGCGCGCCGACCAGCCGACGGCGCACCTCGGGACCGGCCTGTTGCAGCACCGGGCGCCGGATGAAGGACGACCGGGGGTGAGTTGAGGTGTAGTGGTTCATCACTACGTAGTCGACGGGCAGACACTGGGCCGTCGTGTAGGCGTAGAGGTCGAACCAGCCGTCGGGGCCCTCCGTGCGCAGCACCCGCACGCCGTCCTCCTCGGCCGCGATGGCGTACCGCCACTCTCCTTGTCGTACGTCGACGCCTTCCCGCATGAGGATGGGTTCGAGCAGCCCGTCCGCGCCGAAGCCGACGTCGCAGTGCCACTGTTCGCCGTCCGCCTCGACGCGCAGGAGCATGTGCGTCACCGCGCGCGTGGCGGACGCTCCCGCCCTGACCCGGGCGCCACGTCCACTGACGGCGAAGCCGACGCGCTCCAGGGCCGCGGCGAACAGGAGGTTCTGTTCGTAGCAGTAGCCCCCGCGCCGTCTGCGGACCATCTTGTCCTGCAGTGCCGCCAGTTCCAGCGGAACCGGGCGGCCGAGCATGACCTCCAGGTTCTCGAAGGGGATCGAGGCAACATGAGCCCGGTGGAGCGCGCGCAGCGTCTCCAGGTCGGGCTTCACCTCGCCGTCGTACCCGATCCTCGCCAAGTAGGCATCGACGTCCAGTTCTTCCCCGTTCCATGTCATGGGCACAATGATCGCTGCCGTCGCGCGGGGCGCAAAGCTGGACGGCGCGAGCCGGCGCCCTCGGGCCCGCGTCGCAGCGATCCGCAGGGTTCGTGGCACCGATGTCAGCGGCAAGCCGTAGCGTGGTCGTAGCGCTGCACAACGCACGGTCGCAGCACGGAACAGCGCACAGAGACCGACAACGCACAAATCCCGAGGGGGAGTTCGGTGAGCAACATCAGGAAGGGGCTCAAGAAGGTCGAGGTCGGGCTGAAGTGGGACCCGAGCCCCATGGGGGCGTCTCCCCACGACCTGGACATAGTGGCCGCGACGTACACCGCCGACGACCCCGAGGGCCGTCCGGCCTACCTCGTGCACTTCGACAGCCGCTCCCCCGACGGCACCATCACGCTCAGCAGGGACAGCAGGACGGGCCAGGGCTTCGGCTACGACGAGGTCATGGTCCTGGAGCTGGAGCGGCTCTCCGAGCGGTACACGCGCGTGCTGGTCGGCGTGGCCATCCAGCAGCCCCCGGAGGGGCGGGTCTTCGGCGAGGTCGCGAACACCTCGGTGCGCGTCCGGGAGGCGTACACCGATCTCGCGGAGCACGACTTCGCCGAGGTCTCCGGATGCACGGCGGCCGTGATCGGCGAGTTCTCCCGGGATCCGGACGGCCACTGGGCGTTCCGCGAGCTGCTCCGCGGCTTCGACACGGACCTGGCGGCCTTCGCCGCCGAGATGGGCACGGCGCGCTGAGCGGCCCGTGATCGCGAACGGCGAAGGCCGCACCGCGAACGGTGAGGGGCGGCGGGGCCGTCCTGGCCCCGCCGCCCCTCACCTCACGGCGTCAGACGCTCAGCTGCAACCGCTGGTGGAGCCGCAGCCCTCGCAGATGTAGCACGAGCCCGCGCGCTGCATCTTCGTGCCGCAGGAGAAGCACAGCGGCGCGTCGGCCTGGATGCCGAGCTGCATCTCGACGAGCTCGGCGCTGGTGTGCGCCTGCTGCGGGATGTCCTCCGCGGCTTCCGGCTCCGGCGTGGCGACCGCCTTCAGGGACTCCGTCTGCCGCGGGGCGGACTGGGCCAGCCCCTCGACGTCGACGTCCTCGTCGGACGGCTCGTACGAACCGGTCTCCAGGTGCCGCTGACGCTCCTCGGCGGAGTGGATGCCGAGCGCGGAGCGGGTCTCGAAGGGCAGGAAGTCCAGCGCCAGGCGGCGGAAGATGTAGTCGACGATCGACTGCGCCATCCGCACGTCCGGGTCGTCCGTCATACCGGCCGGCTCGAAGCGCATGTTCGTGAACTTGGAGACGTACGTCTCCAGGGGCACGCCGTACTGCAGGCCGACGGAGACGGCGATGGAGAAGGCGTCCATCATGCCCGCGAGGGTCGAGCCCTGCTTGGACATCTTCAGGAAGACCTCGCCCAGACCGTCGTCCGGGTAGGAGTTGGCCGTCATGTAGCCCTCGGCGCCGCCGACCGTGAAGGACGTGGTGATGCCGGGACGGCCCTTCGGCAGGCGCTTGCGGACCGGACGGTACTCGACGACCTTCTCGACCGCGGCACGGATCGTGTCCTCGGCCTTCTCGGCGATCTCGGTCTTCTCCTCCTCCTTCTTCTTGGCGGAGAGGGGCTGACCGACCTTGCAGTTGTCGCGGTAGATGGCGAGCGCCTTGACGCCCATCTTCCACGCCTCGAAGTAGACCTCTTCGACGTCCTCGACGGTGGCGGTCTCCGGGAGGTTGACCGTCTTGGAGAGCGCGCCGGAGATCCACGGCTGGATGGCCGCCATCATCCGGACGTGGCCCATCGCGGAGATGGAGCGCTCGCCCATGGCGCAGTCGAAGACCTCGTAGTGCGCGGTCTTCAGACCAGGGGCGTCGATCACGTTGCCGTGCTCGGCGATGTGGGCGACGATCGCCTCGATCTGCTCCTCCTGGTAGCCCAGGCGGCGCAGGGCCTGCGGGACGGTGCCGTTGACGATCTGCATCGAGCCGCCGCCGACCAGCTTCTTGAACTTGACCAGCGCGAGGTCGGGCTCGAGGCCGGTCGTGTCGCAGGACATCGCCAGACCGATGGTGCCGGTGGGGGCGATGACCGAAGCCTGCGAGTTACGGAAACCGTTCTTCTCACCCAGCCGCAGGACGTCCTGCCAGGACTCCGTGGCGGCGGCCCAGATCGGGGTGTCCAGGTCGTCCATGCGGACGGCCGCGGCGTTGGCGTCGGCGTGCTGCTTCATGACGCGCTGGTGCGGAGTGGCGTTGCGGGCGTAGCCGTCGTACGGGCCGACGACCGCGGCGAGCTCCGCGGAGCGCTTGTACGAGGTGCCGGTCATCAGCGACGTGATGGCGCCGGCGAGGGCGCGGCCGCCGTCGGAGTCGTACGCGTGGCCGGTCGCCATCAGGAGGGCGCCCAGGTTGGCGTAGCCGATGCCGAGCTGGCGGAAGGCGCGGGTGTTCTCGCCGATCTTCTGCGTCGGGAAGTCCGCGAAGCAGATGGAGATGTCCATCGCCGTGATGACCAGCTCGACGACCTTGGCGAAGCGCTCGGACTCGAAGGACTGGTTGCCCTTGCCGTCGTCCTTGAGGAACTTCATCAGGTTCAGCGAGGCGAGGTTGCAGGACGTGTTGTCCAGGTGCATGTACTCGCTGCAGGGGTTCGAGCCGTTGATGCGGCCGGACTCCGGGCAGGTGTGCCAGGCGTTGATGGTGTCGTCGTACTGGATGCCGGGGTCGGCGCAGGCCCAGGCGGCCTCGGCCATCTTGCGGAAGAGGGACTTGGCGTCGACCTCCTCGATGACGTCGCCGGTCATCCGGGACGTCAGGCCGAACTTGCCGCCCTCCTCGACCGCCTTCATGAACGTGTCGTTCACGCGGACCGAGTTGTTGGCGTTCTGGTACTGGACGGACGTGATGTCGTCGCCGCCCAGGTCCATGTCGAAGCCCGCGTCACGCAGCGCGCGGATCTTCTCCTCTTCCTTGACCTTGGTCTCGATGAAGCCCTCGATGTCGGGGTGGTCGACGTCGAGGATGACCATCTTGGCCGCGCGGCGCGTGGCACCGCCCGACTTGATCGTTCCTGCGGACGCGTCGGCGCCCCGCATGAAGGAGACCGGGCCCGAGGCGTTGCCTCCGGAGGACAGCAGTTCCTTGGAGGAACGGATGCGGGAGAGGTTCAGGCCGGCGCCGGAGCCGCCCTTGAAGATCATTCCCTCTTCCTTGTACCAGTCGAGGATCGACTCCATGGAGTCGTCGACGGACAGGATGAAGCAGGCGGACACCTGCTGCGGCTGGGGCGTGCCGACGTTGAACCACACCGGGCTGTTGAAGCTGAAGATCTGGTGCAGGAGGGCGTACGCCAGCTCGTGCTCGAAGATCTCGGCGTCGGCGGGCGAGGCGAAGTACTTGTAGTCCTCGCCGGCCTTCCGGTACGTCTTCACGATGCGGTCGATGAGCTGCTTGAGGCTCACCTCGCGCTGGGGGGTGCCGACCGCGCCGCGGAAGTACTTGCTCGTGACGATGTTGACCGCGTTCACCGACCAGAAGTCGGGGAACTCGACGCCACGCTGCTCGAAGTTGACCGAGCCGTCGCGCCAATTGGTCATGACGACGTCGCGGCGCTCCCAGGCCACCTCGTCGTACGGATGCACGCCGGGGGTCGTGTGAATGCGCTCCATGCGCAGGCCCTTGCCGCCCTTGGCTCCCTTGGCGCGGGAACCTCGTGCGGGGCCGCTCGTCGTCTCGGTCATGCCGCCTCCCTGTATCAGGCTAAAACGCCCTGAAGTGCCGCGTTCTTCCCGCAGCACGGTGTGTGTCTTGATGTCGCGGGCGCCCCTACGGACGACCCACGACAGGTCTGGTCAGCCGCCGGACCGTGATCCGGGATCCGGTCAGTCGGCGGCGGTGGCAGGCTGCGGGACTTCGGCAGTCCCCCCGGGCCCGCGGCCGGTCGCGGGCCGCTCCGTACCGGAGCTGTCCGGCGCGGCATCGCGCCGCCCCCGCAGCTCTTCGATGGCGGTCTCGAAGTCATCGAGCGAGTCGAACGCCCGGTACACGGACGCGAAGCGCAGATAGGCGACGAGGTCGAGTTCCTGCAGCGGGCCGAGTATGGCCAGTCCCACGTCGTGGGTGGTCAGTTCGGCGCTTCCGGTGGCCCGGACCGCTTCCTCGACGCGCTGGCCGAGCGCGGCGAGCGCGTCCTCGGTCACGGGCCGCCCCTGGCATGCCTTGCGGACGCCGTTGATGACCTTGGTGCGGCTGAAGGGCTCGGTGACACCGCTGCGCTTGACCACCATCAGCGAGCAGGTCTCCACGGTCGTGAAACGACGCGTGCAGTCCGGACACTGACGGCGCCTGCGGATCGACGTGCCGTCATCAGTGGTGCGGCTGTCGACTACGCGGCTGTCGGGGTGCCTGCAGAAGGGGCAGTGCATGGAACTCCCAACCCTCCTTCACGGCGCGACTCAAAAACCTCAACGGGCCCTCAGGGCCCTCGAAGCAGCCCCAAGCATAGGCGATGCCCACGGGCTCGAAAGACCGGGGACCACAACTTCTGGGCCGCGGCTGCAATCCAACCACTAGATCTGGGGTTTGCCGTAAATTTCGACACGAGCGCGTGTCGCGTCCGGCGCCGGCCCGCGTCGCGGCTCGTGACCCCCGCATGTCCCGGCGCACGCCAGGCGCGCGACCACGGGCACCCGGCACCGACATCGCCCGGAAGGGCCGGTGCCCTGTTGACGGAGCACCGAATGGCACTATGGGAACCGCACCCGGCAGGGCCACGGCCTCGGCGGTGAAGCGTACCGTAATGAACCGAATTTCCATTCGGCCCGGGCGTTAGCCATACACCCAGACACATGATCGCGTCAGGCAATCTACGATTTTTCACTCGAACGTGTGTTTGGCGCAACCTTTCGAAAGCAACTACCGTTGGCTAACTAGGGAGAACATCTCGAGAGGGGCCGACCGACGTGACCACCACCGCAGACAGCGCCACCATCACTGCCCAGGACCGCTCCCAGAGCCGATTCGAGCCGGTGCATGCCATGAATGACGCAGCCACGAACCAGGAGGGGCCCAAGCCCACGCGCTCCCTGCCGGGCCGACCTCCAGGAATCCGCGCCGACAGCTCCGGACTCACCGATCGCCAGCGCCGGGTGATCGAGGTCATCAGGGACTCGGTGCAGCGGCGGGGATATCCGCCGTCGATGCGCGAGATCGGTCAGGCGGTCGGCCTCTCCAGCACCTCCTCGGTGGCGCATCAGCTCATGGCCCTGGAGCGCAAGGGCTTCCTGCGCCGCGACCCGCACCGCCCCCGGGCGTACGAGGTCCGTGGCTCGGACCAGCCGAGCACCCAGGCCACCGACACCACGGGCAAGCCGGCCGCTTCGTACGTCCCGCTGGTCGGCCGCATCGCGGCAGGCGGACCGATCCTCGCCGAGGAGTCCGTCGAGGACGTGTTCCCCCTCCCCCGGCAGCTCGTCGGAGACGGTGAGCTCTTCGTCCTGAAGGTCGTCGGCGACTCCATGATCGAGGCCGCCATCTGCGACGGGGACTGGGTCACGGTCCGCCGTCAGCCCGTCGCCGAGAACGGCGACATCGTCGCCGCCATGCTCGACGGCGAGGCGACCGTCAAGCGCTTCAAGCGCGAGGACGGGCACGTCTGGCTCCTGCCGCACAACTCCGCGTACCAGCCGATCCCCGGCGACGAGGCGACCATCCTCGGCAAGGTGGTCGCGGTCCTGCGTCGCGTGTGAGCCTCCGCCCCTGACCGGGCCTCGGGACCTCTGCGCCGGTTCCGGGGCCCGTCTCATGCCGCATGGGACCCCACCCGGGCAGCAGAGGCCCGGAGAGGCCGCCGCCCAGCACGCGCGAGCGACCACGCCCAGCGCGTGAGGGCTACCCCTCCACTGCTTCCACGGCCGTCGTCTCCACGGCCGTCACCTCCGCCGCTTCCGCCGCGGTCGCCACCGCGTCGATCGCCGCCAGCGAGCGGCGCACCTGATTACGGTCCGTGGTGTACCAGAAGTCCGGCAGCGAGGCCCGCAGATAGCTCCCATAGCGCGCGGTGGCCAGCCGCGGGTCCAGGATCGCCACCACACCGCGGTCCCCCGACGCCCGGACGAGCCGACCGGCCCCCTGGGCCATCAGCAGCGCCGCATGGGTCGCGGCGACCGCCATGAAGCCATTGCCGCCCGCCTCGTCCACGGCCTTCTGCCGGGCGCTCATCAGGGGATCGTCCGGGCGCGGGAACGGGATCTTGTCCATGATCACGAGCTGGCAGTTCGCGCCCGGCACATCGACGCCCTGCCAGAGCGAGAGCGTGCCGAACAGGCACGTCTTCGCGTCGGCCGCGAACCCCTTGATCAGCTCGCCCAGCGTCTCCTCGCCCTGCAGCAGGATCGGCATGTCGAGCCTGCCCCGCAGCTCCTCTGCCGCGGACTGCGCCGCCCGCATCGAGGAGAACAGCCCGAGCGTCCGCCCACCCGCCGCCTCGATCAGCTCGGCGAGCTCGTCCAGCATGTCCACCCGCGTGCCCTCGCGCCCCGGACGCGCCAGGTGCTGCGCGACGTACAGAATGCCCTGCTTGCGGTAGTCGAAGGGCGAGCCGACGTCGAGGCCCTTCCAGACCGGCGCGTCCTCGGACCGGGTGCCCTCGGGGGCGAGACCCAGGGACGCGCCGACGCCGTTGAAGTCGCCGCCGAGCTTGAGCGTGGCGGACGTGAGGACCACGGAGCGGTCCGTGAACAGCTTCTCGCGGAGCAGACCCGACACGGACATGGGAGCCACCCGCAGGGAGGCGCCGAAGCGGTCGTGGCGTTCGTACCAGACGACGTCGTACTCGGAGCCGTTGGTGATGCGCTCCGCGACGTCGTGGATCGACTCCACGGAGGCCAGGGCCTGCTTGCGGACCGCGTCTTCGTCCTGGACGGACTTGTCGCGGGTGGAGCCGAGGGCCGAGATGACCGTGCGCGCAGCGTCACGCAGCGCCATCAGGGCATAGCCGAGATCCTCCGGGATCTCTTCGAGACGACCCGGCAGCGCCAGCTCCATCAGCCGTTCGAAGCCCTCCGAGGCCGTCTGGAGCTGATCCGCCGCCTTCTCGTTGACCAGCTTCGCCGCGCGCCGCACCGCGCGGTTGACCTGCCCCGGAGTGAGCTCGCCGGTGGCGACGCCGGTGACCCGGGACACCAGCTCGTGGGCCTCGTCCACGATCAGCACCTCGTGCTGGGGCAGGACGGGGGCGCCTTCGATGGCGTCGATCGCGAGCAGGGCGTGATTGGTGACGACGACCTCGGAGAGCTTCGCCCGCTCCCGGGCCATCTCGGCGAAGCACTCCTGGCCGTACGCGCACTTCGAGGCGCCCAGGCACTCCCTGGAGGAAACGGACACCTGCGCCCAGGCGCGGTCGGAGACGCCCGGGGTGAGGTCGTCGCGGTCGCCGGTCTCCGTCTCGTCCGCCCAGTCCCGCATGCGCAGCAGGTCCCGGCCCAGCTTGCTGGTGGGCGCCGCGGCCTCGAACTGGTCGAACAGGCCCTCTTCCTCGTCCTGCGGCACGCCTTCGTGGAGGCGGTGCAGGCACAGGTAGTTCGATCTGCCCTTGAGCATGGCGAATTCGGGGCGGCGGCGCAGCAGCGGGTGCAGCGCGTCCACCGTCCGCGGCAGATCGCGCTCGACGAGCTGGCGCTGCAGGGCCAGCGTGGCCGTCGCGACGACGACCCGCTCCCCGTGCGCGAGCGCGGGCACCAGATAGCCGAGGGACTTGCCGGTGCCGGTGCCGGCCTGGACCAGCAGGTGGGAACCGTCGTCGATCGCCTCGGCGACGGTCTCGGCCATGGTCACCTGGCCGGGGCGCTCGGTGCCGCCGACAGCGGCGACAGCGGCGTGCAGGAGCTCGGGGAGGGAGGGCTTCGTCATAGCTCGACCAGCCTACGGTGCCCCACTGACAACGCCGCCAACACCGCCAACACCGTGATCAAGACGGGTGGAGGGGGTTGGGCACGGTCCCGTGGACGGCGGCGTGCGGGCGCTGGGAGCGGTCACGGTAGCCGTCGAGGTGGAGCCGGTTGCGGTTCAGACACAGCCGCTCGATACGTGGAGTGAGCAGGTCGAACATCTCGTAGCGCTCCTTCAGCTCGGGAGCGCGGGCCTGGTGGCGGAGGATCTCGGCCCGCACGAGGGACCAGAAGTCGGCCTCCGGGACGCCCAGTTGTTCCTCGCACAGCGGAGCCAGATAGCGGAAGACGCCGACGAAGAGCCCGGCGTGGATGAACTGCGTCAGGAAGGCGGGCGGCTCGGTGAGCAGGATCTCTCGTACGTCATCGGGCATGGAGGCGTGCTCCGGCACCCGTTCTGCGCTGACGTTGACGTCGTCCACGAAGTCCTTGACCGCGAGGCGGACGGGCACGTCCTTGTCGTCGAAGACGACGATGGTGTTCTCCCCGTGCGGCGAGAACACCGTTCCGTACCGGTAGAGGAACTGCAGCAGGGGCGGCAGCAGCGCGGCGAACAGGTGCCTCAGCCAGACCGTGGGCGTGAGCCCGGAGCGGCTGACCAGCTCCGCGACGAAGGCGCGGCCCTGTGGATCGGTGTGCAGCAGCGCGGCGAGCGTACGGGCGCGCTCCCCCGGCGCGAGGTAGCGCGTGAGGGGCTCGCGCCAGATGGCGCCAAGCAGTTCCTTGTACTGGTAGGGAACTTCTGGGAGCGAGTCGTACACGGGGTGCTCGACCGCCACGGAGGCGACCTCTCCGAGGAGGATCACCCGGCACTCGTCCCGCAGGAAGGGGTCGCCGTCGCGCAGGGCGTGCACCCAGGAGGTGACGGCCGAGGCGGCGACCGTGCGCTCGGTGGGCAGGCCGCGCCACACCAGGGTGTTGAGGACCGACAGCGGCAGCTTGACCGTGTGGCGGTCGGGGCGTGTGGTGTTCAGGAAGGTCCGGATGGACTGCTGGGGCAGGCGCAGATCGCCGTCGGAGGGCAGCGGGACGATCGTCCCGGCGGCGACGGAAGGGGCGAAGAGGGGCAGCACGATGTCGTCCCACTGCCAGGGGTGCACCGGCAGGTAGAGGTATTCCCGCGGGTCGAGACCGCGCGCGCGGAGTATGGCCGCGTAGGACTCCCGGGTGGCGGGGTCCAGTTCGCGTGCGTAGAGCTCGTCCGCGGTGGCGAGGCCGGGCACGCCCCGGTAGGTGGCGATGCTGGTGTGCACCGCGATCCACGGAAGGGGCGCGCTGCTGCGGGCCTCGGGCGCCCAGCGCCCGGCGTCGGTCGCGGAGAACCCGATGCGCCCTTTGTTGAGGACGAGCCAGGGGTGGCCGGTCTGGTGCCCTTCGAGCTCCGCGTAGCCCACGTCGGCTAGCTGCTCGGCGGTCAGCGCGCCGTGGTCGAGGCGGGTGTCGGCGCTGAGGGTGACGGTCAGTTCGCGGATGAGGTGGCCGAGGGTTGCGCCGTCGAGGTCCAGGGTGCGGCGGGCGGCGGTGAGGAAGCGCAGCGGGTCGGTCAGGGGGCGCGGGCCACCGGTGCCTTCGGTGAGAGTGAGGCTCGCCGGGTCCACGCGCCAGCTGCCGTAGGCGCCGCGTCGGGCGCGGAAGGTGAGGCGGGGGCGGGGCTCGCCGTCCGCGGCGGGCTCGTCGAGGAGGAGGGTGTACGTCGCCGGGGCCCGGGTTGCCTCCACGCCGTCGGCGCTCTCGGCGACGTTTCCCTGTCCCGCGGGGTCCGGCCGGACGATCTCTTCGTACGCGAACTCGCCGACGATCTTGGCGAGGAGCCGTCGCCCGGCCTCCTCCCAGCGCTCCGGGGTCAGCTCGGGCGGGTCGTAGAGGGCGGCGTCGCCGTGCGGTGTCTCGGGGGTCTGAGGTGTGGGGGATGCCTGGGGTGCCTGCGATGCCTGAGGTGTCAGGGGTGTCGCGGGTGTCGCGGGTGTCGCGGGGTCGGAAAGATTCGGCACGGGGACTCCTCGGGGAGGGAACCGGATCGGGTCGAGCGGTGTAACAGAAGTGAGTGGATCGAGGGGCGACGGGCTGGGCGGGTCACAGCACGGCGCGCAAGGTCCGGTCGCGGACCATGAGCGCCGCTCGTTTGTCGGGCAGGTCCAGCTCGGCGGCGAAGCGGAAACCGGCACTCAGAAAGGCGGAGACGGAGGGGGTGTTGCGCAGGTCCGGTTCGGCGACGACGCGTGCGCAGGACGGACGGTGATCGAGTACGAGATCGGCCGCGGCTCTCAGCAAGGTGCTGCCGAGGCCGCGGCCGCGGTCGACGACTTCGCCGACGAGGAGGTGGATTCCGGTGTCGTGGGGGCGTGCGGGGTAGTGGCGTGCCAGCGGGTCGAGGTCGGCGCGGTAGATCTCCCAGTAGCTCATCGGGGTGCCGGACAGGACGCCGAGGCAGGGAACGCTGCGTCCGTCGCCTTCGAGCTGGGGCCGCAGGTGGGCCTCCGTGACGGAGGGGGGTCCTGCCAGCTCCCAGAAGGCCGCCACGGCGGGGTCGTTCATCCACCGGCTGATGAGCGCGAGGTCCCGGTCGAGGCGCGCGGGGACGAGCTGGAATACGCCCGCCTCCGTGGTGGCCGGGCCCCAGGTGGCGACGTGGTCGAGCAGGTCTCCGCGTGCCGGGTCGGGCTCGGCGGCCGCCGTGCGGTCCGGACCGGGTGAGCCGTCGGGGGTGAGGGGTGCCGTGCGTCCACCGCAGTCGGCGATCAGCGCGACGAGTTCGTCGGGCAGCCGCAGGTCGAGGGTGTCTTCGCAGTCCGGGGCGCCCGCGGTGGCGGGCTCGGTTCCGGCGTCGGTGCTCGCGTCGGTGGGAGGCACGGCGTCGCTCCTCTCGGAGGGGGATTCGGCAGTGGTGGGTCTGGTCCTCAGGAAGGGGTCGTGGTCGTCAGGAAGCGGGCTTGGTCATCGGCGAGGGAAGGGGGCGCGGTCGTCGGTGGCGCGAACGCGGGGTTCGCGTCGGTGTCAGGGGCGCGCCCGGGCCGGGGCGGGCGGGTCGGAGAGGGCGGGTCGCAGGGAGTCACGCGTGGAGGGGATTCGAGATGGTGACGTAGACGGATTGGGTGTCGACGGGTCCGACGAGTTCGTCGAGGCCGTGCAGCCGCGTCAGGAGGTTGGCCTTGCAGCGCAGCACGGGTGAGTCGAGCAGCAGGGCGGGCAGTGGGGTGCGGAGTCGGCCGGGTCCGGAGGCGGCGTCGGTTAGGAAGCGGCGGAACGCGGCGAGCAACAGCCGTTCGTCGGCGAGGCGTTCGGCGCCGAGGGCTCCGATGAGGCCGAGGACGTTGTTGATGCCGAGGTAGTAGGCGAAGCGCTCGTCGGTCACCTCGTCGGAGACGAAGGTGTCGCTGTGCGCGCCGATGCCGGGCAGCCGCTTCTCCAGCTCGGTGCGGCGGGACTCGCGGAAGTAGTAGCCCTGGTTGTCGCGGTAGCGGCCGCCGGTGGGCCAGCCGTCGGGGGCGAGCAGCAGCAGGGTGTTCTGCTGGTGGGCTTCCAGGGCGACACCGGCCTCGCTGTCGAGCCAGAGCACGGGGCGTACGACGTGCTGGAGGTAGCGCAGGAACCACTCCGTGGCGACGGCTCCGCGTGAGCGGCCGGTGTGGCCGGCGAGCCGGGTGATGATCGCGGCGAGCCGGGAGTGCATCGGCGGCCGGTCCTGGCCTGCGGCCTTGCCGGTCGGCTTGGGGGACACGAGGCCGGCGATGCAGGTGGCGTCGTCGCCGGGGCGGAAGGGGTTGTGCCGGATCATGACGTCGAATCCGGTGACCGCCTCGCCGTCGGCTCCGGTGACGGCCAGCCAGGCCGGGTCACGGATCACGTCGAACCCGGGGTGCGCCGCCTGCCACTGCTCGGCGAGGCCACTGCGCAGCAGCCGGTGCACCTCGACGCCGCGGTGGAGTTCCTTGCGGAGGTTCTCACGACGGGAGTTGGTGATGCGCAGGCCGAGGGACAGCTTCAGCATGGCCGGGGCGCCCGGCCGGTAGAGGGTGCGCACGGAGGAGGTGGGGTACCAGGGTTCGCCGTGGGGGCCGAGGTCCTTGAGGAGTCCGGCGTCCAACAGGGCCGCCGTGTCGGGTCGGTGGCGGAGTTCGCGGATCTGCCAGGGATGCGTGGGCAGCGCCGTGTGGCCGTCCGGCAGCGGCAGGTCGGGGCCCGCCAGGCGGGCGGTGAGCTGGTCCGCCGGGAGGGTGCGGCCGCGCTCGGTCCAGGCCGAGTCCATGGCGAGTACGGAGCGGTCGACGGCGAGCCAGTGCAGCGGGAAGGCGCCGCGCAACTCCGGTGAGTAGATCCGGGATTCGGTGTCGGAGAGCCCCTCGCGGCTCTTCGGGGTCGGGTGCAGCGGGTGGCCGAGGAGCAGGGACTGCTCGGCGGCGAGGAAGAGGTCGGGGTTGTCCCCCGGGTTGTTCCTGCGGTCGGCGATGAAGTCGGTGGTGCGACGCACGGAGTCGGCGACGCGGGCGACGAGGTCGGCGCCGTCGGGGGCTTCCCGGGGGTCGGCGGAGGCGGGGGCCGGCGGCTGCGGCGGGGCGGACTGCACGGCTTGGCCGGCGTGCTGGGCCTGCTCGGGCTGCGCAGTTTGATCATCCTGCTCGGACTGTTGGGCCTGTTCGGCCTGCTCAGGTTGGTCGCCTTGTTCGGGCTGCTGGGCTTGCTCGGGCTGCTCAGGTTGGTCGCCCTGCTCGGGCTGCTGGGCCCGTTCGGCCTGCTCGGCCTGGTCCGCCTGGTCGCCAGTGGCCTCCTCACTCGTCCCGGCCGCCCGGGCCGTTTCGCGGCTCAGGAGGGCGGCGACCGTGACGGCGTCCACCCGGGGGGCGGTCGTCGGGCCGTCTTCGAGCCAGGGGAGGCCGAAGCGGTGCCAGCCGGTCGGGGACCAGTAGTCCACGGGGACGAGGAGTGCGGTGCCGCTTGCGTCGAGGGGGAGGCGCAGGGTGCCGTGGTCCGGTGGGGCGATGTCGTTCTCCCGCACCCAGCAGCGCAGCAGGCTCTCGACGGCCGCGGCCTGTGCCGCCGTGTGCGGGTCGGGGTGGTCGAGGAGGTCGGCGGTGCCGTGGAGCAGCTGCTCGGCCTCCGGGTTCCTGCCCTTCTGCCGCGGGACCGTACCGGCCTCCGCTGTCTGCGGGGACTGTGGGGACTGCGTGCCGCACGCTCCCGATGGATGCGGTTGGGGACGGCCGTCGGATGCGGGGGTGGAGTTCAAGGCAGTTCCTTGTTGGTTGATCGGGCTCCGTGTGGCGACGGGCGGCGGCTGACGGGGACGGGACGGGAGGTGGCGGGACGTGTCGGCCCGTGACCGGCTGGGTCAGGGGACGAGTGGAGAGCTGGTCATGGGCGGTCCGAGGGGAGTCGGCCGTCGGCGGCGGGGCGGTGGGAACGCTCTGCCGCGGCGAGCGCGTCGGCGAGGCGGTCGAGGACCGCGGTCGCTTGTTCGTCCGTGATGGTCAGGGGAGGCAGGAGGCGTACGACGCTGGAGTGCCGTCCGCCGAGTTCGACGATGAGCCCGCGGCGCAGGCACTCGCGCTGTACGGCGACGGCCAGTTCGGGGGCCGCCGGGTGCGGGCGGGTGTCGGGAAGGTCGTGTGACTGAGTGTGGGGCTGGGGCTGTGGCTGCTTCTGATGGCCACGCTGCTGCGGGAGAGAGTGCTGCGGGTGCGGGAGTGGGAGCGCCTGTTGCTGCGGGAGCGCGTGCTGCTGCGGACCCGGGCGCACTCTGGCGGCCGCGCCCGACTCCCCCGCCCCGGGCCCGGGTTCACCGGGGTCCACCAGCTCGACGCCCAGCATCAGGCCGAGGCCGCGGACCTCGCCGATACAAGGGTGGTCGGCGGCCAGGGAGCGCAGGCCGGCGAGCATGCGGCTGCCGAGGACCGCGGCGCGGTCGGCGAGACGGTTCTCACGGACGTACGCGAGGGTCGCCGCACCGGCGGCCATCGCGAGCTGGTTGCCGCGGAAGGTGCCTGCGTGGGCGCCGGGGGGCCAGACGTCGAGGTCGTCGCGGTAGACCACGACGGCGAGCGGCAGACTGCCGCCGATCGCCTTGGACAGGACGAGGATGTCGGGGACGATGCCGCTGTGCTCGACGGCCCAGAAGGCGCCGGTCCGGCCGACGCCGGTCTGCACCTCGTCGGCGATGAGGGGAATCCCGCGCGCCGCGGTGATCTCGCGCATGCGGCGCAGCCAGGCGTCGGGGGCGGGCAGGACGCCGCCCTCGCCCTGGACGGGTTCGAGGATCATGGCGGCGGGGGCGGGGACGCCGGACTTGGTGTCGTCGAGGAGGTTCTCGGTCCAGCGGGCGGCGAGTTCGGCCCCGCGCGCGCCGCCGATGCCGAAGGGGCAGCGGTAGTCCTGCGGGTAGGGCAGTCGCGCGACGCGTACGTCCCGTGCGCCGCCGGATGCTTCGAGCGCCCCCGCGGTCATGCCGTGGTAAGCACCGGTGAAGGCGAGCAGCCCTTCGCGTCCGGTGGCCGTGCGGGCCAGCTTCAGTGCCGCCTCCACCGCGTCGGTGCCCGCGGGACCGCAGAACTGGATGCGGGCGCGGTCGGCGAGGGCGGGCGGAAGTGTGCGGAACAGCTCCGTGGTGAAGGCGTCCTTGACGGGCGTGGCCAGGTCGAGGACGTGCAGCGGGGCACCGGAGTCGAGGACGGTGCGGATGGATTCGAGCACGACGGGGTGGTTGTGGCCGAGGGCGAGGGTGCCCGCGCCTGACAGACAGTCCAGGTAGCGCCGGCCGTCGGCGCCCTCGATCGTCATGCCGCGCGCGCGGACCGGCACGATCGGCAGGGCGCGCGCGTAGGTGCGCGCCGCGGACTCGCGCGCCGACTGGCGGCGCAGGATTCCGGCGGCTTCGTGCGCCGCGGGCACCACCGCGGGAGCAGGCTCGGTCACGGCCACGGCTGTTGGTCCTCCCGCTGGGACTTGGCGGGCCCACCGCGTCCGGACGGGCGCGCGGGCGAGTTGGCCCGGGGGCTGAACGCGGACCGCGTGTCCCCCGTACGTACCAACGACGGCGCCCGCGAGGGATCACGGGTGGGCGGAAGATCTCCTTGCGTGGACGGGAGATCTCGTCGTGCGGACGGGAAAACCTGGCGGGGCGGAAGATCCTTGCCGTGACGGAACCGTTGCCGTTCCGTCGGCCGTCCCCAACGGCACCGGCATAGTGTGGGGTGCCGTTCATCAGCACCAAGGCGTTCCGCACCGCGGGGACCTGGGCGTTCAGCACCATGAGCGACCAGGCCCGGCAGCACGGACATCCGGGCGCCCCGCACCAGGAGCGCCGCGATGGCCGCCGCCGTACGACACGTACGGCGCGCACAGCACGTACGGCACCGCGATGTACGGCATTTGGAACTATTTCGAGGCCCAGGGGGATTCTCACCATGCGACCCATACGTCCGCTCTTCACCTCTCGTCGTGGGAGGAGCGCGCGCGGCAGGACCCCCGTGGCGGCCGCCGTCGCGCTTGGCGCGGCACTTGTCCTGACCGCGACCGCCTGCGGCCCGGGCGACGAGAACACGGACGACTCGTCCGCGTCGCAGCCCGGTGACAACGGCGACGGCGGCGACGGCGGCGACAAGATCCAGATTCCCGGCGACATCCAGGACCGGCTCAAGGAGCACGGCATCGACCTGGACAAGTGGAAGGACGGCGCCTGGAAGAACTGGGACAAGGACGACTGGCTGCGCGAGGCGGGCGACTTCGTCAACCCGATCATCGAGGACCTGTGGGACCCGGACCGCATGCGGGACGCCGACAAGAACCCGGACCGGGGCGTCGACGAAGGTGACATCTCCGGCGACCAGGGCGTGACGGACCCGACGCCGAAGCCCGTCGAGGCGGCCGGCCTGAAGACGCCGTACCACGACCAGGCCCCCGCGGCGGGGAAGCTCTTCTTCGACGGCCCCGAGGGCTCGATGGTCTGCTCGGCCACGGTCGTGAAGGACCCGAAGAACCCGGGCAAGTCCAACATGGTGTGGACCGCGGGCCACTGCGTCCACGCGGGCGCCAAGGGCGGCTGGTACCGGAACATCGCCTTCGTCCCGTCGTACAACGACGGCGGCAAGGACACCGCGGACCTGCAGGGCGCGCCCAAGGAAGAGGTCGCTCCCTACGGCGTCTGGTGGGGCGACTGGGCGCAGACGTCCGACCAGTGGATCGAGCAGGGCGGCCCGACGGGCGGCAAGGGCGCTCCGTACGACTTCGCGGTGATCCATGTGACGCCGGAGAAGGGCAGCGAGGGCGAGTCCCTGGAGGAGAAGGTCGGCACGGCCCTGCCCGTCGACTTCGACGCTCCTGCGGTCGCGGAGATCAAGGACATGACGGCGACCGGGTACCCGGCGGCGCCGCCGTTCGACGGCCAGAAGCAGTTCCAGTGCGCGGACAAGCCGGGCCGGCTCTCGATCAGCAAGCCCGACCCGACGATGTACCGCATCGGCTGCACCATGACCGGCGGTTCGTCCGGTGGCGGCTGGGTCGCGCAGGGCCAGGACGGCAAGCCCGCGCTGGTGTCCAACACGTCCATCGGCCCCGTGACGGCGGGCTGGCTCGCCGGTCCGCGCCTCGGTGACGAGGCCAAGGGCATCTACGACGCGGTCAGCAAGAAGTTCGCGGGCCGCTAGAGGCAGAGGGCGTACGCGCACGGTGCTCCGTACGCGTACGCCCTCCGCTCTGCACTCCTGCGCCACCCGCTTTGTACGCGTACGTCGATGAGTCGTCCGCGTACGACGCGCCTACGACGACCTCGGCGGCGAAACCTTCACCATCCCGCCGCCGATCGTCCCCAATTCCACAGGCATAGTGGGGTGTCACGTCGGCCCAGGTGGCGGATGCCACGCCCACGCCTGACACGCACATGGCAAATACACGTTCCTACGGGGGTTACAGCTCCATGCGTTCCATTCGTGCGCCCTTCGCGCGCAGTCGCGGCCGCCGTGCCGCGCTCGCCGCCACCGGGCTCGCCGCGGCTCTGGCGCTCACCGCCACGGCCTGCGGGCCGAGCGACGACAAGGCAGGCGACAAGCCGGACGCCGGCGCGGCGCAGGAGGCGGACAAGGGTTCCGACTCGGGCGCCGGTCTGCCGGGCGACATCGCCGACCGGCTCAAGGAGCACGGCATCGATCCGGACAAGTGGAAGGACGGTGCCTGGAAGGACTGGAGCAAGGACGACTGGCTGCGCGAGGCCAAGGACTTCGTCAACCCGGTCATCGACGGGCTCTGGAAGCCCGAGCGGATGCAGAAGGCCAAGGACCCGAACAAGACGATCGCGGCGAAGGACGCGCCCTCCGATCAGGGGGCCACCGACCCCGAGCCGTCGCCGGTCCGGGCCAAGCCCGAGAAGACGCCGTACCACGACAACGCCGCCCCGGTCGGCAAGATCTTCTTCGACTCCCCCAAGGGGTCGATGGTCTGCTCCGGCACGGTCGTGAAGGACCCGCGCAACCCGGGCAAGTCCAACCTCGTGTGGACGGCGGGGCACTGCGTGCACGCCGGCGCGGAGGGCGGCTGGTACCGCAACATCACCTTCGTGCCCTCGTACAACGACCTGGGCAAGTCCGAGGCGGCGCTGAGCAACGCGGCGCCGCAGGAGATCGCCCCGTACGGCCAGTGGTGGGCGGACTGGGTCTCGACCTCCGGCGAGTGGATCGACCAGGGCGCCGCTTCGGGCGGCGCGGGCGCTCCGCACGACTACGCCGTGATGCACGTGAAGCCGCAGGAGGGCACCAAGTCCCTGGAGGAGACCGTCGGCAACGCGCTGGATGTCGACTTCTCGACTCCGTCGGCGCAGAGCGTCAGCTCGATGGGCGCCTGGGGCTACCCGGCCGCGCCGCCGTTCAACGGTCTGATCATGCACAAGTGCATCGACAAGCCGGGCCGTCTGTCGCTGGACCCGGCGACGCCGACCATGTACCGCATCGGCTGCACCATGACCGGTGGTTCGTCGGGCGGCGGCTGGTTCCGGGTCGTGGGCGACAAGACCAAGCTGGTCTCCAACACCTCGATCGGCCCGGCGCAGAACACCTGGCTGGCGGGCCCGCAGCTCGGCACCGGCGCGAAGCAGATCTTCGACATGATGAGCGAGAAGTACGGGTCGCAGTGACCCTGGTCTGAAAGGCACGGAGGCCGTCGCGGCCTCGGCACCCGGAGATCATGGCGAAGGCCCCGCCCCCTGCGAGAGGGGGCGGGGCCTTCGCCGCGTTCAGGGCACGCGCCCTGCGCCTGGTCCGCGGCCCGAGCTTGCGCTCAGTGAGCCGCCGGAACGAACGGCGCGAGTTCCGCCGCCAGTTCCTCGTGCACCCGGGCCTTGAGCAGGGTGCCCTCGGCGGTGTGCTCCTCGGAGAGCACTTCGCCGTCGGCGTGCGCGCGCGACACGAGCTGGCCGTGGGTGTACGGCACGAGGGCCTCGATCTCGACCTCGGGCCGCGGCAGTTCGGCGTCGATGAGCGCGAGGAGCTCCTCGATGCCGAGGCCGGTGCGCGCGGACACGGCGATCGCGTGCTTCTGCGTGCGCAGCAGCCGCTGGACGACCAGGGGGTCGGCCGCGTCCGCCTTGTTGATCACCACGATCTCCGGCACGTCCGTCGCGCCCACGTCACGGATGACCTCGCGCACGGCGGCGAGCTGCTCCTCCGGCGCGGGGTGCGAGCCGTCCACCACATGCAGGATCAGGTCGGACTCGCCGACCTCCTCCATGGTGGAGCGGAACGCCTCCACGAGGTGGTGCGGCAGGTGCCGGACGAAGCCGACCGTGTCGGCGAGCGTGTACAGCCGGCCGCTCGGTGTCTCCGCCCTGCGGACCGTCGGGTCGAGGGTGGCGAACAGCGCGTTCTCCACCAACACGCCCGCGCCCGTGAGGCGGTTGAGCAGGGAGGACTTGCCCGCGTTCGTGTACCCGGCGATGGCGACCGAGGGCACCTTGTTGCGCTTGCGCTCCTGGCGCTTGATCTCGCGGCCCGTCTTCATCTCCGCGATTTCACGGCGCATCTTCGCCATCTTCTCGCGGATCCGTCGCCGGTCCGTCTCGATCTTGGTCTCACCGGGACCGCGGGTGGCCATGCCGCCACCGCCGCCGCCACCCATCTGACGGGAGAGCGACTGGCCCCAGCCGCGGAGCCTCGGCAGCATGTACTGCATCTGCGCGAGGGCTACCTGTGCCTTGCCCTCTCGGGACTTGGCGTGCTGGGCGAAGATGTCGAGGATCAGGGCGGTCCGGTCGACCACCTTGACCTTGACGACGTCTTCGAGGTGGATGAGCTGGCCGGGGCTGAGCTCACCGTCGCACACGACGGTGTCCGCTCCGGTCTCGAGCACGATGTCGCGCAGCTCCAGGGCCTTGCCGGAGCCGATGTACGTCGCCGGGTCCGGCTTGTCGCGGCGCTGGATGACGCCGTCGAGCACGTGCGCGCCCGCGGTCTCCGCGAGTGCGGCCAGCTCGGCGAGGGAGTTCTCCGCGTCGTCGACCGTCCCGGAGGTCCACACTCCGACGAGCACGACGCGCTCCAGGCGGAGCTGTCGGTACTCGACCTCGGTGACGTCCTCGAGCTCGGTGGAGAGGCCGGCGACGCGGCGCAGAGCCGCGCGCTCGGAGCGGTCGAGCTGTTCGCCGTCCCGCTCTCCGTCGATCTCGTGGCTCCAGGCGACGTCCTCTTCCATCAGGGCATCGGCCCGAAGACCTTCGGGGTAGTTCTGCGCGAAGCTCTGTGCGTCCTGGGAAGGGGAAGAAGAGGAGGTCATTGGGTCCTTTACGTCGATGGGAATCCGATACGGAGAGCGCCTGAGAGCGTCTGCCGCCCTGTCGCACCGTGTGTGCCACAGCGCCGCCCGTCATGTCCGACAACGCTCACGACCCCCCAGGGATTCCCCGGACCAGCCGAAACCGACCCTGAGATGTCCCCGAGGGGATGTCCCGGACAGGCCGCGCCGTCGACCTGAAGATGGTCGCACGGGACGGCCCGTCTCGTCATCTGACTTTCCCGCCGGACGGCTGCCCTGCGTCCGCTCGCCGGACGGCCGCCCCGCGTTCTCTCGCCGGACGGCCGCCCCGCACTTCTAGCGGGAGCGCCCCCTACTTCCTGGCGGGAGCCCCCTTCGCGTCCGGTGCCGTCGTCGTCCAGTCCGGGTGCCCCGGCATGGGCGGCGTCTTCTTGCCGTACAGCCAGGCGTCGAAGAATCCGTCCAGGTCACGTCCGGAGATGTCGGAGGCGAGGCGCACGAAGTCGGCGGTCGTGGCGTTGGCGTCGCGGTAGGTGTGGACCCAGGCGCGCTCCAGGGCCTCGAAGGAGGGCCGGCCGATCTCCTGGCGCAGGGCGTACAGCACGAGCGCGCTGCCGTCGTACACGACCGGCCTGAAGATGCTGATCTTCTGTCCCGGCCGGGGCCCCTTGGGCGCGGCCGGCGGCCCGCCCGACGCGCGCCAGCGGTCGGAGAGCCGGTAGGCGTGGCGCATCCGCTTCTCGAGCGGCTGACGCGCCTTCTCCTCCGCGTACAGGGCCTCGTACCAGGTGGCGTGCCCCTCGTTCAGCCACAGGTCGGACCAGGTGCGCGGGCTCACGCTGTCGCCGAACCACTGGTGCGCCAGCTCGTGCACCATGATCGCTTCGACGTACCACGCCGGGAACTCCGGGCGCGTGAACAGCTCCTTCTCGAAGAGCGACAGCGTCTGTGTCTCCAGCTCGAACCCGGTCCGGGCGTCGGCGACGAGCACTCCGTAGGTCTCGAACGGATACCGGCCGATCTTGTCCTCCATCCACGCGATCTGGCCGGGCGTCTTCTTGAGCCAGGGCTCCAGTGCCTTGCGGTCCTTCGTGGGCACCACGTCGCGTACGGGCAGGCGGTACGGGCCGGTGCGGTGCAGCACGGTGGAGCGGCCGATGGAGACCTGGGCGAGCTCGGTCGCCATCGGGTGCCGGGTGCGGTACGCCCAAGTGGTGGTGTCCGCGCGGCGCTTCTTGGCCACGGGCAGGCCGTTGGCGACGGCGGTGAGGCCCTTCGGGGCGGTCACGCGGAAGGTGAACTGCGCCTTGTCGGCGGGGTGGTCGTTGCACGGGAACACGTGGTGGGCCGCGTCGGCCTGGTTGGCCATCGCGAGCCCGTCGGCGGTGCGCACCCAGCCGCCCTCCCCCTTGCCGGACACCGGGTCGCTGGTGTGCCGCACGGTGATCCGCAGCCGCTCACCGGGGTGCACGCGCGCGTGGGGCGTGACGACCAGGTCCTCGCCGGCGGTGGCGAAGTCGGCGCGGGTGCCGTTCACGTCGACGGAGCGGACCTTGCCGTGTGTGAAGTCGAGGTTGACGCGCTCCAGCGGTGCCGTCACTCGGGCGTCGATCTTCGTGACCGCGTCCAGGGGCTTGCTGTTGTCCCCGCGGTAGGTGAAGGCGATGTCGTACGAGGTCACGTCGTACCCGGGGTTCCCCAGGTGCGGGAAGAGCCGGTCGCCGATGCCGAGCGGGGCGGCCGGCTGCGGGGCGCTCGCGGCGAGCAGGGCGGCGGAGGTGGCGGTGGCGACGACGGCGACCGCGATGCGCACGGTTCTCGGCCGGGTCGCCTTGGTGCGAGGGGTGAGGAGCATGAACTACCGCTACCAGCGCGTGCCCGCCCGGCCGGGACGGCACGCGCCGGGCCCACCCGAACGAGTACCGCCCTACCGGAGCACTCGCCTCCCGTCCGAGCGGAGTACACGTCTACGGAGAGTGCCGTTACGGCGCCGCTGCCGCCCGGTGCTGGGCGCGGCTCACATCGAACACGCCCGGGACGTTGCGCATCGCGCGCATCAGGCCGGGGAGGTGCGCGGCGTCGGGGAGTTGGAGCGTGTACGTGTGGCGTACGCGCTGCTGGGTCGGTGGTTCGACGGTCGCCGAGATGATGGCGGCGCCTTCCAGGGCGATGGCTTCGGTGAGGTCGGCGAGGAGGTGTGCCCGGCCGAACGACTCGGCGACCAGGGTGACCCGGCACTCGGTGGTGTCCCCCCAGCGCACGCCGACCTCCGGGCGCCCCACTTCCGTCATGCGCGCCACGGCGGGACAGGCGATCCGGTGGACGGTGACGACGCCGCCGCGTACCGCGAAGCCGGTGATCTCGTCGGGCGGCACCGGCGTGCAGCAGCCCGCGAGCCGCACGGTGGCGCCCTCGCGATCGGCCTCGACGTCCGCGCCGGCGGGGCGCAGGGCCGCGGAGACCTGGGGCCTCGGCGTGGCCGCGGGCACCGTCACGGGGGCGGGGGGCGGGGCGGCC
>NZ_AOPZ01000120.1 GCF_000414115.1 Streptomyces aurantiacus JA 4570
GCCGAGGCGCGGGCCGCCGCCCCGCCGGTGGACTCCGGGCTCGCCGGATCGTGGTCGCGGTCCGCGCCCGCGCCGGTGCCCGCGCCCGTCGGGGGACGGCACGGGGGCGGGGCCAACGGGGTCGAACCGGGGGTGACGGGCGGCGCCGGGGCGGGCGCGGGTGCCGGCGGGTCCGGGGCGCCCGGGTCCTGGCGGCCCTGGCGGTTCCGGATGTCCAACGACGTGTGGGGCACCCCCGCCGTCGCCGGGAACCTCGTCTACGTCACGTCCTTCGAGGTGCACGCCCTCGACGTCGGCACCGGCCGGCGCAGCTTCAAGACCCGCGACGTCGCCTGGTCCATGGCGGTCGCCGACGGCCGCGTCCACGCCTCCGACGGGCCCACGCTCTACGCCCTCGACGGCGCCGACGGCTCCGACCTCTGGCGCATCCAGACCGACGCCTGGGTGTACGCCCTCCAGGCCGACCGGGGCACCGTCGTCACCGCCACGCGCGGCGGCGGCGTCCAGGGCTGGGAGGCGGCCAACGGCGAGAAGCTCTGGGAGATCACGAACGCCCAGACCGAGTTCGAGACGCCCGAGGCCGCGCCCGTCATCGTCGACGGCACCGTGTACGTCTGGAAGGACGCGCGGCTGCGCGCCGTCGAGGCGCGCACCGGCATCGAGCGGTGGTCGTACCCCGTCGGCGACGCCGCGTCCTGCGGCGGCGTGCCCGTCCGCGTCACGCAGGCCGCCGACGGATACGTGTACATCGCCGCCGGTACCCGCGTCCTCGCCGTCGACGTGGCCGCCGGGCACGTCCGCTGGCACTTCGAGGCGCCCGCCGTGTTCCTCTCCCCGCCCACCTTCGCCCCGGGCCCCGCGGTGACCGGGGGCGGGGTCTACCTCGCCGACTACCTCGGCACCGTGTACGCCCTCGACGCCACCGACGGCCGCGACCGCTGGCGCATCGCCACCGAGGCGCGGTCCTCCGTCGACCCCGTCCTCGTCGCCGACGGCCACGTCCACGTGGGCAGCGGCAAGGGGCTCTACACCCTCGACGCCGTCACCGGCACCCCGAAGTGGCGCTTCCAGGCCGGCGGCGAAGTCGTCGGCTCACCCGTCGTGGCCGACCGCCGCATCCACTTCGGGGCCACCGACCACCTGCTCTACACCCTCAAGGCCGACGACGGCCGCCTCCGCTGGAAGCTCGCCACCGGCGGCGAGATCACCGGCGCCCCCGTCGTCCGCGACGGCATCGTCTACGCCTGCAGCAAGGACCGGTGCGTGTACGCGCTGGACGCGGAGCGGGGGACGGCCACGGCGCGTCCGTGACGGCCGTCGTGTCCGTGACGGCCGTCGTGCCGGGCACGGAAGGGGCTCAGTACGGCGGCCGCCGGTCCTGACGCTACGCCGGACGCGTGACGGCCGCCAGGTGAGGGCGGCGCCCACCGGCACTCCCGGCCTACCGGGTGCGGAACTCCCCGCCCCGCCCGCGCGCGGCGAACAGTTCCGCCTGGTGGGACGGGTCCGCGTTGCCCAGGGCGATGAGGTGCGGCGCGTGGGCCATCGCCTGCGCCCTGGCGGCCTCCTTGGCCGACCACACGGCCCGCACCGTGCCCTGCACGGCCTCGGTGGGGAAGGAGGCGATGGTCTCGGCGGCCCGGAGCGCGGCGGACAGCACGTCGTGGCCCGGCACCAGCTCCGACACGAGCCCGATCTCGTACGCCCGCCGCGCGGAGACCCGTTCGGCCGTCCCCATCAGGGACATCCGCGCCACCTCCCCGAACGGCATCCGCTGCGCCATCGAGATGGCCTCGTACGCGCTGACCATCCCGTACGTCGTATGCGGGTCGAAGAACGTCGCGTGCTCCGCCGCGATCACGAACTCCGCCTCACCGATGAGGTAGAACGCTCCGCCGCACGCCATGCCGTTGACGGCGGCGATCACCGGCTTCCACAGGTCGTTGGCCTTCGGCCCGAGGGTGAGGAGCGGGTCGTCGATCGTGTACGGGGAGGATGGCTGCGGCACCTGTGCGTCGCGGTCGATGCCCGTGCAGAACGCGCGCTCGCCCGCGCCGGTGATGACGGCTGCCCGCACCTCGTCGTCGTAGCGGAACTCCCGCCACTTCGCTGCCAGTTCGGCCGCCATGGGCAGGGTTACCGCGTTGTGCCGCTCGGGGCGGTCCAGGGTCACGACGGCCACGCCGGACTTCGCGTTCCGGTCCACGCGGAGTCCCACTCCCGCCGGGGGCGCCGTCATGGCCGCTCCAGTACCCACTGCGGCACCACGAACCCGGCCTGGTCTGCGAACACCACTTGGACCCGTGCTCCGATCCGGAGTCGGTCCGGTGGCACGGAGTTCGGCGGTGCGCCCGCCTTCGCTACGACGTTTCCGGCCAGGCGGATCCGGGGTGCGTCGGTGAGTTCCACGAGGGCGGTGTTGTACGGGGCGAGGGCGGCGTAGGCCGGGAGGAGTGGGGGGTGCGGTACTGCGTACGACCAGATGCGGGCCTTGCCTGTCATCCTGCGCCACTCCGTGTCGAAGGACTGGCAGTGCGGGCAGCATGGCCTGGGCGGCCAGCGGAGCTCGCCGCAGGCGTCTTTTGCGCACGCCTGTATGCGGAGTTCGCCTCGGGCGGCGTACTCCCAGAACGGGGCGCCGTCGTCGTCGACGACCGGGGTCAGTAGGGGCTCCGTTTTAGCGTCTGCCATGTTGCTCGTTCCTCTTTCGTGCGGGTCCGATGTGGCTGGTCGCGCAGTTCCCCGCGCCCCTGGGTGGGACGGTCCTCCGGAACATCAAGTCCTCAGTAGGACCGCTGACGTGGGGACGCCCTCGCCTGCCGTTACCAGGCAGGTGGTCGCGTTCGGGACCTGGGCCGTGCTTGTGCCCCTTAGTTGTTTGACGGCCTCGGTGATGAGGTTGAAGCCGTGGACGTATGCCTCGCTGAGGCCGCCGCCCGATGTGTTCAGGGGGAGGCGGCCGCCCGTCTCCAGCGCGCCGCCCTCCGTGAACGCGCCGCCCTCGCCGCGGCCGCAGAAGCCGTAGCCCTCCAGGGAGAGGGGGATCAGCGAGGTGAACGCGTCGTAGATCTGGGCCACGTCCACGTCCTGCGGGCCGAAGTCCGCCTGTTTCCAGAGCTGGCGGGCGGCCGTCCACGCGGGGCCCGACAGCGGGTCGTCGTTCCAGTAGTTGACCATGCCGTGGTGCTGCGCGGGCAGGCCCTGGGCGACGGAGTGGACGTAGACCGGCCGCCGGCGGCAGTCGCGTGCCCGCTCGGCGGAGACCAGGACGCAGGCCAGCGCGCCGTCCGTCTCCAGGCAGTTGTCGAAGAGGCAGAGCGGCTCGCTGATCCAGCGCGAGGTCATATACATGTCCCGGGTCAGCGGGCGTTCGTACATCATCGCGGCGGGATTCTGGTTGGCGCGGTTGCGGCAGGCGAGGGCCACGTTGAAGAGGTGGTCGCGGGTCGCGCCGTACTCGTGCATGTAGCGGCGCGTCAGCATCGCGATCTCGTCGGCCGGGCGGAGCAGGCCGAAGGGGCGCGTCCACTGGGCGGGGGTGGGGAGTTGGGCGGTGGTGTTCCGCCAGGGGCGCGGCCCGCTGCCGCGCTTGCGCGAGCGCCAGGCCACGCCCACGCTCGCCTGCCCGGTGGTGATCGCGGCGGACAGGTGCGCGAGCGTCGCGCAGGAACCGCCGCCCCCGTAGCCGACCTTGCTGAAGAACGTGACGTCCCCGGCGCCGATCGCCTTGGCCACCTCGACCTCGTCGGTCTCCTCCATCGTGTACGAAGCGAACGCGTCCACCTCGGACGCCGCGATGCCCGCGTCGTCGAGCGCCGCGACGATCGCCCGGCATGCCAACGTCTTTTCGCTCTCGGGCAGTTGTCTGGCGAAGGAGGTCTGTCCGATACCCGCTATCGCTGTGGCGTCCTTGAGCGATGAAGCCATGCGTGCACCTCCGCGTCGCGTCGTGGCGTGCCCTCGCTGCTGACAGCGCGTCAGGCTACCGCTAATCTGACGGGCAGTCAGCTACCTGGGGCGGGAGGGGGAGCAGCGATGCGCGGCGATCTGGAGTGGGGCAGCGTGCCGGGCCTGGTCCGGGATGCGGCCGAGCGGTACGCGGACCGGGAGGCGGTCGTCGAGGGCCGCACCCGGGTGACGTACCGCGAACTCGGCGACCGGATCGAGCGGGCCACCGCCGCCTGCATGGCGAGCGGCGTCGAACCCGGCGACCGCGTCGCCGTCTGGGCGCCCAACACCCTCGACTGGATCGTCTCCGCCCTCGGCGCGGTCGGCGCGGGCGCGGTCCTCGTCCCGCTCAACACCCGCTTCAAGGGCGCCGAGGCGGCGTACGTCCTGGCGCGTTCGCGCGCGAAGCTGCTGTTCATCACCGGTACGTTCCTGGGGACTTCGTACGTGGCGTCGCTGCGGCGGGCCGCGGCCGAAGGGCCTGGCGCCGGACCCCTGCCCGGACTTCCACACCTGGAGGGCGTCGTCGTCCTCGCCGACGACGCCCCCGAGTCCTTCCGCACCTGGAAGGACTTCCTGGCGAGCGGCGACCCCGTCACGGCCGAGGCCGTCCGGACGCGGGCGGCGGCCGCCCGCCCGGACCGGCCCTCCGACATCGTCTTCACGTCCGGCACCACGGGACGCCCCAAGGGCGCCGTCATCACGCACGCCCAGACCCTGCGCTGCTACGCGGTCTGGAGCGACCTCGCCGGGCTGCGCGAGGGCGACCGCTATCTGATCGTGAACCCGTTCTTCCACACCTTCGGCTACAAGGCCGGCATCGTCGCCTGCCTCATGCGCGGCGCCACGATGATTCCGCAGCCGGTGTTCAACGTGGACACGGTCCTCGCCAACATCGCGGCGGAGCGCGTCTCCGTCCTGCCGGGGCCGCCCACCCTGCACCAGTCCCTGCTCGACCACCCGGCCCGCGACAGCCACGACCTGTCGGCGCTGCGGCTCGTGGTGACCGGCGCGGCCGTGGTGCCGCTGCGCCTGGTCGAACGCCTCCGCACCGAGCTGCGCATCGCCACCGTCCTGACCGCGTACGGCCTCTCGGAGGCCAGCGGCATCGTCACGATGTGCCGCAGGGGCGACCCGGCCGAGGTCATCGCGGCCACGTCCGGGCGCGCGATCCCGGACACGGAGGTCCGCGTGGTGTCGGCCGCCGGTGAGCCGCTGCCGCCGGGCAGCCCCGGCGAGGTCCTCGTCCGCGGCCACCACACCATGAGCGGCTACTTCGAGGACCCCGACGAGACCGCGAAGGTCCTCACCCCCGACGGCTGGCTGCACACCGGCGACGTCGGCGTCCTGGACGCGGCGGGCAACCTGCGCATCACCGACCGGATCAAGGACATGTTCATCGTCGGCGGCTTCAACGCGTACCCCGCGGAGATAGAGCAGCTCCTAGGGCTCCACCCCGAGGTCGCCGACGTCGCCGTCATCGGCGTCCCCGACGCCCGCCTCGGCGAGGTCGGCAAGGCGTACGTCGTACGCCGCTCCTCGTCCTCCGCTCTCACCGCGGACGACCTCATCGCGTGGGCCCGACGGGAGATGGCCAACTACAAGGTGCCGCGCGAGGTGGAGTTCGTGCCGGCACTGCCGCGCAACGCCGCCGGGAAGGTGGTGAAGGGGGAGCTGCGGCACCGGGACGCGGCCGGCTGCCGCCGCTGAGACAGCCGCGGGACGTTGCCGCTGCCGCCTGGGTGAGCGGGACGGGTCAGCTCGTCGCTGCTGCCCGCTCGCCCGAACTGCGCTCCACGCAGAACTCGTTGCCCTCGGGGTCGGCGAGTGTCACCCAGCCGCGGCCGTCGGGCAGGCGGTGGTCGCCCACGAGGGTCGCGCCGAGCGCGACGACCCGCTCGACCTCCTCGTCGCGCGAGCGGTCCTGCGGCTGCAGGTCGAAGTGCACGCGGTTCTTCACGCCCTTCTTCTCCGGCACGGTCACGAAGAGCAGCGTGGGGCCCTCGGGCGTGGTCACGAGGGCCTCCGGGTCGCCCGGGAAGTCCTCCTCGGAGACCCGGCCCTCCAGGACACCTGCCCAGAAGGTCGCGAGCGCGTAGGCGTCGGAACAGTCGAAGGTCACGTGGCGCACGAGAGTCGTCATGGCCGCACTATCGGTCAGTCCCGCGGGCCGGGTCCACCGCATTTCGCGCCGCGCTGCCTCCGCGAGCTCCCCCGCGGGGCTCAGTGGCCGACGGGCGGCTCCATGCATCCCGTCTCCATGAACGGCCCGTTCGTCTTCGCCTCGTAGTTGGACTTCTGGATGAAGGCGGTGACGCAGGCGTCGTCCCGCACCCGCAGCCCGATCATCGCGCCTTCTGGGGTGACGTTCTTGTTCTTGTCGCTGTCCCACCGCGCGTACATGCTCTGCACCGTGAGCTTCGTGGCGGTGTCCGTCCCCAAGTCCGCGCGCAACGCGGCCCGTACGGAGTCCGGGTCCCAAGTCCGCTTCGCCCACAGCCGCTTGAGCACGCGCTCCACGCGCTTGGCCTGCGCCTCGGCGGCCCTCTCGCTCGCGGCGGACATCTCGCCGGGGAGGCGGTGGGCGTTGTTCTCGCGGTAGTGCGGGGCGCCGTCGCCCGCGCCGGGTTCCACGTAGGGGGAGGGCCCGGCGGCCGACGGCGTGGGCGTGGGTGTGGTTGCCGCCGCCTTGCCGTCCCGGGGCGGCGCCGTGATGTCCCGCCGCTCCGCACCACAGCCGGTCAGCAGGACGGCGCCCACGAGGGCGGCGGTGACGGCTATGACGTACGGGATCCGGGGCTGCCGGTGCGCGGTTCTGGGCATGGGGCGACTCTTCCACAGGCCCCGGAAACCAGTGAACCGGGGCCGAGCGGCGGCTCGGCCCCGGGGCATCAGTGCGCTGCGGTGCGGTCAGGCGGCCGGCGAGCCGGGCAGGTGGCCGTCGCTGGGCGGGGCCGGCAGGTGGCCGTCACCCAGCGGACCGGCCGACATCCGGCCGTCTCCGGCCGGGGCCGGGGCGTGGTCGGCGGCCATGGCCGGGGCCGCGGCGCCGGCACTCGCCGCGGCCATGACGGCCACGGTGACGAAGAGCTTCCTGGTTCGAGTCATCGCAACTCCTTGGAGGGGGCAGACTTTCAACAAGTGACTCTAGTCGCACATAACGACTCATGTTCGAACAATTCACGCTAAAACTTGCTTAGTTGGCGTGCCCATCAAGCCGCCTGAACCCGCTGAACCTGCCTGAACCCCCCTGAACGCACTTCGGCCGCGGCGGCTCCCCCTCCGCGCCGCCGCGGCCGATCCCCGTCGGGAAGAAAGTGTCAGGCGCCGTTGGTCGGCGGGGCGGGAATGTGACCGTCGCCCTTGGTGGTGAAGCCGTCCTTCGGCGGGGCAGGGATGTGGCCGTCGCCCTGCGGAGACGCGATGGGGCCGTCCTCCGGCGGGGCGGGGATGTGACCGTCCCCCTGGGTGGTGATCTTCTGCTTCTTCTTCTTTGCTTCGCTCATGATTGGCAACTCCTGTGCATCTGCGGGGCTCCGGGACTGGATCGCCCGCTCAGCAACTCCCCCGAGGGTCGCTGAACGGGCGATCGGGCCGCTCACGATAGCTAGTGGGGCCCACGCGACCCGTCTGCCCCCCGACGCGACGGATCGATAAGTAGAGAGTGGCAGCCAGTCATAAACGTTCGATGAACGCGCTCGACAGCGGTGTCACGCCGCCGCTACGGGACGGAGAAGGGCCCGCACTTCATCGGCCTCCGTCGCCCCGGCCCTGTCGTGCAGGGAGACGGCCTCACGCCAGCACGCCTGGGCGCGGTCCAGCTGTCCCAGCCGGTCGAGAGACCTGCCCAGGAGGGTCAGAGCGTTGGCGCGCATCCAGTCGCCGCCGATGCACCCGGTGGCGAGTGCCTGCTCCGCGTGTTGCGCCGCCTGAGGCATGCGGTGGGCCGAGAAGTAGACCTCCGCGATCCGGTAGTGGGCCGAGCCCTCCCACAGACGCTGCCGGTTCTCCCCGAACACCCGCAGCGCGTCGGTGAGCTGCTCGAGGGCCTCGGTGTGGCGCCCCGCGTGGCTCAGACCGATGCCCAGCGCGTACTTCGCGTTGGCCAGGCGGAAGGTGAGACCCAGGTCCGCGTAGATCTCCATGCCGTGGTGTGCCAGGTCGATGGCCTTCACCGTATGCCCCATGGTGACGAGCACGCGGGAGAGGTTGCACAGGGCGCTCGCCTCTCCGGCGCGGTTGCCGTCATGCCGGAAGGCGTCCGCGGCCTTGCGCAGATGTACCCGGCTCACCTCGTAGTCGTTCACGCAGTAGGCGGAGATGCCGCGCTCGTTCAGGGCGTTTCCCTCGGTCCACGGGTCGCCCGACTGGGACGCCAGCTCGATGGCCCCTTCGAGTTCGGCCGCTGCCTGGCCGAAGTGGCCCAGCTTGATGAGGACTTGGCCCAGGCTGGTCCGCGCACGCCCCTCGGCGTGCAGGTCTCCGAGGGCCCCGGCGGCATCACTCGCGGCCCGGGTCGCCAACTCGAACCGGAGGGAGCTGGCGCCCGACTCGGCCAGATCCGTGGCGGCCAGGAGCAGATCCACCGCACGTCGCAGTGTGTCCGCCCCCAGCGACTGCTGCACGCACGCCAGAATGCACGCGGCCTCCGCGTGCAGCCAGTCCAGCGCGGACGCGTCGTCCTGGAAGTCCAGCCCCGCCTGCTCCGTGGCCTCAAGGTGGTCCACCGTCCTGTCCCCAGGACGCTCGATCGCGTACACCCGCGCCGCGGACGCCAGATAGAAGTCCAGCAATCGCGAGAGCGCCGCCTCCCGCTCGCTCGGCGGCAGCTCGTCCCGTTCCGCGCACGCACGCGCGTAGAGGCGCACGAGATCGTGGTAGCGGTAGCGGCCGGGGGCCGCGGACTCCAGGAGGGACGTGTCGACCAGGGACTCCAGGAGGTCCTCGGTGTCCTCCAGGGGCAGGTCGAGGACCGCGGCGGCCGCCGCGAGGGAGATGTCGGGGCCGTCCGCCAGGCCGAGGAGGCGGAAGGCGCGGGCCTGGACCGGCTCCAGCTGGCCGTAGCCGAGTTCGAAGGTGGCCTCGACCGCGAGGTCGCCCGCCTGGAGCTCGTCGAGGCGGCGCCGCTCGTCCGCGAGCTTGGCGGCGAGGGTGGAGACGGTCCAGGTGCGGCGGGCGGCGAGCCGCGACGCCGCGATGCGGATCGCGAGGGGAAGGAACCCGCAGGCCGCGACGACGTCGAGCGCCGCCTCCCGCTCGGACGCCACCCGCTCCTCGCCCACGATCTTCGTGAAGAGCTGCAACGCCTCGTCGGGGGACATCACGTCCAGGTCGACGAGGTGCGCCCCCGCGAGGTCCACCATCCGCATCCGGCTGGTGACCAGCGCGGCGCAGCCTTCCATGCCGGGCAGCAGCGGCCGCACCTGCGCGGCGTCGCGGGCGTTGTCGAGCAGGACGAGGACGCGGCGGCCGTCGAGGACGGAGCGGTAGAGGGCCGCCCGCTCCTCCAGGGAGTCGGGGATCGCGGAGTCGGCCGTTCCGAGGGCGCGCAGGAAGGCGCCGAGGACGGCTTCCGGCTCCGCCGCCCGCGGCCCAGCCCCTTGCAGGTCGACGTACAGCTGCCCGTCCGGGAAGTGCGTGCGCGCCGCGTGCGCGACATGCACCGCGAGCGTCGTCTTGCCCACGCCGCCGATGCCCGCGAGCGCGGAGACCGCCATGACGCGGCCCTCGGCCGTGGAGAGGATGTCGCTGAGTTCCTTGACGAAGGAGACGCGGCCGGTGAAGTCCTGCACGGTGGCCGGAAGTTGCGCGGGGCGCACCACACCGGCGGACGGCTCGGCCGCGGGCGCCGAGGGCTCGGCGAGGGCCGGGTCGGCCTGGAGGATGCGCTGCTGGAGCTCCTGGAGGCCCGGGCGCGGGTCGACGCCCAGCTCGTCGGCCAGCAGCCGGCGCGTGTCGGCGTACACGGCGAGGGCCTCGGCCTGCCGGCCGGAGCGGTAGAGGGCGAGCATCAGGAGTTCACGCAGGCGCTCCCGCAGGGGGTGCGCGGCCGTGAGGGCCGTCAGCTCGGAGACGGACTCCGCGTGGCAGCCCTGTTCCAGGTCCATGTCGAGGCGGGCCTCCAGGAGCTGGAGCCGCCACTCCTCGAGACGGGTGCGCTGCGCGTCCGCGTACGGCCCGGGGACGTTGGCCAGGGGCTCGCCGTCCCAGAGCGACAGCGCCTTGCTGACCAGGGAACGCGCCTGGCACAGGTCGCCGAGCCCGCGCGCCCGCTCGGCCGCCGACCACAGCGTCTCCGCCTCGGTCAGGTCGAGCGCGCCCTCGGCGGCCCGCACGGCATAGCCGCCGGACTCGCTCACCAGGGCGCCGGGCGGGAGCACCTTGCGCAGCCGGGACGCGTACGTACGGATCGCGGCAAGGGCCTGCGACGGCGACTCCTCGCCCCAGATGGCGTCGATCAGCTCGGAGGCGGTGGCGGTGCGGCCGTCGCGCAGCAGGAGGGCGGCGAGCAGGGCGCGCTGCTGCGGGGAACCGGTGGGCAGTTGTTCCGTGCCGAGCCAGGCGCGTACGGGGCCGAGCACGCTGAAGCGGGCAGGCCCCGCCGCGTCGTGCCCGTCCGGCCCCGCGGGGCTGTCCGACCCCGAAGGGCCCTTCGACCCCGAAGGCTTGTCCTTCCGCGCGGCGGCCGCGGGATCGCCGCGCCGCACCGCTGTCTCAGGGTCGCTTTCCGCCGTCGAACGCCGCTGGTCCGGCACTCGCGGTAGTCCGTCCATCGCTCCCCCTGCTGCCCTGCCGCACGCAGTCGCTGAAGTCTGTTCAAATACGCCCAACTGTGCCCGGCTGTGCCTGGTTTGTGCCCGTCATCGGGCCTGCCCTGCCCGAGAGACTTGCTGCGGTGCACAGTTTGCCTTGTCCGGAGCGGATGCGTCAGCCGTGGGAGACGGCTCTCACAGGGTTCCCGCACCAGTGACCGGATCCGGACAACTGACGGATCGTCAGATAGGCGCTACCGTGAGCCGTATGGAGACCATGGAGAGCACTCAGGACGCCGCCCCCGACGCGCCGCCGTTCCCGAGGATCATCTCGGTGGACGACCACACGGTGGAGCCCCCGGACGTCTGGCAGGACCGCCTCCCCGCGAAGTACCGCGACCGGGGGCCGCGCATCGTCCGCGCGCCGCTCAAGGAAATGACCTTTTTAGGCGGGAAGTTCGCCCCGGTCATGGGGGAGAAAGGGGATGAAGGGCCCATAGGGGACTGGTGGGTGTACGAGGATCTGCACCGCCCGCTGACCCGCCTCGACACCGCCGTCGGCTACGACCGTGACGAGATCAAGCTCGAAGTGATCACGTACGAGCAGATGCGCCGCGGCTCGTTCAGCGTCCCGGACCGGCTCGCCGACATGGACGTGAACCATGTCCAGTCCGCCCTGTGCTTCCCCACCTTCCCGCGCTTCTGCGGCCAGACCTTCACCGAGGCGCCGGACCGCGACCTGGGTCTTCTCTGCGTACGGGCGTACAACGACTGGATGGTGGACGAGTGGTGCGGCCCCGACGCGCAAGGTCGGCTGATACCGCTTCCTCTCATTCCCCTCTGGGACCCGGTTCTGGCCGCCGCGGAGGTCCGGCGCAACGCGGCGCGCGGCGTCCGGGCGGTGGCCTTCTCGGAAATACCCCCCTATCTCGGACTCCCCTCCATCCACTCGGACGACTGGGACCCCTTCCTCGCGGCCTGCGACGAGACCGGCACGGTCGTGGCCATGCACATCGGCTCCTCCAGCAGGATGCCGTCCACCTCCGCCGACGCGCCGCCCGCCGTCGGCTCCACCGTGACCTTCGCCAACTGCTGCTTCTCCATGGTCGACTGGCTGATGAGCGGCAAGTTCGAGCGTTTCCCGAACCTCAAGGTCATGTACGCCGAGGGGCAGATCGGCTGGATCCCCTACATCCTGGAGCGCGCGGACGTCGTGTGGGAGGAGAACCGCGGCTGGGGCGGCGTCGCCGACAAGGTGCACCGGCCGCCGTCCGAGCTCTTCGCCGGCCATGTCTTCGGCTGCTTCTTCGACGACGCCTTCGGCCTGCGCAACCTGGACGCGATCGGCGTCGGCAACGTCCTGTACGAGACCGACTACCCGCACTCCGACTCCACCTGGCCGAAGTCCCGCCAGGTCGGCGAGGAGCAGATGGGGCACCTGGCGCCGGACGTGGTGGAGCGGATCGTGCGCGGCAACGCGATCGAGCTCCTGGGGCTCACCGAGGACGGCCTGTGGCCCGGCGCCGTCAGCGCGTCGTGAGGGGTGAACAAGCCATGGCGGACGTTTTCGCGCCCGGGCGGCTCGCGTACGGGATGCAGCTTCCGGTGCAGTCGCAGAGCGCCCTCTTCGCCGAGCCCTGGGAGGCCGGGGCCGGCCCCGCGGACCTGGCCGAGATCGCGCGCACGGCCGACCGCGCGGGCTTCGCGTACCTCGCGAGCTGTGACCACGTGGCGATCCCGCGGCGGCTCGCGGACGCGATGGGCACCACCTGGTACGACCCGGTCGCCACCCTCTCCTACCTCGCCGGCGTCACCGAGCGCGTGCGCCTCATGAGCCACGTCGCGATCGTCGGCCTGCGCCACCCCCTGCTGAGCGCCAAGCAGTACGCGACGCTGGACCACCTCAGCGGCGGCCGTCTCATCCTCGGCGTCGGCGCCGGGCACGTGGCGGAGGAGTTCGAGGCCCTCGGCGCCGACTTCGCGCGCCGGGGCCCCGTGCTCGACGAGACCGTGGACGCGCTGCGGGCCGCGCTCGGGCCCGAGGAGTTCCCCGAGCACCGGGGGGAGCTCTTCGCCTTCGAGGGGCTCGGGCAGCGGCCGCGCCCCGCGCAGCGGCGGGTGCCGATCTGGGTCGGCGGCTCCTCGCCCGCCGCCGTGCGCCGGGCCGCCGTGCGCGGCGACGGCTGGCTGCCCCAGGGCGACCCGCGCGACCGGCTCCCCGAGCAGATCGCCAAGCTGAAGCGGCTGCGCGCGGACGCCGGTGTCGAGGCGCCGATCGTCGTCGGCGCCATCACCGAGCCGCTGTACGTGGGCGAGCCCACCTGGCCGGTCGGGCGGCGGACCCTCAGCGGGAAACCCGCCGCCCTCGCGGAATCGCTGCGCGTGTACGCGGCGATGGGCGTACACCAGATCCAGGTGCGCTTCCGAAGCCGCAGCCGCGGTGAACTCATCGACCAGATGGCGGCGTTCGGCGCGGATGTGGCGCCGCACATTAAATAGAGCGCTCGTTTTACTGAACCGAACCAGGAGGCCGGCATGGGCAAGCTGGACGGGCGCGTCGTCATCGTCACCGGTGGCGCGCGCGGGCAGGGCGAGCAGGAGGTGCGCCTCTTCGTCGAGGAGGGCGCGCGGGTCGTCGTCGGCGACGTACTCGACGAACAAGGAGAGGCGCTGGCGAAGGAGCTGGGGCAGGACAGCGCGCGCTACGTCCACCTCGACGTGAGCCAGGAGGCGGACTGGGCGGCCGCCGTCGCCGCGACCAAGGACGCCTTCGGCACGGTGGACGGCCTGGTCAACAACGCGGGCATCCTGCGCTTCAACGAGCTGGTGAACACGCCGCTGGCCGAGTTCCAGCAGATCGTGCAGGTCAACCAGGTCGGTGTGTTCCTCGGGATCAAGGCGACCGCGCCCGAGATCGCGGCGGCGGGCGGTGGCTCCATCGTGAACACCGCCTCGTACGCGGGGATGACGGGCATGGCGTATGTCGGGGCGTACAGCGCGACCAAGCACGCCATCATCGGCCTCACCCGGGTCGCCGCCCTGGAGCTGGCCAAGCGGCACATCCGCGTCAACGCCATCTGCCCCGGCGCCATCGACACCGCCATGAGCAACCCCGCGATGCTCGACCCCGAGGCGGACGTGGAGAAGGCGTCCCGGGGTCTGGACGCGCTGTACCGCAAGCTCGTGCCGCTCGGCCGGGTGGGCCGGGCCGAGGAGGTGGCGCGGCTCGCGCTGTTCCTCACCGCCGAGGAGGACTCGGCGTACATCACCGGGCAGCCGTTCGTGATCGACGGCGGCTGGCTGGCGGGCGTGAGCGTCATCTGACAAGGCGTCAGCTATTGACGGTCCCGGCGCCCGGTGGAACAGTCGGCCGCATAGATCTGACGGTACGTCAGAAACTGACGAGGACGGTGAACCTCCTTGGAATTCGGGCTCTTTGTACAGGGATACGTGGGCAAGCGGGCCGAGACCGACCCGCTAGCCGAGCACAAGGCGCTGATGGAGGAGACCGAGTACGTCATCCAGGCGGACAAGTCGGGCTTCAAGTACGCCTGGGCGTCCGAGCACCACTTCCTGGAGGAGTACTCGCACCTCTCCGCCAACGACGTCTTCCTCGGCTATCTCGCCCACGCCACGGAGCGGATCCACCTGGGCTCGGGGATCTTCAATCCACTGGCCCAGGTCAACCACCCGGTGAAGGTCGCCGAGAAGGTGGCCATGCTCGACCACCTCTCGGAGGGCCGGTTCGAGTTCGGCAGCGGGCGCGGGGCCGGGTCGCACGAGATCCTCGGGTTCCTGCCGGGCATCACCGACATGAACCACACCAAGGAGATCTGGGAAGAGACCATCGCCGAGTTCCCCAAGATGTGGCTCCAGGAGGAGTACGAGGGGTTCCGGGGCAAGCACTGGCAACTGCCGCCGCGCAAGGTCTTCCCGAAGCCGTACGGGAAGTCCCATCCGGCCATGTGGTACGCGGCCGGGTCCCCGCCCTCGTACGCCATGGCCGCGAAGAAGGGGCTCGGGGTCCTCGGCTTCAGCGTGCAGAAGGTCTCCGACATGGAGTGGGTCCTCGAGCAGTACAAGACCGCGATCCGCGACGCCGAGCCCATCGGCGACTTCGTCAACGACAACGTCATGGTGACGTCCACGGCGATCTGCGCCGAGACGCACGAGAAGGCGGTGGAGATCGCCGTGAACGGCGGGCTCAACTACCTCCAGTCGCTGGTCTTCCGCTACCACGACACTTTCCCGCGGCCCGAAGGCATCCCCGAGTGGCCCGAGGTGCTCCCCGACTACACCGAGGAGATCATCGAGCTCCTCATCGCCGAGGAGCTGATGATCTGCGGTGATCCGGACGAGGTGACGCGGCAGTGCAAGCGGTGGGAGCAGGCCGGGGCGGATCAGTTGTCGTTCGGGCTGCCTATCGGCATCTCGCCCGAGGACACGTTGACCACGATTCGGCTCATCGGTGAGCACGTCATCCCGAAGATCGACACCGATCCGGTGCATCGCACCACGCGAATGAGGCAAGCCGCCACCGGGTGAATCACGCGCTGAACTGGAGGATGTCCCGACATGCTTGACCACCTCATCCAGGGTGCGACCGTCGTCGACGGGACGGGGGCTGCCGCCCGCGTCGCCGACGTGGGGATCCGGGACGGGCGCGTCGCCGTCGTCGCGCCCGGCGTCACGGAAGCGGCCCGTACCCGTGAAGAGGCCCACGGCCTGGTCCTCGCGCCCGGGTTCGTCGATCCGCACACGCACTACGACGCGCAGCTGTTCTGGGACCCGTACGCCACGCCGTCCCTGAACCACGGCGTGACCACCGTCGCGGGCGGGAACTGCGGGTTCACGCTGGCCCCGCTGAACCCGGAGCGGCCCGAGGACGCCGACTACACGCGCCGGATGATGTCCAAGGTCGAGGGCATGTCCCTGGTGGCCCTCGAGGAGGGCGCGCCCTGGTCGTGGCACTCCTTCGGGGAGTATCTGGACGCGCTGGAGGGGCGCATCGCGGTCAACGCCGGGTTCATGGTGGGGCATTGCGCGCTGCGGCGGTACGTGATGGGGGCGGACGCGGTGGGCGGGCAGCCGTCGGCCGCGCAGATGGAGCGCATGCTCGCCCTGTTCCACGAGGCGATGGACGCGGGCGCGTGGGGTCTTTCCACCACGCAGTCCTCCACGCACTCCGACGGCGACGGCAAGCCGGTGGCGTCCCGGCACGCGGGCCCCGCCGAGCTGCTCGCGCTGTCGCGGGCGGTCGCCGAGCACGAGGGCACACAGCTGGAGGCGATCGTCGCCGGGTGTCTCGATCAGTTCAGCGATGCCGAGATCGACCTGTTCGTGGACATGAGCGCGGCCGCGGGCCGCCCGCTGAACTGGAACGTCCTGACGATCGACGCCGCCGTGCCGGAGCGGGTGCCGCGCCAGCTGGTCGCCAGTGAACGGGCCCGCAAGGCGGGCGGCCGCGTCGTGGCCCTGACGATGCCGATCCTGACGCCGATGAACATGTCGCTCGGCACGTTCTGTGCCCTGAACCTGATTCCTGGGTGGGGCGAGATCCTCGGGCTGCCCATCCCCGAACGCATCGCGAAGCTCCGCGACCCGGACGTTCGGGGGGAGATGCTGCGGCGCGCGGGCAGCAAGGAGGCAGGGGTCTTCCGCCGCCTCACCAACTTCGGCCGGTATGTCATCGGCGACACGTACTCCCCGGAGAACGAGGGTCTTACCGGCCGCGTCGTCAGGGACATCGCCGCCGAGCGCGGCCAGGAGCCCTTCGAGTGCATCGTCGAGATCTGCGCCAACGACCGGATGCGTACGGTGCTTTGGCCCATGCCGACCGACAACGACCCGGATTCGTGGGCGCTGCGCGCCGAGACCTGGAGCCACGAGGACGTCATGCTCGGCGGCTCCGACGCGGGCGCGCACCTGGACCGCATGTGCGGCGCCCCGTACACGACGCGCTTCCTCGGGGACTGTCTGCGGGGCCGGAGGCTGATGGGTCTGGAGCAGGCGGTGAAGATGCTCACCGACGACCCGGCGCGCCTCTTCGGCCTGCGGGAGCGGGGCCGGATCGCCGAGGGCTTCCACGCGGACCTGGTCCTCTTCGACCCCGAACGGATCGACGCGGGCAAGGCCACCCTCGTGCACGACCTGCCCGGCGACAGCCCGCGCCTGGACTCCAAGGCGATCGGCGTGAACGCCGTCTGGGTCAACGGCGTCGAGGTGATCCGCGGCGACGTGGTGACCGGGGCGGTGCCCGGGACGGTGCTGCGGTCGGGGCGCGACACCAGGACGGTGAGTACGCGGTGAATCCCGGGGCGAGCGAACCGGGCGGCCCGCAGCGGCTGTTCGTCGACGGGGCCTGGGTGGAACCCGACGGCGGCCGCTACGAGGTGATCGACCCGGCCACCGAGAAGGTGGTGGGCCTGGCCCCCGAGGCGAGCCGGGCGCAGGTGTGGCAGGCGGCATCGGCGGCGCGGGCGGCTTTCGGGACGTGGTCGCGCACCTCGCCGCAGGAGCGGGCGGCCGTCCTGGACCGGGCGGCCGACGTGATCCAGCGTGACCTCGCCGCGCACGTCGGCCTCGCGCGGGCCGAGACCGGCGCGACCACCGCGACGGCCCGCGGGATGCAGGTCGCGGTGGCGGCGGCGCGCTTCCGGCGGTACGCGCGGGGCGCGCTGGAGCCGGTGGAGACGGGGCTGCCGCCGCAGGTCAACGAGGCGGGCCCGATGGGGCGGGCGGGGGTCATCGGGGCCGTCGCCGTCCGGCAGCCCGTAGGCGTCGTCACCTGCGTCACGTCGTACAACAACCCCTGGGCGAACCCGGCCGGAAAGATCGCCCCCGCCCTGGCGATGGGCAACACGGTCGTGGTGAAACCGGCACCGCAGGACCCGCTCTCCGTCTACCGGATGGCGGCGGCGCTGGCGGAGGCCGGGGCGCCCCCGGGCGTGGTGAACGTCGTCTCCGGCGCGGCCCCCGAGGTCGGCGAGGCGGCCGTCGACTCGCCCGATGTCGACATGGTGAGCTTCACCGGCTCGACGGCGGTCGGACAGCGCATCGGGGAGGTCTGCGGCCGCGGCATGAAACGCCAGCTCATGGAGTTGGGCGGGAAGGGCGCGGCGGTCGTCTTCGAGGACGCGGACCTGGACGCGGCGGTGGCCGGGATCGGCACGACGTTCTCCTTCTACAGCGGTCAGATCTGCACGGCGCCGACGCGGGTGCTCGTCCAGCGGCGGGGGTACGAGCGTCCAGCGGCGGGTGTACGAGCCGTTGCTGGAGAAGCTGGCGCGCTACGCCGCCCACCTGAAGGTCGGGGACCCGAGGGACCGTGACACGGTGGTGGGCCCGCTGATCTCCGCGGCGCACCGCGAACGCGTCGAGTCCTACGTGGAGTTGGGCCGCAAGGAGGGCGCGCGGCTTGTGGCGGGTGGCGAACCCCCGTCCTCCCGCCCGTCGCGGGGCTTCTACGTCACGCCCACCCTCCTGGCGGACTGCACGCCTGGGATGCGGGTGGTCCGGGAGGAGATCTTCGGCCCCGTCGTGGTCGTCGTCCCCTTCGACGGCGAGGGCGAGGCCGCCGAGGACACGGCGGTGACGCTGGCCAACGACAGCGACTACGGCCTGCTCGACTACGTCTGGTCGGCCGACGTGGCGCGCGCCTTCCGGGTGGCCCGGCGGCTGCGGGCGGGCGGGGTCGGCGTGAACACCATCGGCCGCAACATGGAGGCACCGTTCGGCGGCTTCAAGCAGAGCGGGGTGGGGCGGGACTGCGGGTCGTACGCGCTGCACGCGTACAGCGAGACGCAGGCGGTGGTGTGGGCGGGGTAGTCCCCGGCCCGGGTCGGTAGTACCCGGCCCGGGCCGCTGGGCCTAGGGCCGGGCTGGTCCCCGTATCCGCCCATGGCCGGATACGGCTCCCGGACCCCCCGAACTAGCGTCCTCCGCATGAGACTTGCACTGATCGGAACAGGAAATGTCGGCCGGGCACTGGCCAAGGGCTGGGCGGCGGCGGGCCACGAGGTGGTCCTCGGCTCGCGGGACCCCGCCGCGAAGGCGGTCCTGGCGAGCGAACTGGGCGCGCCGGTGGTGACGGTCGCCGACGCCGCCGCGCAGGCGGATGTGATCGTGAACGTCACGCCCGGCACCGAGTCCGTGGCGCTCCTGCGCACGGTGAGCGCCGAGCTTCGGGGAAAGGTACTGCTCGACATAGCCGTCGGCTTCACCGAGGAGCCCCACGGCGTGGCCCTCTCGCACCCGACCGTCTCCCTCGGCGAGGAGATCCAGGAGGCGCTCCCCGACACCCGGGTGGTCAAGACCCTGTCCACGGTGGACGCCATCGTGATGACGGGCCCCGCCGACCTCACCGGCCCGTCCACCGTCTTCCTCTCCGGCAACGACGCCGAGGCCAAGAAGACGACTGCCGCCCTCCTCACCGACCTCGGCTGGCCCGAGTCCGCCCAGCTGGACCTCGGCCCCATCGAAACCGCCCGCGGCCAGGAACACTTCGCCCTGCTGTTCATGGGCATCGCGGGAGCACTCGGCTCCTACGACTTCGGCATCCAGGTGGTGCCGCACCGCGGGAACTGAGCGGCCGCCCCGGTCGGCCCCGTTGTGAAGGCCGGCTAGCCGTTCGCGGGGGAGGACGGGGAGGGCTCCGCGGCCTCGGGAGCCGGGGAGGCCGCCTCGTCCGCCCGCGCCCCCGCGAGGATCGCGTCGAGCAGCCCCGGATAGCGCGCGTCCAGATCCTCCCGCCGCAGCGTGAGCAGGTTCTCGCGGCCGGAGGGGCGCTGCCGGATCACGCCGCTCTCGCGCAGCACGCGCCAGTGGTGCGTCATGGTCGACTTCGCCGGTACGCCGAGGGTGTTGAGGACGCTCGTGCAGTTGTGGTCGCCGCCCGCGTCCAGGAGCCGGATCACGGAGAGCCGCAGCGGATTGCCGAGGGCGGTCAGGACGCCGTCGACGCGGATCTGGTCGCGCTCGGGGTGGCGGTAGCTCATGGCCCCCACGGTACCTCCGTACGTAGACATACGGACGGTCTCTTCCCGTCGCCCCTTGCTGCCCGGCGCGATCGTACGTAAGGATGCGTACAGTCAATCGTACGTATTCCCGCGTACAGTCGTACCGTTGCCATGAAGGGGCACTTCCGTGTCTGACAAGCACCGCCTGGGCTGGAGCCTCGTGCTGCTCGCCCTCGCGCAGACGGTCTACTCGCTGGACCTCAACATCGTCTTCGTCGCGCTCCCGGAGATCGGCTCCGACCTCGGATTCCCGGGCCAGACCCAGCAGTTGGTGGTCAGTGCGTACGTCGTCCTCGCGGGCGGGTTCCTGCTGCTCGGCGGGCGCGCGGCCGACCTCCTCGGGCGGCGGCGGATGTTCGTCCTCGCCCTGACCCTGTACGCCGTCTCGTCCCTCGCGGGCGGCCTCGCGAACAGCGCGGGCGTCATCGTCACGGCCCGCGCCGTGCAGGGGATCGGCGGTGCCCTGCTGCTCCCGGCCACCCTCTCCCTCATCAACAACCTCTTCGAGGAGGGCCCCCGGCGCAATCGCGCGCTCGCCGTGTGGGGCGGCGCCGGAGCCAGCGGCCTCACCCTCGGCGCGCTCCTCGGCGGCGTGCTCACCGAACGCTTCGGCTGGCCCGCGGTGTTCTACGTGAACGTGCCGCTCGCCGGACTCATCGCCCTCGCCGCGCTGTACGTCATCCCGCGCGACCCGGCGCGCGGCGAGCGCCGCCGCTTCGACCTGCCGGGGGCGCTGAGTGTCACGGCGGGCTCGACGCTGCTGGTCTTCGGCCTCGTCGAGGGGCCCGAACTGGGCTGGGGCGACCCGCTGGTCGTGGCCGCCTTCGCCGTCGCCGCCGTCTTCCTCGTCGCCTTCGCGGCGATCGAGGCCCGCAGCGCCGACCCGCTGATGCCGTTCCGCCTCTTCCGCAACCGCAGCCTCACCGTCGGCATGACGGTCACGTTCGTCTACATGGCGACGTTCGGTGTGCTGCCGTACTTCCTGACGGTGCTGATGCAGAGCGTGCACGGCTACAGCGCCCTCGGGACCGGGCTCGCCTTCCTCGTGCCGTCCCTCGCCATCGCCGCAGGCACCCAGCTCGGCGAGCGCATGACCACGCGTGCGGGCACCCGCGCCACGCTCCTGGCGGGCTTCGCCGTCGGCGTCGTCGGCACGGCCGTGCTCGCCGTCGGCTTCGACGACGGCGCGGGCTACGGCCTGCTCGTGCCCGGGCTCGTGGTGTCCGGCCTCGGGCAGGGCGTCGTGTGGACGGCCATGTGGATCGCCGCCGCCACCGGCACGCCCGCCCACGAGCAGGGCGTCGCCAACGGCATCGCGTCCACGGCCCTGAACATCGGCAACGCCATCGGCCTCGCCGTGTTCACGGTGATCGCCGACATCGGCACCGCCGGGAAGGCGGGCGCCGCGCTGCGCACGGCGACCGCCGACGGCGGGTCCCTCGTGGTGCTCCTGACAGCGGCGGGCATGGCGGCGGGCCTGCTCGTCACGTTCGCCCTGCCCCGGTCGGGCGCCGCCCGTACGGTACTTGCGTCAGGCACCGGCCAGGACGCCGCCGACCTCGTCAACGCCCCAGGAAAATCGGGTTCGTGAGGGCCGCCATGGGGCCGGGCAGCGGCGGCGCCACCTGCGGCTTGCGCACTTCCGCCCGTACGTACGCCGCGTACGAAGCCGTCGTACGCCACTGGGCGGACCCCGTCCCCGACTCCGGAATCACCGGGCTGGTGAACAGCACGCCCTGGTCGGTCACGAAGCGGATCGTGCAGCCGGGGACGCCCTTGACGTCGAGGCGGACCGTCACCGGGTCGTCGGAGTCGACGCGCAGGCGCTCGCCGATGCCCGCCTGCCGGCCCTTGCCGCCGGACGCGGAGAAGGACAGCTCGATGCCCTTGGACTCGGCGAGGTAGGAGCGGCCCGCGCGGATGCCCTCCTGGATGGCCTCGCGGGTCAGGTCGTCGGCGAGGACGACGGTCTGCGGGCGGCCGACGGGGTCGGGGTCGCGGTGGGCGTCGCTGTTGCCCATCGCCGGGGTCCAGCGGCGGCCGCCGCGCGCGGCGGCGACGAGCGCGTTGTCCCACTCGGCGATGGCCACCTCGTCCTCCGGGGAGTACGCGCCGTTCCACACCTCGACCGCGTCCGCCTCGCCGAAGCCGAACTTCCAGTTGCAGCCGACGCAGGTGGCGTGCGGGTGCGCGGGCACGACGAGGCCGCCCGCGCGGCGGATGGCGCGGGCGTAGTGGCCGAAGCGGTTGTCGCGGGCGCGGTAGCGCCAGTCGACGAAGGTCTCGGGCTCGGTGCCGATCGCGAGGACGTGGCCGTTGCGGGTCGTGACCTCCTCACCGAGCAGCACGAGCAGGTCGTCGCCCGCCACCTCGGACCAGTGGGCGTGCGCGGACTGGGTGTTGTGCTCGGAGGTGTTGATGAAGTCGAGTCCCGCGGCGCGGGCGAGGGCGCCGATCTCGGCGGGGGTGCGGCGGCCGTCGGAGTACCAGGTGTGCAGGTGGCAGTCGCCGCGGTACCAGGCCCGGCCCCGACCCTTGGCCCGCTCCGGCGGGTATTTCGGCTTCGGCGCCGTGCCGGGCGCGCCGTAGGTGAGGGTGATCGTCACCTCGTACGGCAGTCCCTGCGGGGCCACGGTGTAGGGGCCGAGCGCGATGTTCCACGTCCCGGCGCGCACCGGCCCCGGGATGTACCCGGGCGTCGCGTCGTCGGCCCGGACGAAGAACTCCGTGCGGGCGCCGCCCGACCACCCCCGGAACCCCCTCCCGCCGAGCGCCGTGCCGCGCTCGTCGAAGATCCCGATGTCGAGCGCGTTGCCCACGGTGCCGGGCGGCACCGCCGGCTTCTCGTACGCGTACGAGACGTGGATCTCCTTGACCCCGCGCGGGATCTCGACCGGCAGATACACGAAGTCCGGCGAACCGGTGGGCAGCGTGCCCCGCACCGTCTTCGTCTCTTTCCCCTCGCGCCGCCCCTCGGCGGCGCCGGCGCTGCTCGCGAAGCTCACACTGCCCAACGTAAGGGCGGTCGCCGCCCCCGTCACGAGCAGCGCGCGTCTGTTCAGGTGGCTTTCGTCCTCGCACATGCTGCGGCTCCCCAGAGGTCGTGGGCGATGGTGCCCGACGGTGACAGCGTGACGCCGGTGCTCACTGCGACTTTGGTATTGAGCCGTGAACTCCCTTGTAAGGGAAGGGGGTCGGCGGGTTTCGCGCAGTCGTCCGGTTCGGTGGGGCGCGGGTGGGCGCACGGCGGCCCGAAGCGGCGGGGAAGTGCCTGTAGGGGTCAGGTGTTCTCGCTCGTATGCTCGACGGCATGACCAACAGCGCACAGCCCCCCGAGGCCGGACGTCCCACCGCCAACGCCATGCGCCGCGCGCTGAAACGTGCCAGGGACGGCGTCGCGCTGGACGCGGCGGAGGCGGCGGTGCTGCTCCAGGCACGCGGGGACGACCTGGAGGACCTGGCCGCCTCGGCGGGGCGGGTGCGGGACGCGGGGCTCGCGGCGGAGGGGCGCGCCGGGGTCATCACGTACTCGAAGAGCGTGTTCATCCCGCTCACCCGGCTGTGCCGCGACAAGTGCCACTACTGCACGTTCGTGACCGTCCCGGGCAAGCTGCGCCGGGCCGGGCACGGGATGTTCATGTCACCGGACGAGGTCCTGGACATCGCGCGCCGCGGCGCCGAACTGGGCTGCAAGGAAGCGCTCATCACCCTCGGCGACAAGCCGGAGGACCGCTGGCCCGAGGCGCGCGAGTGGCTGGAGGCCGAGGGGTACGACGACACGATCGCGTACGTACGGGCCATCTCCATCCGGATCCTGGAGGAGACGGGCCTCCTGCCGCACCTCAACCCGGGCGTCATGACCTGGACCGACTTCCAGCGGCTCAAGCCCGTCGCGCCCAGCATGGGGATGATGCTGGAGACCACGGCGACGCGGCTGTGGAGCGAGCCGGGCGGGCCGCACCACGGCTCGCCCGACAAGGAACCGGCCGTGCGGCTGCGGGTGTTGGAGGACGCGGGCCGCTCGTCCGTGCCGTTCACCAGCGGGCTGCTCATCGGCATCGGGGAGACGTACGAGGAGCGGGCCGAATCGCTCTTCGCGCTGCGCCGCGTGGCCCGGTCCTACCACGGCATCCAGGAGCTGATCATCCAGAACTTCCGCGCCAAGCCGGACACGGCGATGCGCGGGATGCCGGACGCCGAGATGGACGACCTGGTCGCGACGGTGGCCGTGGCGCGGCACATCATGGGCCCGTCCGGCTGCATCCAGGCTCCGCCCAACCTCGTCGACGGCGAGTACGGGCGGCTCATCCGCGCCGGGATCGACGACTGGGGCGGTGTCTCGCCGATCACCATCGACCACGTCAACCCCGAGAAGCCGTGGCCGCAGATCGAGGAGCTGGCGGCCAGGTCCGAGGCGGAGGGCTTCCGCCTCCAGGAGCGGCTCTGCGTGTATCCGGAGTTCGTGCGGCGCGGCGAGCCGTGGCTCGACCCGCGCCTGTTGCCCCACGTGCGGGCGCTCGCCGACCCGTCGAGCGGCCTCGCGAACCCCGACGCCCCGGTGCGCGGCCTGCCCTGGCAGGAGCCCGACGAGGGGTACGTGGCCACGAAGTCATCGGGTCGCACCGACCTGCACCGCACCATCGACACGACCGGCCGCACGTCCGACCGGCGCGACGACTTCGACGAGGTGTACGGGGACTGGGAGGCGCTGCGGGAGCAGGCCGCGCCCGGGATGGTGCCCTCGCGCATCGACGGCGACGTGCGCGCGGCCCTTGCGACGGCCGCCGACGACCCGACGCGGCTCACGGACGACGAGGCGCTGGCCCTCCTCCACGCCGACGGGCCCGCCCTCGACGCCCTCTGCTCGGTCGCGGACGACGTCCGCAAGTCCGTCGTCGGCGACGACGTCACGTACATCGTCACGCGCAACATCAACTTCACCAACGTCTGCTACACGGGCTGCCGCTTCTGCGCCTTCGCGCAGCGGCGCACCGACGCGGACGCCTACACGCTGTCGTTGGACCAGGTCGCGGACCGCGCGGCGCAGGCGTGGGACGTGGGCGCCGTCGAGGTGTGCATGCAGGGCGGCATCCACCCGGACCTGCCCGGCACGGCGTACTTCGACATCGCGCGCGCCGTCAAGGAACGCGTGCCCGGCATGCACGTGCACGCCTTCTCGCCGATGGAGGTCGTCAACGGCGCGACCCGCACCGGGCTTTCGATCCGGGAATGGCTCACGCGCGCCAAGGAGTCGGGCCTCGACTCCATCCCCGGCACGGCCGCCGAGATCCTCGACGACGAGGTGCGCTGGATCCTCACCAAGGGCAAGCTGCCCACGGCCACGTGGAAGGAGGTCGTCTCCACCGCGCACGAGCTGGGCCTGCGCTCCTCGTCCACGATGATGTACGGCCACGTGGACCAGCCGCGCCACTGGCTCGGCCACTTCCGCACCCTGGCCGCGATGCAACAGGCCAACCTGGACAAGGGAGTCGAGGGCTTCACGGAGTTCGTGACGCTGCCGTTCATCCACACCAACGCGCCCGTGTACCTGGCCGGGATCGCCCGCCCCGGCCCCACCACCCGCGACAACCGCGCGGTGACCGCCATGGCCCGCCTCCTCCTCCACCCGCACATCCCCAACATCCAGACGAGCTGGGTGAAGCTCGGCGCGGAGGGCGCCGCCGAGATGCTGCGCTCCGGGGCGAACGACCTCGGCGGCACGCTGATGGAGGAGACCATCTCCCGGATGGCCGGGTCGAGTTACGGCTCGTACCGCTCGGTGCGGGACCTGGTCGCGATCGCGGACGCGGCGGGGCGCCCGTCGAAGCCGCGCACGACGCTCTACGGCGAGGTGCCGGAGGAACGGCAGCGGGCGGCCGCCGCGTCGGACGGCCACTTGCCGGAGCTGCTGCCGCTGGCCGACTAGACGGCCGGGCAGCCGGGCAGCCGGGCAGCCGGAGGGATTGACCCGGCTTTCTGCTGCTGAAGTGACCTGTTCAGCAGGTCATTTCAGCCGTAGAGTCATGATCATGAACAACGACGTGAACACGAACTCCCTGACCAGCGCCCCCGCCACGCCCCTTCAGGCGGTGCTGACCCGCGGCGCGGAGGCCGAGACCTGCGCCGACCCGAGCAGCGTGATGACCCTGCTCGGCGAGTCGGGCGCCGGAGCCGGAGCCGCCGGCTTCACCAGCTACCGCTCCAGCTTCGCCGCGGGCGCCGTGGGCGCACCGGCCCACTTCCACACCAAGGCGACGGAGCTCTTCTTCGTCATCAGCGGCTCGCTCCAGGTGCTCGTGGGCGAGGAAGTCACCGTCCTGAACGCGGGTGACTTCCTCGCGGTGCCGCCGCACACCCCGCACGCCTTCGCCGCGGCGCCGGGGTGCGAGGCGGACGTCCTGTTCGTCTTCACGCCGGGCATGGACCGGTTCGACTACCTGCGCCTGCTCGGCCGGGTGCTGCGCGGCGAGGCCGACCCGAAGGAGATCGCCGAGTCCTCGGAGCGCTTCGACAACCACTACGTCGACAGCCCGGTGTGGCGGGCCGCGCTGGAGGCCGCGAAGTAGAGCGCCAGGCTCTGAGGCGTCCCGGCTCGCGTCAGCGGCCCAGCTCGGTGCCGAACCGCGCCCCCTTCTCCGGCGCCCCCAGCGCCCCCGGGCCGAACGACACGATCCCGGACGTCGTCACGCCGGACGCCGAGCCCCGGAACACCCAGGCCGCGCCCGAGTCCGCGTACGTCCCGTCCTCGCCGACCGCCGCCACGGTCAGGTCGGCGTACGTGTCGCCGATGCCGCCGCTGTCGCCGTTCACGTCGGACAGCAGGACGCGGGCGCCGAAGGCGTCATCGGCCTCGGACGCGCCGGGCACGCCGGCCGTGGACTGCGTGAACGCCTGCGCGCCGGTGCCGCCGAGGCCCGCCTTGGCGCCCTTGAGCACGACGACGCTGCCCGCGTCCACGACATCCTTGCCGCCCGCCTTGACGTCCTCGCCGGGGACGCCGACGGCGATGTCCGCGTAGCCGTCGCCGTTGACGTCGCCCGCGCTGAGGTCGGCGCCGAACTGGTCGCCGTCGGTGTCCTCGACCGGGCCCTGCCCGCCCGTCTCGCCGACGCCGGGGACACCCGGGCTGTCCTGGGTGATCTTCTTGGTGCGGGTGGCGGCGGGGCCGTCCTTGCTGCCGTAGTCGACGCGCACGGTGCCCGCCTCGTACGAGTTGTCGTCGTTGCTGCCGCCGTTGTCGCGCGTGACGAAGTCGCCGTAGCCGTCGCCGTCCACGTCCGCGACGACGCCGCCCTGGGACGACTTGAGGCCCTTGGCCTCGTGGCTGAGCCCGCTCTTCGTGCCCTTCCAGAACTTGCTGGCGTACGCCTTGTCCTCGAAGTCGTGGCTGGTCACGAGGTCGTCGACGCCGTCCCCTGTCATGTCCCCGGCGACGAACCCGCTCGGCCCGCGGTACGCCCCGATCGTCACGACGTCCTTCCTCGCCGGTTCACCGGCGCGCGTGAACGGGCCGTACGAGACGGTCATGCCGCCGATCTCGTCCTCGTTCCTCGGATACGCCGCCGAGACCAGGTCGCGGTGCCCGTCGCCGTCGAAGTCCCCGGCCGCCAGGTCCCCGCGCGCCTCCGGCAGTTCACCGGCGGCGCCGCTCAGGCCGTCGGCGGACCCCCACAGGGCGATGCCCTTGGCCAGGAAGCCGCCGCCGATGACGAGATCGGTGTACCCGTCGCTGTCGAAGTCACCGACGGACAGCTCTCTGCCGAAGGTCTCGTGCTCGGTGACGTCGCCGGGCACGCCCGCGGTGCCGCGGTCGATGACACGCGGGTGCGCGCGGTCCGGCCCGTTCTTGGAGCCGTACACGACGGCGACGTACCCGGCGCTCTCCTTCCCGCCGACCGTGCCGTACGGCGCGCCCAGCACGAGGTCCGCGTAACCGTCCTTGTTGAAGTCGGTGACGGGCGCCTTGGGCGCCTTCGGCGCGGCGGACGCGGTGCCGGACGCGGCGAGCGCGAGCGGCGCGGCGAGCGCGGCGGCCGCGGCGGCGGCGATGAGGGTGCGGCGCACTGTTCCTCCTGCTGACGTGGGTGGATGTCCGCAGGGAAGACCTGTGAAGGGGGGTGACGGTTGTATGCCGCACCCCGGTCTTCGCGGTGCGGCGCGCCACACCGGCCCCCGGAGGGGTAAGACTGGTGCGTCGCAGGAGACTTGTCGGGCGAGGGGGAGCGGGCATGGCGGGGAGGTCCGGCGCGGGACGGCCGTCGATGCAGGCGTTGATACGGCGGCGCAGGCAGGCCGGCTTCGTGGGGCGGCTGGCCGAACTCCGGCTCTTCCGGCAGAACTTCGACGTGCCGCCGGAGGACGAGCGCCACCGCTTCCTGTTCTGCGTGCACGGCCCGGCAGGGGTCGGCAAGACGTCGCTGGTCCACGAGTTGCGGCAGGCGGCCCGCGACCGGGGGGCGCTGGTCGCGTACGTCGACGAGGCGGCGGACACGCTGCCGCAGGCGCTGACGGAGGTCGCCGCCCAGTTCGCCCGGCAGGGGCGGAGGTTGAAGGGCGTCGAGCGGGCGCTGGCGGGGTACCGGCAGCGGGCGCGGGAGGCGATGGCGGACCCCGGAGCGGCCGGAGCGGCCGGTGCGGCTGGGGCGCCCGGGGCGCCGTCGTCCGGCAGCCGCCTCGCCGCCCGCGCCGGGGTCGTCGGCATCGGCATGGTCCCCTTGGTCGGCCCGTTCGCGGCGGCGGCCGTGGACCCGGACCAGCTCGCGCACGGCGCCGACGGCCTGCGGGAACGGATCGGATCCCGCCTGCGCGGCGCCGGCGAAGGCACCGCCGGACTCCTCCTGGAACCGGAACGCGCCCTCACCCCCGCCCTCACCGACGATCTGGCGTCCGCGGCGGACGCGGCCCCGTGGCTCGTGCTGTTCTTCGACACGTACGAACGGACGGCGCCGTTCCTGGACGGCTGGCTGCGGGACCTGATGACGACCGACCGGTACGGGGAGCTGCCCGCGAACACGGTCGTGGTCCTTTCGGGCCAGCACCCGCTCGATCCCCACATCTGGGACGACGCGGGCGACTTCGCGTACGACGTCCCGCTGTCCCCCTTCACCGAGGACGAGGCGCGCGGCCTCCTCGCCGCCAAGGGCGTGACGGACGAGCCCGTCGTGGCGGAGGTCCTGCGGCTGTCCGGACGCCTGCCGGTGCTCGTCTCCACGCTGGCGGAGTCGGGGCCCCGGGGCCCGGCCGACGTGAGCGACCCGAGCGCGGGGGCCGTGGAGCGGTTCCTGCGCTGGGAGCGGGACCCGGGCCGGCGGGCGGCGGCGCTGGACTGCGCGTTGCCGCGGCGGCTCGACGAGGAGGTGGTGGCGGCCGCGCTGGGCGGGGACGCCGAAGCCCCGGCGGCCCCCGAAGTGTACGCCTGGCTCCGCACCCTCCCCTTCGTGGCCGACCGCCCCGACGGCGGCGCCCGCTACCACGACGTGGTCCGCGCGCCCATGCTGCGCCTGCGCCTCAACTCCGCTCCCCAGGCGTGGAGTTCGGGCCACGCCCGGCTCGCCGACGCGTTCGCGGCGCGGCGGCGGGCGCGGGAGGAGGCCGACCGGGGCGAGGCGGGCCGCCCGTGGATGCGGCCCGCGTGGCGGGCGCTGCGGG
>NZ_AOPZ01000121.1 GCF_000414115.1 Streptomyces aurantiacus JA 4570
GTGGGAAAGATCCGCCGCGAAGCGGCGGCCTAGGAATCCCCCCACAACCCCGGCCGGAAGGCCCAACCTTTCCCCACCCCGATCCCACTCTTAAGCCCACCCTAAGATCCACCCCCGAGCCCGGGAAGCCCGTTTTGTCGCAGCCACGCAGGGCTAACGTGCGGAGCGATCCCACCCGCACCCCCCCCCGAAAAGGCAGGCGCAGCCATGAGCACCCACCGCCGCAGAATCACAGGCAGGCACAAGGCGATAGGCGCCGCCGTCACCGCGGCAGTCGTCGGGGGCGGCGCCTTCCTGTTCTCCGGCACGGCCCAGGCCGCAGCCGTCGGCGCCGCGTACACCAAGACCAGCGACTGGTCGGGTGGTTACACCGCGCAGTACGTGATCAAGAACAGCACCGACAAGGCCCAGTCCGACTGGACCCTGGAGTTCGACCTGCCCGCGGGCACGAAGCTCGGCTCGCTGTGGAACGCGGAGCACAAGGTCGAGGGCCGCCGCGTCACCGTCACTCCGCCCAAGTGGGACAAGGAGCTGGCCCCCGGCGAGTCCCTGACGGTCGGCTTCGTCGTGTCGGGAGCCGCCGACCCGGTCAAGTGCCTGATCAACGAGGCCAAGTGCGCGGCCGACGACGGCGCGGCCCCGGATCCCTCCGGCCGCCCCACAGAGAAGCCCACGCAGGACCCGACCGGGAAGCCGACGGAGAAGCCCACGGACAAGCCGACCGACAAGCCAACCGAGAAGCCGACGCAGAAGCCAACCCCCACCAAGACCCCCGGCGAAGGCACCGGAACCAAGGGCTCCGCCAAGTTCGCCCCGTTCGTGGACACCTCCCTCGCCCCGGCCTACGACCTCGTCGACACCGCCGCGAAGACCGGCGTGAAGGAGTTCAACCTGGCGTTCGTCACGTCGGGCGGCGGCTGCGAGCCCCTGTGGGGCGGCACCACCGCGCTCGGTGACGACAAGGTGGCCGCCCAGATCGGCGACCTGCGCGCCAAGGGCGGCGACGTCCGCGTGTCGTTCGGCGGCGCGGCCGGCTCCGAACTCGGGCTGCGCTGCGACAGCGCCGACGCCCTCGCCAAGGCGTACGGCAAGGTCATCGACACGTACAAGCTGACGAAGGTGGACTTCGACATCGAGGGCGCGGCCCTGCCGGACACCGCCGCCAACTCCCGCCGCGCGCAGGCGATCGCGAAGCTGCAGAAGGACCACCCCGGGCTCGACGTGTCCTTCACGCTGCCGGTGATGCCCGAGGGCCTGACCCAGCCGGGCGTCGACCTGCTCGCCGACGCGAAGAAGAACGGCGTGAGGACCTCGGCCGTGAACATCATGGCGATGGACTACGGACCGGCGTACAGCGACGACATGGGCAAGTACGCCACCCAGGCGGCGACGGCGACGCAGGCGCAGATCAAGGGTGTGCTCGGCCTTTCGGACGCCGAGGCGTGGAAGGCCGTCGCGGTCACGCCGATGATCGGCGTCAACGACGTCACCACGGAGATCTTCAAGGTCGACGACGCCACCGAGCTGGTGAAGTTCGCGCAGGACAAGGGCATCGGCTGGCTGTCGATGTGGTCCTCGACGCGCGACAAGGCATGCGCGGGCGGCAACAACTCCGTGCAGCCGACGTGCTCGTCGATCGAGCAGGACCCGCTGGCGTTCACGAAGGCGTTCGCGGCCTACAAGTAGCCCCCCAAGTTCCCCCCACGGGAAACACGCGCCCCGGCCGGACCCCCACCCGGCCGGGGCGCACCCGCGTTCAGTCCCCTGCCCCTGGGCGCGGCAGCTCCCCGCTCGCCGCCACCTTCGCGTACCACTGCGCGCTCGTCTTCGGCGTCCGCGTCTGCGTCTCGTAGTCGACGTACACGGCCCCGAACCGCTTGCTGTAGCCGTACGCCCACTCGAAGTTGTCCAGGAGCGACCACAGGAAGTAGCCGCGGACGTCGGCGCCCGCGGTGAGCGCCTCGTGCACGGCGGCCAGGTGCCCGTGCAGATAGCGGACGCGGTCGGGGTCGTGGACCTGGCCGCCCGCGCCGGGCTTGTCGTCGTAGGCGGCGCCGTTCTCCGTCACGCAAAGGGGAACCCCGGGGGCCTGAGCGGTGTACTCAAGGAGAAGGTCCGTCAGGCCGGTGGGGTCCACCGGCCAGCCCATGGCGGTGAGTTCGCCGGGCGCCCGGTGGAAGGAGACGTGGTCGGCGCCGGGCCAGGGGGAGTGGTCGGCGGCGCCGTGCCCGTCGTGGCGCGGACCGTCCGCGTCCGGTGCGGCCGACACGACAGCGGGGGAGTAGTAGTTGATGCCGAGGAAGTCCAGCGGCTGCCGGGCGATGCCCAGGTCGCCGTCGCGCACGAAGGACCAGTCCGTGATCCGCGCGGTGTCCGCGAGCAGATCGTCGTCGTATGCCCCGCGCAGCATCGGCCCGGTGAAGACGCGGTTGGCGAGCGCGTCGACGCGGCGCCGGGCGTCGAGATCGGCGGCGGAGGAGGTGAGCGGGCGCACGGCGCTCGGGTTGAGGCAGACGCCGACCTGGGCGCGCGCGGGCAGCGCCGCACGCAGCGCCCGCGCGCCCAGGCCGTGGGCGAGGTTGAGGTGATGCGCCGCGCGCAGGGCGGCCGCGGGATCGGTGCGGCCGGGCGCGTGCACGCCCGAGCCATAGCCCAGGAACGCGCTGCACCAGGGCTCGTTGAGGGTCGCCCACAGCTCCACGCGGTCCCCGAGCGCCCCGGCGACGATGCCCGCGTACTCCTCGAAGCGGAAGGCGGTGTCCCGCTCCGGCCAGCCGCCCCCTGCCGGGGAGCCGCTGGGGAAGGCCGACTCCAGCTCCTGCGGCAGGTCCCAGTGGTAGAGCGTGACCATCGGCGTGATCCCGTGCGTGAGCAGTTCGTCGACGAGCGCCCGGTAGAAGTCGAGCCCGCGCTGCACGGCGGGGCCGCGCCCGGTCGGCTGCACCCGCGGCCAGGACACCGAGAAGCGGTAGGCGCCGATGCCGAGGTCCGCCATCAGGCGCACGTCGTCGCGCCACCGGTGGTAGTGGTCGCAGGCCACGTCCCCGGTGTCCCCGCCGAGCACCTTGCCCGGCGTATGACTGAAGGTGTCCCAGATCGACGGCGTCCTGCCGTCCTCGGCCACCGCCCCCTCGATCTGGTACGCGGCGGTCGCGGCACCCCACAGAAAGGCGGGCGGAAACCGCAGGTTCGCGTCGGACTTCGCGTCGGACATGGAAGCGCTCCCATGGGTCGTACGGAAAGGGGTGGGACAAGTGGGATGTGCCGGGACGGAATTAAAGGGCGGGTGGGTGGGAAACCCGCCGCGGAGCGGCGCAGAACCCTGCCGAGGCGCCCCGCCAGAGATCTCACCCTTTGACGGCGCCTTGCATGATCCCGCCCACGATCTGCTTGCCGAACAGGACGAAGGCGATGAGCAGCGGCAGCGTCCCGAGCAGCGCGCCCGCCATGATCACGGACTGGTCGGGGATCTGCCCCCGGCCGAGCCCGGCGAGGGCCACCTGCACGGTCGGCTCGCCGCCCTGCGTCAGCGCGATGATCGGCCAGAAGAAGTCGTTCCAGGCCATGACGAAGGTCAGCATGCCGAGGACGGCCATCGCGGGCCGGGCCGCGGGAAAGACCACATGCCAGATCAGCCGGACGCTGCTGGCCCCGTCCACCCGGGCGGCCTCGATCACCTCGGTGGGCAGCGCCTCGATGAGGTACTGCCGCATGAAGAACACCCCGAAGGCGCTCACCAGCGTCGGCAGGATCACCGACTGCAGCTGATCGGTCCAGCCGAACTCGGCCACCATCATGAACAGCGGTACGACGCTGAGCTGCGGCGGCACCATCATCGTGCCGATCACCAGCAGGAGAAGGAGACCCCGGAAGCGGAACCGCAGCTTGGCGAAGGCGAAGCCCGCGAGGGTGGAGAAGAGCACGGTGCCCACGGTGACGCTGCCCGCCACCACCAGGGTGTTGACCAGGGCCGTGCCCATGTTGGCGTCGGTCCAGGCGATCTCCAGGTTCTTGAAGAGATTGCCGCCGAACCAGAAGGGCGGGGGTGTCTCGGCGAGCCGCGTGTTGTTGCGCGATGCGGCGATCGCCGTCCACACCAGGGGGAAGAGGGAGCCGATGGTGAACAGGATCAGCACGGCGTACGCCAGTTTGCCGCCGTGCAGTTGGCGGCCGGCGCCGCGTTTCTTGAGCCTTGTCACGTCATCCCCTCACGAGCTTCGGCGGATCCAGCGGCTGATCGCCCAGTTGAGCAGGCCGATCAGCACGAGAATGAGGAACATGGTCCAGGCGATCGCGGAGGACCGCCCCAGGTGCTGGTTGAACCAGCCCTGTTCGTAGAGATAGAGGCCGAGCGTCTGGAACTGGTGGTCGGAGCCGCCGGTGGGGCTCGCGCCCTGGCTGAAGAGGAGCGGCTCACCGAAGAGCTGGGTCGCCCCGATCGTCGACACCACGCAGGTGAACAGGATCGTCGGCCGCAGCGAGGGAATCGTGACGTGCCGGAACTGCTGCCAGCGGCTCGCGCCGTCCAGCGCCGCCGATTCGTACAGATCGTTGGGGATGGCCTGCATCGCGGCCAGATAGATCAGCGCGTTGTAGCCGGTCCACCGCCAGATGACGATCGAGGAGACGGCGAACTGCGCGGTCCAGTCGCCGTTCTGCCAGTCGACGGCATCGATGCCGACGAGCCCGAGCGCCCAGTTGATCATGCCGTGGTCGGTGCGGCTGAACATGAGCACGAAGACGAGCGTCGCCGCGGCCACGGATGTGGCGTACGGAGTCAGGATGGCGACGCGGAAGAACATCGAGCCGCGCAGCCGGTAGTGGAGGAGATGGGCGAGGCCGAGCGCCATCAGAAGCTGAGGCACGGTCGAGATGAGGCCGATGGTGAAGGTGTTGCGCAGCGCGTTCCAGAAGAAGTCGTCCTCCATGAGCCGCGAGAAGTTGCGCAGGCCCACCCACTCCATGTCCGTGGGCGTCCCCAGCTCCACGCGGTGCAGCGAGGCCCACCCCGTATAGAGGAGCGGGAAGAGCCCGAAGGCGATGAAGAAGAGGAAGAACGGGGCGATGAGGGCGTAGGGACTCCACTTCACGTCCCTGCGGTAGCGGCGGCTGCGCCGGGCCCGGCGGCGTTCGGCGGCCGGGTCCGTGGCCGGGCCGTCGGCGAGCGCCACGGCCCGGGCGCGGGGGGCCCTGTCCTCCGCGGCCTCCTGGGCCCGCCCGCGAGGGGCCGCGCCCTCCTCTCCGGCGGAGGGCGCGGCGGCACGGGCGTCACTCGGAATGTCGGTCACCGGATGATCACTGGTCCAGTGCGTTGTCGATCGTCTTCACGGCTTTGTCCCACGCCTTGTCGGGGGACGTTCCCTTCTGGTCGACGGCGAGCATCCCGTTGTCGGCCAGGTACTGCTGGATGATGCCGTCCTTGGGGCCGATGGGCTGGACCGGCACGCCCTGGGCGGCCTTGGCGAAGATCTGTCCGACGGGCGCGTCGCCGAAGTAGGCGTTCTTGGCGTCCTTCACCTCGGGCAGGTCGTACGCCGCGGAGGCGCTCGGGAAGCTGGCCCGCTTGTCGAACAGCTTGGCCTGCTGCTTCGGGGCGGTCAGCCAGGCGACGAGCTTGGCGGCCTCCTCCTTGTTCTTGCCCGCCTCGGGCACGGTCAGGAAGGAGCCGCCCCAGTTGCTGGGCTTGGGCGCGGCGGCCACGTCCCACTGGTCCTCGCCCTTGTCGCCCGCCTTGTCCTTGATGTAGCCGAGCATCCAGGGCGGGCAGGTCACGGTGGCGAAGGAGGCGTTGGAGAACGCCTGGTCCCAACTGGGCTGGAACTGCTGGAGCTTGTCGGTGAGCCCGGCCTCGGCGAACTCGGCCGCGAGGTCCCAGCCCTCCTTCACGCCCGCGCTGTCCTTGTAGGCCAGCTCGCCGTCGGCGTCGTAGAACTTCTCCTTGCCCGAGCCGTGCACGGCGGCCATCACACCGGCGGCACCGTCGACGAAGGCGGTGCCCTTGGGCGCCTTCTCCTTGTACCGCTTGCCCGCCTCCAAGTACTTGTTCCAGTCGCCGGCCCAGAGCTTGCCGACCTCCTCGCGGTCCGTCGGCAGCCCGGCCTTCTTGAACAGGTCCTTGCGGTAACAGATGCCGGTCGGCCCGATGTCGGTGCCGAGGCCGATCGTCTTGCCGTCGTCGGTGGTGCCCTGCTGCCACTTCCAGCCGAGGTAGGAGTTCTTGTCGACGCCGGAGGTCTTGCCGAGGTCCATCAGCTTGCCGGAGTGCGTGCCGGTCAGCTCGGCGATGTTGCCGACCTCGACGGCCTGGATGTCGGAGAGGCCGCTGCCACTGCTGAGGTGGGTGAGCAGGGCGGGCCAGTAGTTCTCGTTGCGCTGTACGGAGTTCTGCTTGATGGAGATGTCCGGGTTGAGCTTCTCGTACTCCTTGTAAAGGCCGGCCTCCTGCAGGCCGAAGGCACCGAACACCCCGACGGTCAGGGTCGTCTTGCCCTTGCCTCCTCCTCCGCCGCCGCCCGAGGAGCCGCCGGGTTCGTCGGAGTCCTCCGCGCAGCCGGCGAGCAGCCCGCCGGCGAGCGCGGCGACGGCCGTAAGGACCACGGCCTTGCGGGACGTTCGAGTCCTGTAGCGCATTGCGTCCTCCTGGTGCCCTGACGTACCGACCACCGGCCAACTATCTGGCAAATGTCACTAGTTGGTGGGAAACGGCTCGGACGGGACGTGCGGGTCGTGTAAGAGCCGGGTAGGGTGGGAGCGCTCCCATGTGTGATGTGTTGAAGGTTCGCGGCTCGCCACGGGGGTGTCAAGGCACCGGACACCGGGAGTTGCGGGCCGTCGGCGGCGTCGCTGGTGGTCGTGGTCCTGCTGTTAGATTCGCGTCGTGGGGAGGCACTGATGGGGAGTGGTCAGCTCAGGGGGCGCAGTGGCGGGCGGCCGACGCTGGAGGAGGTCGCGGCGCGCGCGGGGGTCGGCAGGGGCACGGTGTCCCGGGTGATCAACGGCTCGCCCCGGGTGAGTGAGCACACGCGTGCGGCGGTCGAGGAGGCGGTCGCGGAGCTCGGTTACGTCCCGAACACGGCGGCCCGCGCGCTCGCCGCCAACCGCACGGACTCGATCGCCGTGGTCGTGCCCGAGCCGGAGTCCCGCTTCTTCTCGGAGCCGTATTTCTCGGACATCATCCACGGCGTGGGCACGGCGCTCGCCGATACCGACATGCAGCTGGTCCTCACCTTCGCGGGCGGTGACCGTGAGCGGCGGAGCCTGGCGCAGTATCTGGCCGCGCACCGCGTGGACGGCGTCCTTCTCGTCTCGGTGCACGCCGACGACCCCCTCCCCGACCTGCTCCAGCAGCTGGAGATCCCGGCGGTGATCAGCGGCCGCCGCTCGGCCGACGAGCCGCTGGCCTCGGTCGACTCCGACAACTTCGCGGGTGCCCGGGCGGCCGTGAACCACCTCCTCGGCCGTGGCCGGCGCGCGATAGCCACGATCACCGGGCGCCTGGATGTGTACGGCGCCCAGCGCCGCCTCGACGGCTACCGCGACGCGCTCGCCGAGGCCGGGCACCGGGTCGACGAGGCGCTCATAGCCCACGGCGACTTCACCGAGGACGGCGGCCGCCGCGCCATGACCGAGCTCCTGGCCCGCCGTCCCGGCCTGGACGCGGTCTTCGCCGGCTCGGACGTGATGGCGGCGGGCGCCCGCCAGGTCCTGCGCGAGGCGGGCCGCCGCATACCCGACGACGTGGCCCTGGTCGGCTTCGACGACTCGGCGATCGCCCGCCACATGGATCCGCCGCTGACCAGCGTGCGCCAGCCCATCGCGGAAATGGGCCGCACGATGACGGACGTCCTCCTGGCAGAAATCGCCGACACCCGCCCGGCGCCGGCCCGCCGCCTGACCCGCCGGCAGATCGTGCTGCCTACGGAGCTGGTGTGCAGGGCGTCGTCGTGAGCGGCGGCCGCTCCCCGAAAACGGGATGATCTTGTTCTCCTCGAGGCGTAGCGTCCTCGGCCGCACGAGCTGTACCAGCCGCACGAGCGATCGGCTGGGCGGCCGCACGAGCGACAAGGGGAGCGAACGATGAAGCCGATGACGACGGCTCCGGCACGGACGATCGCTTCCGGCCGCGTGCGGAACCCGGCCTCCGTCAGGTCCGCCACCACGGCGTCGTCCTCCCGGTCGAGGAACTCCAGATCACTGGGCACGCCGTCGTCGTCCCACATCAAGAGCTCGGAGGAGGCGTCGTCGGTCAACTCACGGATGTGGCGGGGCTCCGCTCCCATCCGCACCAATATCTCCTACGGCGTCATGCCTTCGCACAGCGTGAATGTGTACCCCAATTCGTACGCGTCCGCGATCCAACGAAGCCCGTTCTCCACCCCGTTCTCCACGGCACATCCCCTTCCGACCCCGACCACCCTGCTCCGGCCAATCCCGAGATCGAGGTTGCAAAGCCCCACTGACATCGGCTGATTGACTGCGGCCGCTGGCCGCACTGTCCGGAGTCCCCGCCCGGCCCCGAGGCCGGTGTGCCCCGGGGTCACGCGCCGGCGTACTGCGCGGCGTACTCCTCGCTGGGCGGGACGACCGTGATGACGTCGATCAGTACGTCGTCGGGGGCGGCGACGATGAAGTGGCGCTGGCCGAACTCCTCCGTGCGCAGGGGCAGTACCTCGGGCAGGCCGGCCTCTGTCACGAGTCGCTGGTGCTCGGCGTCCACGTCGTCCACCTCGAAGTTCAGGAGCAAGCCGCCCCGGAGCGCGACCCGGTGGTCCTGGGGGACGGTTGGGTGGGCGTGGTCCAGCAGGGCCAGCTCGTACTGCGGGGCGTCGGGGCGGCGCAGACTCACGTACCAATCCGCCTCGAAGGTCACCTCGAAGCCGAGGTGGCGGGTGTAGAAGGCGCGCGAAGCGGCCACGTCCCGGGTGGCGAGCACCGGGTAGAAGCCGCCGAGCCTGGTCGCGGGCCTCCTGGCGGTGGGCCCGGGTGTGAGTTCGGGCGTGAGTTCCGTCGGCATGGCAGAGGTCCTTTCCCGTCCCGCCCATTTCACATACCCATGGTATGTGAATCGTGGCGCTAGCATACCTTCGGTACGCGAAATGGGAAGGGCGGTGCGCGTGATGGCGGTCAGCCGGGCGGAGCAGCGGGCGGTCACGCGGCGGGCGTTGCTGGACGAGGGGTTGCGGAGGTTCGCCGCCGATGGGTATCACCGCGTGGTGCTGGCCGAGGTGGCGCGCGCCGCGGGGGTCACCAAGGGGGCCGCCTACCACCACTTCGACAGCAAGGCGGGGCTCTTCCGGGCCGTCGTCGCCGAGGTCCAGGAGGGGCTGGGGGAGCGGGTCGCGGCCGCGGCCGAGCTGCACGAGGGCCTCTGGGAGCAGCTTCGGGCGGGCTGCCGGTGCTTCCTGGCCGCGGGGACCGACCCGGCCGTGCGGCAGATCCTGCTGGTCGACGCGCCTACCGTGCTGGGCTGGGACGAGTGGCGGGCCCTGGACGAGGAGTCCTCGGCCCGGCACCTCGTGGAGGCTCTGAAGGCGCTCGCCGCGGCGGGGATCATCGCCGATCAGCCGGTGGAGCCGCTGGCCCGGCTGCTCTCGGGGGCGATGAACGAGGCCGCGCTCTGGATCGCGCGGGGCGGGGACCCGGGGGCCGCGGAGCAGGCGCTCGATCGGCTCCTGGCGGGCCTGCGAACCCCGGCGTGACCTTCCGCCTGGCCTCCGGCATGACGAAGGCCCGGTCTGCTTTCGCAGGCCGGGCCTTGATCATTCAGGGTGAGTGACGGGACTTGAACCCGCGGCCACCTGGACCACAACCAGGTGCTCTACCAACTGAGCTACACCCACCACGGGCCGGTCTTTGTCGTTCTTCCGACCGGCCGAGAAAAAGTGTACAGGGTCCGAAGGGGTGCTCGCGCACGCCTTTTCCGGACCCCGTACGAGGGGCGCCGGGGAGGGTTAATCCGCAGGCAGGACGTACTTCGCGGCGATCGACTTGGCGGTGTCCGAGTCGGGTCCCGGCTGCGGGACGAAGATCGCCTCGCGGTAGTAGCGCAGCTCCGCGATGGATTCGCGGATGTCGGCCAGGGCCCGGTGGTTGCCGTTCTTGTCGGGGCTGTTGAAGTACGCCCGGGGGTACCAGCGCCGGGCCAGCTCCTTGATGGAGGAGACGTCGACGATGCGGTAGTGCAGGAAGTCCTCGAGGGTCGGCATGTCCCGCAGCAGGAAGCCGCGGTCCGTGCCGACCGAGTTGCCGCACAGCGGGGCCTTGCGGGGCTCCTTCACATGCTGACGGATGTAGGTGAGGACCTGCTCCTCGGCGTCGGCCAGTGTGGTGCCGCCGGACAGTACGTCGAGGAGCCCCGAGGTGGTGTGCATCTGCCGCACCACCTCGGGCATGGTCTCCAGGGCCGCGTCCGGCGGGCGGATCACGATGTCCACACCTTCGCCGAGCACGTTCAGTTCCGAGTCGGTGACCAGCGCGGCCACCTCGATAAGTGCGTCATCCGTCAGCGAGAGCCCGGTCATCTCGCAGTCGATCCACACCATGCGATCGTTCATGCGCCCAACCCTACGGCGCGCTCCTCTGACCGGGCAGGGGAGTGCGGCCCGGCGCGTACGCGTCGGAGTGCGGTTTGCCCGCGTCCATCGGCAGGGACGCCGTGGCGCCGAGCGAGCTCGCGGCCGCCGTGCGCCGGGTCTGGGACGGCACGGGGCCCGGTGACAGACCGGGGTTCCCGCCCGGTCCTGGCCCGGGGCCCTCCGCGGCGACCACCGAGGCGGTGGCGGGCACGGCGGCGGTCGCCGCCGACTCCAGCGCGCGTTCGCTCTGCGGCCGGCGCGCCCGGTACGCGGCGCGGTAGGCGGCGGGCGACGAGCCGAGCTGGCGCCGGAAGTGTCCGCGCAGCGCGACCGGCGAGCGGAAGCCGCAGCGCCCGGCGACCTCGTCGACGGAGTAGTCGGAGGTCTCCAGGAGCCGCTGTGCCTGCAGCACCCGCTGGGTGATCAGCCACTGGAGCGGCGCGCTGCCCGTGAGGGAGCGGAAGCGCCGGTCGAAGGTGCGCCGGCTCATATAGGCGCGGGCCGCGAGCGTCTCCACGTCGAACTGCTCGTGCAGGTGCTCCAGGGCCCAGGCCACTACCTCGGCCAGCGGGTCGGCGCCGATCTCCTCCGGCAGCGACCTGTCCAGGTAGCGTTCCTGGCCGCCTGCCCGGCGCGGCGGCACGACCAGCCTGCGGGCGAGCGCGCCCGCCGCCTCGTTGCCGTGGTCGGTGCGCACGATGTGCAGGCACAGATCGATTCCGGCCGCGGTGCCGGCCGACGTCAGCACGTCGCCGTCGTCGACGAACAGCTCCCGCGGGTCGACGTGCACGGACGGATAGCGCTTGGCGAGCGTCGGCGCGTACATCCAGTGCGTCGTCGCCGGGCGGCCGTCCAGTAAACCGGCCGCCGCGAGGACGAACGCGCCGGTGCACAGGCCGACGATGCGGGCGCCTTCCTCGTGCGCGCGACGCAGCGCGTCGAGTGCCTCAAGCGGCGGTGGCGATGTGATCGATCGCCACGCCGGTACGACGACCGTGCCGGCCCGCGAGATCGCCTCCAGGCCGTGCGGCGCGGTCAGTTCGAGCCCGCCGGTGGTGCGCAGCGGACCTTCCTCGCCGGCGCACACGAGCAGCCGGTATCGAGGGACTCCCGCGTCCTGCCGGTCAATGCCGAACACGGAGAGAGGTATGGAACTCTCGAAGATGGGACCACCGCTGAAGAGCAGCACCGCGACGATTTCCCGACGGCGCCGCCCGGAGAGTTTCCGCGCCGCGGCTTCCTGCACGGCAGTGGAGTCGTGGCTCATGGCGCTAAGCCCCCCTCGGTCGTCGCGGCTCCCTGTTCTTGGCGTGCTTGATGGACCTGTCGCTCCTGCACGTTTCCCCTCGGTCCTCCACCAGTCCCCCGCCGTACTACAGTCAAGATCGAATCTACTGCGTCACGTGACGCCGCCGTGACCAGTTCAGCACCCGGCGCATTGTCGACATGGCAACTTGGCGTGAAGCATTCGATCACGAAGCGTCGCACTCACGGGGCGCCCAGGGAAGTGCGCCTCGTCCCAGTGGCCGGTCAACGTAGGGTGCAGAGCCCTTCTGTGCTCCTTTCACCCCTGGTGAGACGTGGGTTGACCCCCTGTTCGGCCAGGGAATGCCGACGGCTGGGAAGTTGGCTGAAAACGTACGGGGGAGCGTGCGGGAATCAGTCAGTCCACCGGCGCGCCCGGACCCGGGCGGCGACCGCCCCGATGCGCCCCCGGCGTCTGCCGCTGACGCCGCCCCCGCCCGCCCGTGCCCCGCTGCGCGCGGGCCCGCGCCGCCCCGCGCTCGGACTGCTGCAGAAGCACCCGGCACACGCCGGTCACGGCCGCGAGCCCCAGGGCCGTCCCGCCCGCACCGGCCAGGGAGGTCCCGTACCCGACGAGCACCACGGGAACCAGGACGCAGGAGAACGCCGCCCAGCGCACCACGTCGCTCGCCGAGTCCTGCGGGGCGGCGGACAGGGCCCGGGCGGGCCGGGGCGCGGGCACCGCGGGGGCCCGGCGCTCGCGCGCCC
>NZ_AOPZ01000122.1 GCF_000414115.1 Streptomyces aurantiacus JA 4570
GGTCCGGCGGCCGGGGCCTGCCGGGCGCGCCTGCGGCCGGTCGGCTGCGGCTGGGCGGCCGGGGCGGCCGGTCCGGCAGGCGTGGCCGACGGGGTCGACGGGGCCGGTCCGGCCTGGCCGGGCAGCGCGGGGGACTGCGCCGGGTGCGGCTCCAACGGGGTGTGGTCGTCGGCCGGATCGTGCAGCGCGGCGGCGTGCTGTCCGGTGTCGTCGTGTCCTGTGGGCGCGGCTTGTCCTGCGGGCGCGTTCTGCCCCGCCGGTACGTTCTGTCCTGCCGGTCCGTTCTGTCCGGCGGGCGCGCCAAGAGCCCCTGCGGGCGGCAGGCTGCCCGGAGCCGCCATGGCCCCGGTGCCTCGCGGGCCAACGGCGCCTTGCGCACCAGCGGCGGCCTGCGGACCCGCAGCACTCCGCGCCCCCGAGGGAACCCCGCGCCGCGCCCCCGCGGCCCTGGCCCCCTGCGCACTCTGCGCCGCCTGCGCCCCCTGTGACGGGGCACCCGCCCGCGCCCCCGCAGCCACGCCCTCCTGGACGTGGGTCTGCCCCTCGGGCGCGCCACCCTGCGCGGGCACGCCGCCCCGGGCGCCCTGAAGTCCGGCCTGCACACCCGCGGGTACGTTCACCGAGGCACCGACCTGCGCTTGTCGCGCGTGCGGGGCACCGACGTGCGCGGACCCGCCCTGCGGGCCATCCGCCTGCCCGGGCGCGCCGTACGGGACACCGGCCTGGGGAGCGCCCGCGTGCACGGCACCCGCCCCGACCGAGGCGCCCTCGACCGGAACACCAGCACCAGCACCCGCGGCCTGCGGCAAGCCACCCTGCGCACCGGCCGCGCCGTACGGCACATCACCCTGCGCCACACCCACCTGCTCGGCCCCGCCGGGCGCGCCGCTGTCCGCGTCGCGGTCGGCCTCCGCCGGCGGCAGCGCGAACACGCGCCCGCTGGAAGCCTCTTCCGCGGCGGCACGCTCCCGGGCGGCGGCCAGCGCACGCCGGGCCCGCCGGCCACCGGAACGCGGCGCCTCCACGCCGTCACCACCGGCCCCGAAGGAACCGCCCGCCTCCGGGCCGCCGGCTCCCGCCTGGCCCGTCCCCGAAGGCAACGCCAACGCCTGCTGCTCGCCACCGCGCCGGGCCCGCCGTCCGGACGGCACGGCGACCTCCGCCGACCCCGGCCCGCCCTGCGAAGGAACGCCCTGCGGCGGCACCGTCTCGCCGAGCGCCGCCGACCCGGCGGCGTGCTCGGCCGCCGTCATCACGGCACCCTCGGCCGGACTCGGCCGCCCGCGCCGCCGACCACCCCCCGCCGCGCCGACGGCCCCGCCGCCGACCGGACCGCCCGCGGCACCAGCACCAGCACCCGCAGCACCCGCGTCGGCCCCGGCGCCTGCCGGCCCCTCGGCCACGGCCCGCCGCCTGCGCCGCCCGGTACCGCCGGGGCCAGAACCGGCAATCTCCACGGAACCGGTGTCATCGGAAGCGGCACCGCCCTCGGAACCACCCGTTCCGCCGGAAACGGCACCCTCCGGGGCCACGCCCCCGCCGTCCCCAGGAACCGCACTGTCCAAGAAGGAGTCCACCGAGGACCGCCGAGCCCGTCGGCGCCCACCCCCGGTGCTCCCGGAGGAACCCGTCGCCGTACCGGCCCCCTGTCCGGGCACCAGCGCGCCCGAACCAGCAGTCTTCGTAGACACCGAAGAACTGACCGCGGCCGCCGAAGCACCGCCCGCACCGTCCCCGATGGGGACCTCAAGGACGTACGCGCTGCCGTTCATGCCCGGCACCTCGTGCGTCTGCAGCACACCACCGTGCGCCTCGACGACGCCCCGCACGATCGGCACGTGCACCGGGTCTCCCCCGCCGTACGGACCGCGCACCTCGATGCGTACGACCTCGCCGCGCTGGGCGGCGGCCACGACCACGGTCGAGTCGACGTACGCGCCCTGGCCGCCGGTCGCGCCCGCGGCGCCCGAAATCGTGGCCCCCGCGCGCGTGTTGCCGGTGGCGTCGATTCCGGCGACGTCGGCGATCAGATGGGCCAGGGCGGTGGCGAGGCGGTGCGCGTCCACCTCGACCTCGATCGGCGGCGCGTGCACGGCGAACTGGGCGCGCCCGGGGCCGATCAGTTCGACGGCACCGTCGACACCGGCGGCGATGACGGCGTCGAGCAGCACGGCCGTACGCGACAACTGCTCGGCGCCGGCTTCGAGGCGCTGGTAGCCCAGGACGTTGTCGACGAGCGTCGTCATGCGCGCGTACCCGGCCGACAGATGGTGCAGCACCTGGTTGGCCTCGGGCCAGAGCTGGCCCGCGTCGTCGGCGGCGAGCGCGGACAGTTCACGGCGCAGCTCGTCGAGCGGTCCGCGCAGCGACTGGTCGAGGACGGCGACGAGCTGGCTGTGCCGGGCGGCGAGCGTCTCGTACCGCTGCTGTTCGCGGTCGGCCAGCTCTTCGTAGCGGTCCTTCTCGCGCTCGGCGAGGGCGGCGTACCGCTCCTGCTCGGCGGCGAGTTCCTCCTCGCGCAGTTCCGCGGCGGCGCGCAGCTCCTGCTCGCGCTGCTCGGCGGCGGCCCGCAGTTCCTCGGCGTGCCGGGTGAGCGCGTTCTCGTACTTCTCGGCGAGGGTGTCGTAGGGCCGCCGGTCGGTGAAGGTCATGACGGCGCCGACGAGCTGGTCGCCGTCGCGCACGGGGGCGGTGGTCAGGTCGACGGAGACCTTCTCGCCGCTCTTGGACCACAGGACCTGCCCGCGCACGCGGTGCTTGCGGCCGGAGCGCAGGGTGTCCGCGAGCGGGGACTCCTCGTACGCGAAGGGCTCGCCGTCGGCGCGCGAGTGCAGGACGAGCGGGTGCAGTTCCTGCCCGCCGAGGTCGCTGGCCCGGAAGCCGAGTATCTGGGCGGCGGCCGGATTGACGAGGACCACGCGCCCGTCGGTGTCCGTCCCGACGACGCCCTCCGCGGCGGCCCGCAGGATCATCTCGGTCTGCCGCTGCGAACGCGCCAGCTCGGCCTCGGTGTTGAGCGCGCCCGACAGATCGCGGACGACGATCATCAGCATCTCGTCGCTGCCGTAGCCGCCGTACCCGCCGTGGCTGCCGAAGCGCTCGTCGTACGCGTGCCTGCTGTCCTGGAGGTTGGAGCTGGTGACCTCGACGGGGAACTCGCTGCCGTCCGTGCGGCGGGCGACCATCCGCTTCGGCTTGGTACGCCCTTGTTCGTCCGTCGTGTCCGGGCGGCGCATGGAGCCGGGGATCAGCCGGGAGTCGAACTCCGGCAGCAGATCGAGGAGTCCGCGCCCCACGAGCGCGGTGCCGGGCGCCTCGAAGGTCTCGAGCGCGATGGCATTCGCGTTCACGACCGTCCCGTTGGCGTTGACCAGCACCAACGCGTCCGGGAGCGCGTCGAGTATGGCTGCGAGGCGAGCAGCGCCTCGGGATGGCCTGCTGCTCACGACGACGCTTCCTCCCTGATTACCGCACCTTGCCGACCGACCGGGCCATCTTGCCCCGCGGCCCGCGGCGTGTCACGGGAGGGAGTCTACGGGGAGTGGTTGCGGGCGCGACGCCGGATGAGAGGGAGGTCGCACGCAGAAGTCGTGAGCCTTCAGTAGTCGCTGGTCACGGAAGGGTCGCGAGCGCTCTTCACAAAAAGGGCACGCCGGTTCGGCCGTGCGCGGCGGGTGCCGGGGGGCCGCTCGCGGGCAGCACCGGCACGAGGCCGTCCCACCGCGCGATCCGGCACCCGTCGGTGCGCGAGAACTCGGCGTCCACGGCACGGCCCTGCCAGGTGCCCGTGATGTGCGCGGTCTCCGGGCCGCCGTACTGCTCGGTGCACAGGGCGTCGCCCGGGACCGGCTCGAAGGGGTCCGTGCCGTTCGCCGCGAGCTGATCAAGACGTTCGCACGCGTCATCGGGCGAAGGGTGCGTGCCGCCGTTCGCGCCCGCCGGGGCGCACTCCAGGGTGTACGTTCCGTCGCCCGCGCCGCCGGTCCCGTCCACGGTGATGGTGAGCCGGTGCGCGGAGGAGCGCTCGGGCACGCCGGGGTGGTCCGCCGGGCACGCGTGCGCCGCGGCGGGGAAGGCGGCGGCGAGGGCGGCGGCGGTG
>NZ_AOPZ01000123.1 GCF_000414115.1 Streptomyces aurantiacus JA 4570
GGGCGGGCGGGTGGGAGAAATCCGCCGCGGAGCGGCAGGGAAACAGAGGGGCAGACGGACTCGTGACACGAGGCGATTCAGTGCGTACGCTCCCTGAATATGGATATGCAGACCGTGGTCCTTGGAACCACCGGCACCACCGCAGAGGACGTCGTAGCCGTCGCAAGACACCACGCACGCGTCGAACTCGGCGAGGACGCCGTCACCGCCCTCGCCGCGGCCCGCGAGATCGTGGACGCGCTCGCGGCCAAGCCGGACCCCGTCTACGGCGTCAGCACCGGCTTCGGCGCCCTCGCCACCCGGCACATCGGCCAGGACCTCCGCGCCGCGCTGCAGCGCAACATCGTGCGCTCGCACGCGGCCGGCATGGGCCCGCGCGTGGAGCGCGAGGTCGTGCGCGCGCTGATGTTCCTGCGCCTGAAGACCGTCTGCTCGGGCCACACCGGCGTACGCCCCGAGGTCGCGCAGACCATGGCGGACGTGCTGAACGCCGGCATCACCCCGGTCGTCCACGAGTACGGCTCCCTCGGCTGCTCCGGCGACCTCGCCCCGCTCAGCCACTGCGCGCTGACGCTGATGGGGGAGGGGGACGCCGAGGGCCCGGACGGGGAGACCCGGCCCGCCGGCGAGCTGCTCGCCGAGCACGGCATCACCCCCGTCGAGCTGCGCGAGAAGGAGGGCCTCGCCCTCCTCAACGGCACCGACGGCATGCTCGGCATGCTGGTCATGGCCCTCGCCGACCTCGACACCCTTTACAAGTCCGCCGACATCACCGCCGCCCTCAGCCTGGAGGCCCTGCTCGGCACCGCCAAGGTGCTCGCCCCGGAGCTGCACGCCATCCGCCCGCACCCGGGCCAGGCCGCCTCCGCCGCCAACATGCTCGCCGTGCTCGCCGGTTCGGGTCTCACGGGACATCACCAGGACGACGCGCCGCGCGTGCAGGACGCCTACTCGGTGCGCTGCGCCCCGCAGGTCGCGGGCGCGGGCCGGGACACCCTCGCGCACGCCCGCACCGTCGCCGAGCGTGAACTCGCCGCCGCCGTCGACAACCCGGTCGTGCTGCCCGACGGCCGCGTCGAGTCGAACGGCAACTTCCACGGCGCCCCCGTGGCGTACGTACTGGACTTCCTGGCCATCGCCGCCGCCGACCTCGGCTCGATCGCCGAGCGCCGCACCGACCGGCTGCTCGACAAGAACCGGTCGCACGGCCTGCCGCCGTTCCTCGCGGACGACGCGGGCGTCGACTCGGGCCTGATGATCGCCCAGTACACGCAGGCGGCGCTGGTGAGCGAGCTGAAGCGCCTCGCCGTGCCCGCGTCGGCCGACTCCATCCCGTCCTCCGCGATGCAGGAGGACCATGTGTCCATGGGGTGGTCGGCGGCGCGCAAACTGCGTACGGCCGTCGGCAATCTGGGGCGGATCATCGCCGTCGAGTTGTACGCCGCCACGCGCGCGATCGAGCTCCGCGAGGGGCTGACCCCGGCTCCCGCGAGCCGCGCCGTCATCGAGGCGGTCCGCAAGGCCGGCGTCGAGGGCCCGGGCCCCGACCGCTTCCTCGCACCCGACCTCGCGGCCGCCGACACCTTCGTACGCGAGGGGCGGCTCGTCGCGGCCGTGGAGCCGGTGACCGGGCCGCTGGCCTAGGGCGGGTCCGCCAAGTCACCCGCGCGGCACCGGCTCCGGTTCCGGTTCGTCCGGAGCCGGGCCGTCCGGGTCGCCGCCGGGTCCCTCGGCGGCCGTCAGGTACTCCTCGCTGATCTCCCGCGGCCCGAACGGCCACACCTTCTCCCGGCGGGCCCACACCACGAACGCCGCGCAGCCGAGCGCGACCCAGGCCAGGGACCATTCGATGGGGTGGCGGCCGGGGGAGTTCTTGTCCGCGTACCCGTAGATGACCAGCCAGCCCGTCAGGGCGATCAGGCTCGGGAGCGGGTAGAGCCACATGCGGTAGGGGCGGCGCAGGGCCGGCTGGCGGCGGCGCAGGACGGTCAGGGCGAGGATCTGGGCCAGCGCCTGGACCAGGACCATCACCGCCGTGAGGAGCTGGATCAGGGTCGCCAGGTCCGTGTGGCGGCCGAGCAGGAAGCCCGCCGACGTCACCACGCCCATCGTCGCGAGGCCGAGGGTCGGGAAGCGGTGGCGGGGGTGGAGGCGGGCGTAGGGGCGGAAGAAGACGCGGTCGCGCGCCGCGTCGTAGGGCACGCGGGAGCCGCCGAGCAGGCCCGCGAAGACCGAGGCGAACGCGGTGATCAGGATCAGGACCGTGATCACGTTCGCGGGTCCCTTGCCCCACGTCTCCTCAAGGACCGCCGAGGCCACGGACGTCGAGGCGATGTCGCCCGGATCCGTCATGCGGTGCCAGTCGATGACGCCCAGCGTGCCGATCTGGAGCAGGAGATAGATCGTCATGATGCCGAGGATCGAGAAGACGATCGCGCGCGGGAGGGTGCGGCCGGGGTCCTTGATCTCGGCGCCCAGGTAGGCGGCCGTGTTGTAGCCGAGGTAGTCGTAGATGCCGATGGTCAGGCCGCCCGCGAAGCCGATCCAGAAGTGATTGCTCGTCAGCTCGAAGGCGTGGGAGGGGTACGTGAAGGCCATGTCCGCGTCGAAGTGCGTGAGCGAGGCGAGGACGACCAGGCCGACCGAGGTGATCATGACGGCCCACATCACCGCGGTGATGCGCGCGATGTGCTCGATGCCGCGCCACAGCAGCGCGACGACCAGGGCGATGACGCCGAGCCCGATGAGGTCGCCCGTGGTCCGGCCCATGCCCGGGGCCAGATAGCCCAGGTACTGCACGAAGCCGACGATGCCCGTGGACATGCCGATGGGGATGAAGAGCATCGCCGTCCACACGAACAGGAACGGCATCAGGCGGCCGGTGCGGTACTGGAACGCCTGGCGCAGATAGACGTAACTGCCGCCGGAGCCCGGCATCGCGGCGCTCAGCTCGGCCCACACGAGGCCGTCGGCGAGCGCGAGGAGCGCGCCCGCGATGAAGCCGATGACGGCCTGCGGCCCGCCGAACGCCGCCACCATCAGCGGGATCGTCACGAACGGGCCGATGCCGCACATCTGGCTCATGTTGATGGCTGTGGCCTGGAAGGGGCCGATGCGGCGGACGAAGCCCCCTTCACGGGAAGGGGGCTCGGTCGGCGGGCGGTCTGCGGGCGGTGCACCGGACATGGAGCCTCCTCCTCGCGTGGGCAGTGGCGCCCCCGGCTACCCCTCCGTCGCCTCCCGCCGCGCCGAGTACAGAACGAACCCCGCCCCGAGCCCCAGGAGCGCCGCGCCCCCGGCCAGGTACGGAGTCGTGTCGGAGGCCGGCCCGTGGGCCTGGTCGGGCGCCTGCTGGGAGAGCGTGCCGGCCGGGGCCGGCGACGCTGTTGCCTTCGCGGAGGGGACGAACCACAGGGCGCCGAGCAGGGCCCCGGCTGTGGCTGCGGTCAACAGCGTGCGACGTGCGGTCACGGGAAACGGATCCCCCTTGTGGAGCTGGCGAATTGGCCGTCTGGGGCGATGCTAGTGAAAGCCGCGGGTCGCGGGAAACCTGCGGTGGGGCAGGGCCGTACGCTCCGGCCTATGAGTGCAGACGAGACATCACGCTTTGTGCGGCTCCGGGTCGAATTGGTGGTCGAGGTCGACGGCTCCGAGGAGCTGCGCGGCACCGCGCTGAGCCGCATCGCGGAAGACGCCCACATGCCCGACGACGAGCGCGCCCACGCCCAGACCGCGGTGAAGGAGGACGACGCGGAGGCGCTCGCCTACCTCGTCGACCCCGTCGATCTGATCGGGGACGTGCCCGGAGTGGAGCTCACTCAGGCTTCATGGAGCAGCGAAGTGATCGATTACGATCCCGATTCGCCGGATTGGGACCCGGACGAGGATGATGACGCCGAGGACGACGACGAGGGCGTCGAAGAGCGTGCCGACGAGGGTGACGAGGTCGGCGTCAGGCCCTAGTCGCGGGTGGTGGACAGCGGTCCCGGCAGCGTTTCCGACATCGGGAGCCCCGGGCGGCAACCGCCGCCCGGGGCTCAGTCGTCTCCTGGATGCGCGGTCGTCCCGGCCGTACCGCCGACGTGGCGTTCCCCACATCTGCGGAAGAAATGGAACGGGATGCACCGGGCAAGGCGTTAGGCGGGGTTACGGGGGGACCCGCGGGGTCTTGGGGATTCGGCGACGATGGAGAAGCGTGTAATGACGGACAGTAAGCGGCGCAGGGGTCTTATGGCCGTGTCCGCCCTGGTCGGCGGAGTGCTGGTGCTCTCTGCCTGTAGCGACGGCGGCGACGGCGACTCCGGGGGCGGCAAGAAGTCGCAGAACCAGGTCGACGAGGCGGCGGCGGAGAAGACGTCCGAAGCCAAGATCGCTATCGCACCGAAGAACGGCTCCGACAACGCGGGCATCAACAAGGACGCCAAGGTCACCGTGAGCGAGGGCACGCTCACCAAGGTGGTCATGAAGGCGGACGGCGGCGCGGCGGTCGCGGGCGAGATATCCCCGGACAAGAAGTCCTGGAAGCCCAGCGGCCAGCTCGAGCGCGCCACCACGTACAAGATCGCGGTGACGGCGAAGGACTCCGAGGGCCGCAAGGCGCACGAGAACTCCTCGTTCACCACCGTCTCGAAGGCCAACAGCTTCATCGGCAGCTTCACGCCGGAGGACGGCTCCACGGTCGGCGTGGGCATGCCGGTGTCGATCAACTTCGACAAGGCGATCAGCAACAAGAAGGACGTGCAGTCGCGCGTCAAGGTGTCTTCCAGCAGCGGCCAGGAGATCGTCGGCCACTGGTTCGGGGCGAACCGGCTCGACTTCCGGCCCCAGGACTACTGGAAGGGCAACTCCACAGTCACGCTGAAGCTGAACCTGGACGGCGTCGAGGGCGCCGACGGGGTCTACGGCGTCCAGCAGAAGACCGTCCAGTTCAAGATCGGCCGCAATCAGGTCTCGGTCGTCGACGCCAAGACCAAGCAGATGAAGATCATGCGGGACGGCAAGGTCGTGAAGACCATCCCGATCTCGGCCGGGGCGCCGGACAACAAGACGTACAACGGCAAGATGGTGGTCTCCGAGAAGTTCAAGGAGACCCGGATGAACGGCGCCACCGTCGGCTTCACGGACAGCGACGGCAAGGGCGAGTACGACATCAAGGACGTGCCGCACGCCATGCGCCTGTCCAGCTCCGGCACCTTCATCCACGGCAACTACTGGGGCGCGTCGTCGATCTTCGGCAACGTGAACACCAGCCACGGCTGCATCGGCCTGCGGGACGCCAAGGGTGCGAACGACAAGTCGACTCCCGGCTCCTGGTTCTTCGAGAACACGATCACCGGTGACGTCGTGGACGTCCGCAACACCGGCGACAAGACGATCGCCCCGGACAACGGCCTCAACGGCTGGAACATGAGCTGGGCCGAGTGGAAGGCGGGCTCCGCCGTCTGACCGGCGAACGCCTCTGGCCTGCGCACAGTGGCCCGCACCCCGCCGGGGTGCGGGCCACTGTCGTGTCCGCCGTGTTGCGGCACCATGTTGAACCGGCCAAGAACATCAACTATCTACTTACGTCTCATAGTTGAGCAGATATCGTCCCCTCGACAGACTGCGTGACCCAAAGCTTTCACCTGAGGGGGAAACTTGCTCAGACAAGTGCAGAAAGCGAAGAGACCCGTCGCCGCGCGCCGTGCCGCCGCGGCCGGCGTCGCCACCGCCGCGGCCGTGGCGCTCGCGGCGGGCATGACCAGCCCGGCGCAGGCGGACCCGGACCCGGTCCGCCCGGCAGGCGCGTCGGTGGACGAGGTCAAGGTGCCGGTGCGCCACCACATCACGCTCCTCACCGGCGACCGCGTCACCGTCGACGCGAAGGGCCGGGTCACCGCGTTCGACCCCGCCAAGGGCCGTGAACGCATACCCGTGCGGACCAGCAGCCGCGACGGCCACACGCTCGTCATACCCGCCGACGCCCAGCGCCTGATCGCCGACGGCACGCTCGACCAGCGCCTTTTCGACGTCACGGAACTGAGCAAGAAGGACAACCGCACCGCGCAGAAGCAGGGCCTGAAGGTGATCGTCGCCTACAAGGGCGCCGCCGCCGGCGCGAAGGCCGAGGTGCGCGACGCGGGCGGCACCGACGTCCGCCGCACCCTCAAGACCCTCAACGCGGACGCGCTGACCACCCCGAAGCAGGACGCCGCCAAGCTCTGGCAGGCGCTGACCGCCGAGCGGGACGGGGCGCGCACCACCGCCTCCGGCATCAGCCGCGTCTGGCTGGACGGGGTGCGCAAGGCCACCCTGGACAAGAGCGTCGCGCAGATCGGCGCGCCGAAGGCATGGGAAGCCGGGTACGACGGCAAGGGTGTGAAGATCGCCGTCCTGGACACCGGCGTCGACGCCACTCATCCCGACCTGAAGGACCAGGTCGTCGCGGCGGAGGACTTCACGCCCTCGCCCGACACCAAGGACCGCGTCGGGCACGGCACGCACGTCGCCTCCACCGCCGCGGGCACCGGCGCCAAGAACGGCGCGTACAAGGGCGTCGCGCCGGGCGCCAAGATCCTCAACGGCAAGGTCCTCGGCGACACCGGCTCCGGTGACGACTCCGGGATCATCGCGGGCATCGACTGGGCCGCGGCCCAGGGCGCCGACGTGATGAACCTGAGCCTCGGCGGCGGCGACACCCCCGGCGTCGACCCGCTGGAGGCCGCCGTCGACAAGGTCTCGGCGGAGAAGGGCATCCTCTTCGCCATCTCCGCGGGCAACTCCGGCTCGCCCCGCTCCATCGGCTCGCCCGGCAGCGCGGACGCGGCCCTGACCGTCGGCGCGGTCGACGACAACGACAAGCTCGCGGAGTTCTCCAGCGAGGGCCCGCGCATCGGTGACGGCGCGCTCAAGCCCGACGTGACGGCGCCCGGCGTCGACATCACGGCGGCCGCCGCGCCCGGCAGCGAGATCGAGAAGCAGGTCGGCCAGAAGCCCGAGGGCTATCTGACGATCTCCGGTACGTCGATGGCGGCCCCGCACGCCGCCGGCGCCGCCGCCCTCCTCAAGCAGCAGCACCCGGACTGGAAGCAGCCCGAGCTGAAGGGCGCCCTCACCGCGTCCACGAAGGCGGGCAAGTACACGGCGTTCCAGCAGGGTTCGGGCCGCATCGCCGTCGACCGGGCCCTCAAGCAGACCGTGGTCGCCGATCCGGTGTCGGTCAGCTTCGGCACGCAGCTGTGGCCGCACACCGACGACAAGCCCGTCACCAAGAAGGTCACCTACAGGAACCTCGGCAAGGAAGAGGTCACCCTCGACCTCACCGCCGAGGGCTCCGACCCGGCGGGCAAGCCCGCCCCCGAGGGCTTCTTCACCCTCGGCGCGAAGAAGGTGACCGTCCCGGCGGGCGGCACGGCCTCCGTCGACCTGACGGCCGACACGCGCCTCGGCGGCGCGGTCGACGGCTCCTACTCCGCGTACGTCGTGGCGAGCGGCGGCGGCCAGAGCGTCCGCACGGCCGCCGCGGTCGACCGCGAGGTCGAGTCGTACGACCTGACCGTCAAGCACATCGGCCGCGACGGGCAGCCGGCGAAGCACTACAGCACGTCCCTCGTCGGCCTCTCCGGGCTCGCCGAGGAGCAGTTCATCCCGGTGTACGACGAGTCGGGCACCGCCAAGGTCCGGGTGCCCAAGGGCGGTTACGTCCTCGACGCCGGTGTCTTCGTCGACCCGCAGGACATCACCAAGGGCGCCGACTGGATCGCGCAGCCGAAGCTCGACGTCACCAAGGCGGCGACGCTGACGGTGGACGCGCGCAAGGCCAAGCCGATCGACATCTCCGTGCCGTCCTCGGCCGTCAAGTCCGAGTTCGCCGCACCCTCGTACGAGATCACCGCGGGCGGCGACGGCTACGGCTTCGGCTGGTGGCTGGACGCGTACACCGGGCTGCGCAGCGCGCACCTCGGCCCGCAGGTCACCGACGGCTCGCTGCTGCAGAAGTTCGAGGGCCACTGGTCGCGCGGTGAGAAGGCGGAGTACAGCACCGTCGCCGGCGGCGTCGTCAAGCAGCTCGCGACCGGCTACACCAAGGACTACAAGGAAGCCGACCTCGCCACCGTGAAGGCGGGCCTCGGCGCGTCCTCCAGCGGCAAGACCGCCGCGGTCACCGCGTTCGGCAGGCTGCCGGGCAGCTTCAGCTCCACGGGCATCAGCGTGCCGCAGAAGGCGCCGAGCACCCGCACCCTGTACGTGTCCACGGCCGACAAGGTCACCTGGAGCCTGGAGTTCGAGCAGCGGGCCGGTGTCGACCCGGACGGCTGGCCCATCGTCGACGCCTCGTACACGCTGGGACAGCCGCAGGCGTTCGCGGGCGGCAAGACGTACACGAAGACGTTCAACACGGCCGTCTTCGGGCCGCGCGTCGGCGGCGCCTACGGAGTGCTGCGCGACGGCAACAAGATCGCGGGCTTCCTGCCGCTGTTCGCCGACGGCAAGACGCACGCGGGCGGTTCGGCGACCACCTCGGTGAAGACGACGCTGGCCCGCAACGGCACCCAGATCGGCGAGAACGACGACCCGCTGACGGGCGAGAAGCCCTTCACGGTGCCCGCCGGTGACGCCGAGTACAAGCTGTCGACGTCCGTGAAGCGCAGCGTCGCCGTGTCCGCGGCCTCCACGCGCATCGACGCGAACTGGACGTTCCGCTCCAAGAAGACGACCGCCGCCACGCAGCTCCCGGTCTCCGGTGTGCGCATCAACGCGGCCGTCGGCCTCGACAGCCGGGCCCCCGCGGGCAAGAAGCAGTCCGTGCCGGTGACGGTGCAGGGCGCGGCCGCCGGTGCCAACCTGAAGTCGCTCCACGTCTACGCCAGTTACGACTACGGCCAGAAGTGGGAGCCGCTGAAGGTGGTGAACGGCAAGGTCGAGGTCACCAACCCGGACAAGGGCAAGGCGATCTCGTTCCACGCCAAGATCACGGACAAGAAGGGCAACAAGTCCACGATCTCGATCTACAACGCGTATTACGGGAAGTGACCTTTCCGGACGGGAAGTGACCTTTCCCGACGGGAAGTGACCCTTCCCGTCGGGAACTGACCTTCTTCCTGCGGACAGTTGAAGGAGTGTGAGGAGCGGCTCCCGGGGCCCGATGGGCTTCGGGAGCCGCTTCTTGTGTACGTGACTCGCGTACGAGGCACACACTTCGACGGCAGGGGGAAATCTTGCGTCAGCACAGGAAGAGGGCGTACGCGGTGGTGGTCGCCGTGGCGTTCGTGGCGGGGGTGGTCGGCCCGGCGTCGGCGGGGACGGACGGCGGGGCGGGCCCCCGGAGCGCGGGGCGTGCGCCCGTGAAGGCCGGGCCCGCGCACCGCGGGCAGATCGGCCCCGCGCACCGCCTCACCCTCGTCACCGGCGACCGCGTCACCGTCGACTCCAAGGGCCGCCTGCTCGGGTTCACACCGGCGAAGGGGCGCGAGCGGATACCCGTGAGCACCCGGACCGTGCGCGGGCACGCACTGGTCCTGCCGTACGACGCCCAGCGGCTCATCGACGCGGGCAAGGTCGACCAACGCCTCTTCGACGTCACGGAGTTGACCAGCGAGGCGAACCGGAAGGCCCAGCGGAAGGGCCTGAAGCTGATCATCGGCTACCGGGGTGTCGCGCGCGGAGCCAAGGCCGGCGTCCGCGCGGCCGGTGACACGACGGTCCGCCGCACCTTCTCGTCCCTGAACGCGGACGCCGTGACCACACCGCACCGGGACACGGCCGCCCTCTGGAAGACCCTCACAGGCGGCAAACGCGGCACCGCGTCCGGCGTCAGGCACGTCTGGCTCGACGGGACGCGGAAGGCGAGCCTCGACAAGAGTGTCAAGCAGATCGGGGCGCCGAAGGCGTGGCAGGCCGGGCTCGACGGCAAGGGGGTGCGGATCGCCGTACTGGACACGGGAGTCGACGCCACCCACCCGGACCTCAAGGGTCAGATCGTCGACGAGAAGAACTTCACGGACTCTTCCCCGTCCGCCGACACCAAGGACCGCGTCGGGCACGGCACGCACGTCGCGTCCACCGCGGCCGGTACGGGGGCGAAGTCGGGCGGCAGGTTCAAGGGCGTCGCGCCCGGTGCCAAGATCCTGAACGGCAAGGTCCTCGGCGACGACGGCTACGGCAGCGACTCCCAGGTCATCGCGGGCATGGAGTGGGCGGCCGCGCAGGGCGCCGACGTCGTCAACCTCAGTCTCGGCGGCGACGACGCCGTCGGCGTCGACCCTCTGGAGGCGGCCGTCAACCGGCTCTCCGCCGACCGGGGCGTGCTGTTCGCCATCGCGGCGGGCAACGACGGCCGGAGGCCGCGCTCACCGTCGGCGCCGTCGACGGCAAGGACAAGCTCGCGGACTTCTCCAGCCAGGGCCCGCGCGGCGGCGACGGCGCGGTCAAGCCGGACGTGACGGCACCCGGCGTCGACATCACGGCGGCGGCCGCGCCCGGCAGCGAGATGGAGCAGGACCTCGGCCAGCAGCCCCAGGGCTATCTGACGGCCTCCGGTACGTCGATGGCGACCCCGCACGTCGCAGGCGCCGCCGCCCTGCTCAAGCAGCGCCACCCCGAATGGAGGGCGGCCGACCTCAAGAGCGCCCTGACGTCGTCCGCGAAGGGCGGCAAGTACGCGCCGCACCAGCAGGGTTCGGGGCGTATCGCCGTGGACGAGGCCGTCGAGCAGACGGTGGTCGCCGACCCGGTGTCGCTGACCTTCGGCGCGCCGAGGTGGCCGCACAGCGACGACAAGCCGGTCACCAGGAAGGTCACGTACAGGAATCTCGGCGCGAAGGACGTCACCCTCGACCTCTCGGTGACCGCCACCGACCCCAAGGGGCGCCCGGCACCGGACGGCTTCTACACGCTCGGCGCGAAGCGGGTGACGGTCCCGGCGGGCGGGACCGCCTCGGTGAAGCTGACGGCGCACACCAAGCTCGGCGGCGACGGGCGCGGCACCTACTCCGCGTATGTCGTGGCGAAGGGCGGCGGCCAGACCGTGCGCACGGGTGCCGTGGTGCAGCGCGACGGGGAGTCGTACGACGTGACGCTGAAGTACATCGGGCGCGACGGCAGGCCCGCGAGGTTCTACTCGTCGGGCCTCTTCGGCCTGACGGGGCCCGCCGCCGAGAAGATCTACTACCTCAACGACGTGTCCGGGACGGTCAAGGTCCGGGTGCCCAAGGGCGGTTACTACCTCGACGCCCAGATCTACGGGGACCCGGACGACGCCGCCAAGGGCATCGACTGGCTCGCCCGGCCGAAGCTGAACGTCACCAAGGACATGACGCTGAAGCTGGACGCGCGGGCGGCGAAGCCGGTGGACATCACGGTGCCCGACAAGGACGCCGAGCCGGTCCTCGCCTATCCCCAGTACATGGTGACGGAGGGCATGCACGAGGGCGTGCTCGTCGATTCCTACGCCCATCTGCGCACCGCGCACCTCGGCCCCGAGGTCACGGACGGCTCGCTGCGTCAGCAGTGGGCCGGGTCCTGGGTCAAGGGAGACGACGAGCAGTACGACATCGTCGTCGGCGGCAAGGTCGAGCGGCTCGCGACCGGCTACGCCAAGCACTTCAAGGACAGCGAACTCGCCACGGTGAACGCCCGGCTCGGGGCGTCGGCCGACGGCAAGCAGGCCGTGGCCGGCCCCATCGGCTGGCTGCCCGACGGCAGCGGCCGGGGCGCCGGCTGGTCCGTCCCGCAGCAGGCGCTCAGCACGCGCAAGTTCCACCTGTCGACGGCCGACAAGGTGACGTGGGACACGGACTTCGACCAGGTGACAGAGGACGAGGACGGCGAGCTGACCTCCGAAGCGACGTACTTGGTCCACCCGCCGGCGACGTACAAGGCGGGCAGGACCTACACCAGGACGTTCAACACGGCCGTGTTCGGACCGCGCGTCGGCGGTGACCTGGGGATCTACCGCGAGGGCAACGAGATCACCGGCTCCCTGCCGGTGGTCGCCGACGGCGACGGGCACGAGGGCGAGTCGGACTTCACCTCCGTGAGGACGACCCTGCACCGCGACGGCCGCAAGATCGGCGAGAACAAGGACCCGCTGACCGGCGGCGAACCCTTCAAGGTCCCGGCATCGGACGCCGAATACCGCCTGTCCACCTCGGTGCGGCGTGACCCGCGCGTGGCGGCCGCCTCCTCGCGCGTCGACGCGAGCTGGACGTTCCGCTCCAAGAAGGTGCGCGAGGAGGCCCTGCTGCCCGCGTCGACGGTCCGCTTCACACCGAAGGTGGGCCTGGACAGCCGGGCGCCCGCGGGGGCGGCCCGGACCGTGCCGGTGACGGTGCAGGGCGCCGCCACGGGCGAGAACCTCAAGTCCCTTTCCGTGTACGTCTCCTACGACAAGGGCCGCACCTGGAGGAAGACCGCGGTGCGCGGCGGAAGGATCTCCGTGCGGAACCCGGCGAAGGGCAAGTCGATCTCCTTCCGGGCGGCGGCCGAGGACAAGAAGGGGAACAAGGCGACGGTGGCGATCTACGACGCGTACTTCGGGAAGTAGGCCGCGCACCTCGGGAAGTAGGCCGCGTACTCGGGAAACAAGGGGTCAGGAGAGACTCGGCGCGGCGCCGAAGGGGCTGTCGATCACGTATCGCCAGTAGCCGTCGGCGCCGCGCCGCGCCACGTCCGTCGCCGTGGCCCGCACCTTCCCGTCGATGTCCCAGTCGACGACGAGCAGGGCGGTGTCCCCGGCGACGTGCACGTGCCGGGGCGTGACGGAAATGGGCAGACCGAGGGCGAGGAACGGGGCGTTCTGCGCGGCGATCGCGTCGGCGCCGTGGACCGGGACGCCGGACTCGGGGACGAAGGCGGCGTCCGGCTCGTACAGCTCGCGGACGGCATCGGGGTCGCCGCTGTTGAACCGCTCGGCGAACGCCCACGGGACGTCCTCGGGGCGCTGGGGCAGGATGAAAGTGCTCATGACCGGCACAGTAGGAGGAGCGCCCGTGGCTCACCGAACGGTAAGCAATGGCCTCGCGGCCCCGCGGGAGCCGCGCCCCGGCCTGCCCGACGACCCCCGCGCCCGCGTCACCGCCCCCACCTCCGCCTGCCCCGTCGAGGTCACCCTGGCGGCGCTGCGGGGGCGCTGGACCACGCTGGTGGTGCGCGAGCTGCTCGACGGTGACGTGTACGCGTACAGCGAACTCGCCGCCGCGCTCCCGCAGTTGTCCGACAAGGTGCTTGCGGAACGGCTCGTACAACTGGTCGAAGCCGGGGTGGCCCGGCGCACCCGCACGCCGGGGTGGCCGTCCACCGTCACGTACCGACTCACTCCGCACGGCCGGGAGCTGGGGCCCGTCCTCCAGGCTCTCTGGGACTGGGGCGCCGCGGCTCCGGTACCCGGGCAACCCAGGGAAGAAGAGGAACCAGAAGCCCCATGAGCACCCACACAGTGGAGTACATCCGCTACCGCGTCCCCGCCGACCGCTCCGCGGAGTTCCTCGCCGCGTACACCCGCGCCGCCGTGCCGCTGGCCGCGGCCCCGCAGTGCGTGGACTACGAACTCGCCCGCTGCGAGGAGGACTTCGAGCACTTCATCCTGCGCATCACCTGGACGTCCACGAAGGACCACCTGGAGGGCTTCAGATCGTCGGAGCACTTCAGGGACTTCTTCGCGCACATCCGTCCGTACGTCGAGAACATCGAGGAGATGCGGCACTACACACCCACCTCGGTGCGCGGCTCCGGGGCCTCCACGCCGACGCTGTACGCGTGGGCGGGCGGCGCCGGGCACTTCGAGCGGCTCACCGAGATCTTCTACGAGAAGGTGCTCGCCGACGACCTGCTCGCCCCGGTCTTCGCGGGCCTCGCGCCCGAGCACGCCGCGCACGTCGCACAGTGGCTCGGCGAGGTCTTCGGCGGCCCGGCGGCGTACTCGAAGGAGCACGGCGGCGAGGACGGCTCCGGCGCCCACGCCCACATGGTCGGCAAGCACTTCGGCAAGGGCATCACGGAGCCCCAGCGGCGCCGCTGGGTGAACCTCCTCCAGGACGCGGCGGACGAGGCGGGCCTCCCGACGGACGCGGAGTTCCGCTCGGCGTTCGTGGCGTACATCGAGTGGGGGACCCGCCTCGCGGTCTACTTCTCGGGCCCGGACGCGGCCCGCCCCACCGGCCAGCCGGTGCCGCTGTGGAACTGGGGGGCGGCGCCGCCGTACCAGCCCTGATCCCCGTTCGGGGAAGCAGCGGGCGGGCGCGGGCGCGCGGGCTAGGACACTTCGTGCCGTGAGGAGTCCACGGCGTCGACACCCCAGCTCGCCAGGAGCCGCAGCCCCTCCGCCGAGGGCGAACCCGGCTCCGCGTGGTACGTCACCAAGGACTGTTCCGCGCCGTCCGAGAGGCTCATCGTCTCGAAGGAGAGGGTCAGCTCCCCGACCAGGGGGTGCCGCAGGCGCTTCACGCCGTGGCCCTTCTCCCGTACGTCGTGCGTGGCCCACAGGCTCCTGAACTCCTCGCTCTTCACGGAGAGTTCGCCGACCAGGGCGGACAGGAGCGGGTCGTTCGGGTAGCAGCCCGCGTCCATGCGCAGGAAGCTGACGATGTCCGACGCCTTCTGCGCCCAGGTGTCGGCGAACAGCTCCCGCATGTGTTCGTCGAGGAAGACGAGCCGCGCCCAGTTCCGCTCCTCGGCCGGAAGGCGTCCCCAGTCGCCGAACAGCGCGGCCGCCAGCCGGTTCCAGCCGAGGATGTCGGACCGCCGCCCCACCACGTACGCGGGCACGCCGTCCATCGCGTCCAGCAGCTGCGCCACCGCGGGCCGCAGCTGCTGGGCGCGCGGGACCCGCTTCTTCTTGTGCGCGGCCGGTTTCGCCAGGTGCGTGAGGTGCGCGTGCTCGGCGTCGGTCAGGCGCAGGGCGCGCGCGATGGCGTCGAGGACCTCCGCGGACACGTTCCGCCCGTTGCCCTGTTCCAGCCGCGTGTAGTACGCCACGGACACCCCGGCGAGCTGCGCCAGCTCCTCGCGGCGCAGGCCCGGCACCCTGCGGTGCCTGCCGTAGCTGGGCAGGCCCACGTCGTGCGGCTGGAGGCGGGCCCTGCGGGTGCGCAGGAACTCGCTCAGCTCGGCACGGCGGTCCAGGCCCTCCGTGGGCGGCACCGGGGGCTGCGTGCCCTGCGGGGCGTTCTCGTCCATGCGTCCCAGTATTCAGGGTCGTACGCCGCTGAGCCTGATACCAGTGGTGGTAGGACCGCCCGGCGTAGGCACAACGGAGGGCTGGGTGGCCCTTTGCGCAGGTGACAGCCTCGTGGACATGACCGCACAGACCATCACTGTCCCCGCGTACGCCGCTCCCTCGGCCAAGGCCCCGCTGGAGCGCACGACCATCGAGCGCCGCCCGGTCGGCGCCTCCGACGTACTCATCGACATCAAGTACGCCGGCATCTGCCACTCCGACATCCACCAGGCCCGCGACGGCTGGGGCGAGGGCATCTTCCCGATGGTGCCCGGCCACGAGATCGCCGGTGTCGTGGCGGAGGTCGGCGCGGACGTCACCAAGTTCAAGGCCGGCGACCGCGTCGGCGTCGGCTGCATGGTCGACTCCTGCCGCGCGTGCGAGAACTGCGAGGCGGGCCTGGAGCAGTACTGCGTCAAGGGCAACATCCAGACGTACAACGCCCTCGACAAGAACGGCGAGCCCACCCACGGCGGCTACTCCACCCGCATCGTCGTCGACGAGGCATTCACCGTCCGTATCCCCGACGGCCTCTCCCTGGACGTGGCCGCGCCGCTGCTCTGCGCGGGCATCACCACGTACTCCCCGCTCGCCCACTGGAACGCGGGCCCCGGCAAGAAGGTCGCCGTCGTCGGACTCGGCGGTCTCGGCCACATGGCCGTCAAGATCGCGCACGCCATGGGCGCCGAGGTGACCGTCCTGTCGCAGTCCCTGCGGAAGAAGGACGACGGCCTGAAGCTGGGCGCCGACCACTACTACGCCACCAGCGACGACGCCACCTTCGAGGAGCTCGCGGGCAGCCTCGACCTGATCGTCTCCACGGTCTCGGCGCCGCTGCCGCTCGACAAGTACCTGGGCCTGCTCAAGACGGACGGCGCGTTCGTGAACGTGGGCGCCCCCGAGGAGCCGGTCTCGCTGAACGTCTTCTCACTGATGCTCCAGCGCAAGACGCTCGCCGGCTCCGCGATCGGCGGCATCCGGCAGACCCAGGAGATGCTGGACTTCTGCGCCGAGCACGGCCTGGGCGCGGAGATCGAGCTGATCCGGGCCGAGCAGATCAACGAGGCGTACGAGCGGGTGCTCGCGAGCGACGTGCGGTACCGGTTCGTGATCGACGCGTCGACGATCGCTCCGTGAGGCGTTCTGAGCTGCCGTGAGCCGTCGGGAGCCGTCCGGTGACCGGAAATCGCCTCGGACCAGCGGCCTAGGGCGCAGAGCGCACCGCCGCAGGACCCACTGACCGATGTCGGTGCGGGGCGCACGGACCTAACGTTCTCGGTGTCGGACAGAGCGGCCGGACACCACCGGCCACACATCACCGGCCGGACACGTCAGGCCAGACACCGAGGAGGTCCGCACGATGACCATCGAGCTGAACCACACGATCGTCGCAGCCACGGACAAGAAGGCGTCCGCGCAGTTCCTCGCCGACATCCTGGGCCTCGAAGTCGCCCCGCAGTACGGCCCGTTCATCCCGGTCGCCATTCCCAACGGCGTCACGCTCGACTACTTCGAGGGCGACGGCGGCCCGATCGTGCCGCAGCACTACGCCTTCCTGGTCTCCGACGAGGAGTTCGACGCGATCTTCGGCCGCATCAAGGAGCGGGGTCTCACCTACTGGGCGGACCCGTACCACAAGCTGGAAAACCAGATCAACACGAACGACGGCGGCCGCGGGGTGTACTGGGACGACCCGGACGGCCACAAGCTGGAGATCATCACCAAGCCGTACGGGGCCGAGGACTGAGGCCCACGGGGGCGGCGGCTCAGGAGGGCCCGGCGGGATCACCCGCCGGGCCCTCGGTGCGTCGCGCCGCCGTCGTATGCCGCGCCGCCGTATGCCGCGCCGCCGATTGCCGCGCCGCCGTGCGCCGCGTCCCATTTGCCGCCTTTTCTTCGGCGGCTTAATTTTGCGGCGGCACAGCTTTCCCCGACCGGCAGGAGGAGAACAGCCTCATGGCGAAGGGCCCCGCGCGCCGCACGCCCCGACGGCCCAGCGGGCCGGAGACGGAGTCGGCGCGCCCCGCACGTTCGGCGACGACCGACCGGATGGCGCGTACGCTGCTGCGCCGCCGCAAGAAGGCGCTCAGTCCCGAGGACGTGACCGTCTCGGACCGGCCGATGGTGCGGCGCGCGGTGACGGCCGCCGCGCTCGGCAACACCATGGAGTGGTTCGACTTCGGCGTCTACGCCTATTTGGCGGGCACGATCGGAAAGGTCTTCTTCCCCTCCAGCTCGCCCGGTGCCCAGGTCGTCGCCACCTTCGCCACCTTCGCCGCGGCCTTCCTCGTCCGCCCGCTCGGCGGCCTGGTCTTCGGGCCCCTGGGCGACCGCATCGGCCGGCAGCGGGTCCTCGCCGCGACCATGATCATGATGGCGGCCAGCACCTTCGCGGTCGGCCTGCTGCCGACGTACGCCTCGATCGGCTTCGCCGCGCCGCTGCTGCTCCTCGTCTGCCGCCTCGTCCAGGGCTTCTCCACCGGCGGCGAGTACGCGGGTGCCACCACCTACATCGCCGAGTACGCCCCCGACCAGCGCCGCGGCTTCCTCGGCAGCTGGCTCGACTTCGGCACCTTCGTGGGCTACTCGCTCGGCTCCGGCCTGGTCACCGTGCTCACGCTGACGCTCGGGTCGGACGGCATGGAGAGCTGGGGGTGGCGCATCCCCTTCTTCATCGCGGGGCCGCTCGGGCTCATCGGCCTCTACATGCGCCTGAAGCTGGAGGAGACCCCCGCGTTCAAGCAGGAGGCCGCCTACGCGGCCGCCGAGCGCGAGGAGGGCCGCGAGCGGGGCGAGGACGAGGACCCCGTCGAGCAGGCCCGCCAGTCCGGCAAGGGCCGCCTCAAGGAGATCTTCACCCGCCACTGGCAGGCGGTCCTCATCTGCATGGGCCTGGTGCTGCTCTACAACGTCACGAACTACATGGTGACGTCCTACCTGCCGACCTTCATGACGGTCACCCTGGGCGAGAGCGACACCACCGCGCAGCTCCTGGTGCTCGGCACCATGCTGCTCGTGGTGCTCGCGATCACCACCGTGGGCCGCAGCTCCGACCGGTGGGGCAGGCGCCCGATGTTCATGGGCGGCAGCATCGCCATGATCGCGCTCTCCGTGCCCGCGTTCCTGCTGATCCGGGAGGGCGGCATCCTCTTCCCCGCGTTCGGCTGCGTGATCCTCGCGATGCTGCTCGTGTGCTTCGCCGGTACGGCGGCGGCCACCCTGCCCGCCCTGTTCCCCACCCGGTTGCGCTACGGCGCCCTGTCGATCGCCTACAACATCTCCGTCTCCCTGTTCGGCGGCACGACTCCGCTGCTCGCCTCGTTCCTGGTGGACAGGACGGGCAACACCCTGGTCCCGGCGTTCTACCTGATGGTCGCGGGAGCGATCGGCCTGGTGTCGACGTTCTTCCTGCACGAGACGGCGGGCCGCCCGCTGCGCGGCTCAGGACCGATGGTCGAGACGGAGGACGAGGCCCGCGAGATCGTGGCACGCAGCCGCACGGAGGAGGGGCGGCGCGCGCGAGACCTCTGGCTGCGGCTCTGGCATCCGCGGGGCGGGGGCCACGGCCGGGGGCGGGACCGGTCGCGGAAGTCGGGTGAGGGCGAGGAGTGAGGTGCTGTCCCCCCTCGGGGGGCAGTGGCTCCGCGCGGGTCAGCCGTCGGAGCCGTCCTCGCCGCCCAGGAACCCCAGCACCAGTGGCGTCGCGGTCTCCGCGAACTCCTCGAAGTACGCGTGCCGGGCGCCCGGGATCAGCCGCGCACGGGCGTCCGGGATGCGGTCGGCCAGGAGCGCGGCGTTGGCGGCCGGGTTGAAGACGTCGTCGCTCCCGTGCACCACGAGCGTCGGCGCCGCGATCCGGGGCAGCGCGTCCCACGCGTCGTGCCGGGCGCTGGCCCGCAGATGCCGGCCACGGGCGTACGCGGGCATGGAGGGATCCCCGAGCGTGCCGAACTCCGTGCGCCCGGCCGCCTCCCGGTCGGCGATCCAGGCGGGCGTGTACATCAGCTCAAGCAGCGCCCGCCGCGCCGCGGCCGCGTCGGCCTGGGCGAGCGCGCGCCGCACCTCGGGCCCGCGCTCGACGCCGTGCGGTGCCCCCGGCGACGTACACCCGAGGACGAGCCGCTCGACCCGCTCCGGATGGTCGGCGGCCAGCCACTGCGCGACGCGACCGCCCATCGACGTGCCGTACACCCGGGCCCGCCCGATTCCGGCGTGGTCGAGCACGGCCACGACGTCGGCGGCGAAGCCGCGCGTGCTGTACGTGTCCGTGTCGGGCCGCCCGCTCTCGCCGGTGCCGCGCCAGTCGACCGTCACGGTCGTGTACGCGGCGGCGAAGTCCCCGACGACGGGGTCCCACCAGTGCCGGCTGTTGGACTGCCCGCTCAGCAGCACCAGCGGGTCACCGGATCCGCGCAGCTCGTAGTGGACGGGGGTGCCGTCGGGGGCGTGGGCGTGGGGCATGCTCAGGCGGTGCCGCCGGCCTTGGCGATGCCGATGGGGCAGCTCACGCCCGTGCCGCCGATGCCGCAGTAGCCGTCCGGGTTCTTGTCCAGGTACTGCTGGTGGTAGGGCTCCGCCGGCCAGAACGTGCGGTCGTCCGCCGGGAGGACGGTCGTGGTGACGGTGCCGTGGCCCGAGGCGGTGAGGACCTGCTGGTAGGCGTCGCGGGACGCGGTGGCGGCGGCCTCCTGGGCGGGGGAGTGGGTGTAGATCGCGGAGCGGTACTGGGTGCCGACGTCGTTGCCCTGGCGGAAGCCCTGGGTCGGGTCGTGGGACTCCCAGAAGAGCTTCAGGAGCTCCGCGTACGTGACCTTCGCCGGGTCGAAGACGACGCGCACGGCCTCCGTGTGGCCGGTCAGGCCGGAGCAGACCTCTTCGTAGGAGGGGTTCCGCGTATAACCGCCCTGGTAGCCGACTAGGGTCGTCCAGACGCCGTCGGTCGTCCAGAACTTGCGCTCCGCGCCCCAGAAGCAGCCCAGGGCGAAGTCGGCGACCTCCAGGCCCTCGGGGTAGGGGCCGAGCAGCGCGTTGCCGAGCACCGTGTGCCGTGAGGGGACCTCGAACTCGGGCGTCTCGCGGCCCTTGAGGGCCTCCTCGGGGGTGGGGAGGACGGGCGTGCGGCCGAAGATCATGTGCTTCTCTCCTCGTGGCGGGGGCGGCGTACGTAGAACGACGGGGCGGCCGGGGACATTCCTGCCGCTCACGTGGGCCCCGCCCGGCGGCGGCCGGAGCGTGGGGCTCCGCTCAGTGCGGGAGCGTGGCCGGGCTGCCGCCGTTGGCCTCGTACCCCGCGACGGCCAGGGCGCGGTAGACCGCGTAGTCCGCGGCGGGGTCGTGGGACACCGTCCAGGGGAGGGCGCCGACGTGGCCGTCGACGTGGACGATCTGGTTCATGGCCTCGCCCCAGCGCTCGCAGCGGACCAGGAAGAAGACCAGGAGATGGCGGACGTGGGCCAGCATCGGGTCGTCCGGGCGGGCGGAGTGCACCGCGAACTGGGCGCCCTCGATCGCCTTGGTCACGACCTCGCTCTGGTAGAACCCCCGCACCAGGTTCACCTCGGGCAGGTGCTCGTACACCGCGAACAGGGGCAGCGCCGAGAGCAGCGAGCCCTTGGGGGCGCGGGCGGCGGCGGCCTCCGCGAAGGCGGACGCCTCCTCGCGGGTGCCGTGCCACTTCTCGCACCAGTAGTGCAGCGCCGCCAGGTGCGCGCCCATGTGCGCGGGAGCGCGGTCCAGGATCTTCAGCCACAGCTGCTCGAACTCCGCGCGCGGATAGGCGAGTCCGCGGGCGATGGACAGCTCGACGATGTACGGAATCGGGTCGCCGGGGGAGAGGAGGGCCGCCTGCCCGCAAGCCTCCTTGGCCTCCTCCAGGATGATCCGGAACTCGTCCGTCCCGGCCGTCGACGTGCGCCACGCCTGCTGCACCAGGAACTCGGCGTGCACCGCCGCGCCGCCCGCGTCCTTCGGGGCCTCCGCCCGCCACACCCGCAGCCACTGCCCGCCCGGGGTGTCGCTCACGCCGCCCGGCCGCTGCTGCAACTCCAGCGACGCCGCGCCCGCGAAGGCCTGCACACGCTGCCAGCGCTGCTCGCCGTGCACCTCCGTCCCGGCGAGCAGCTGCGACGCGGCGCGCCAGTCCTGCGTGCGCTGCACCAGGTCGAGGACCTCCAGGAGGTCGGCGTCCGGCCCTGGCATGCGGATGTCCAGCTCCTCCTGGCGCGCGAAGCCGTAGTTCGCCGGGTCCGCCGCGTCCGGGGCGCCCGGGTGCACCTGCCGGATTCCGGCGCGCCTGCGCAGCAGGAACGGCCCGAGCACCGCCCCGATCATCACCACTGCCATCAGGACCCAGAGAATCTCCATACGTACAAGCGAACCAGACGCCTGTGACAATTGGCCAACCTGGCCGTCCTCGCCGGTCAACCCGCCCGCGCCGGCCCGCGCCCGCCGCTCCCCGCCCGGCCCCGGCCGCCGTCCCCCATTACGCTCAGGCCGCATGAGTGACTCGCACAGCAGCCAGAGCTTCGAGACCGTCGCCATCCACGCGGGCAACACCGCCGACCCGCTGACCGGCGCCGTCGTCCCGCCCATCTACCAGGTGTCCACGTACAAGCAGGACGGAGTCGGCGGACTGCGCGGCGGCTACGAATACAGCCGCAGCGCCAACCCCACGCGCACCGCCCTGGAGGAGAACCTCGCGGCCCTCGAAGGCGGCCGCCGCGGCCTCGCCTTCGCCTCCGGCCTCGCCGCCGAGGACTGCCTCCTGCGTACGCTGCTCGGTCCCGGCGACCATGTGGTCATCCCCAACGACGCGTACGGCGGCACGTTCCGCCTCTTCGACAAGGTCGTCTCTCGGTGGGGCGTGGAATGGTCGGTCGCCGACACCTCCGACCCGGCGTCGGTGCGGGCCGCGATCACGCCGCGTACGAAGGCCGTGTGGGTGGAGACGCCGTCCAACCCGCTGCTCGGCATCACCGACATCGAGGCCACGGCCCAGATCGCCCGTGAGGCGGGCGCGCGGCTCGTCGTCGACAACACCTTCGCCAGCCCCTACCTCCAGCAGCCGCTCGCCCTCGGCGCGGACGTCGTCGTGCACTCCCTCACGAAGTACATGGGCGGCCACTCGGACGTCGTGGGCGGCGCGCTCGTGGTCAACGACACCGATCTCGGCGAGGAGTTGGCGTACCACCAGAACGCCATGGGCGCCGTGGCCGGTCCGTTCGACTCCTGGCTGGTGCTGCGCGGCGTGAAGACGCTCGCGGTGCGCATGGACCGTCACAGCGAGAACGCCACGCGGATCGCCGACATGCTGACGCGGCACCCCCGCGTCACGAACGTCCTGTACCCCGGCCTCGACTCCCACCCCGGTCACGAGATCGCCGCCAAGCAGATGAAGGCGTTCGGCGGCATGGTGTCCTTCCAGGTCGAGGGCGGCGAGGAGGCGGCCGTGGCGGTCTGCGACCGCGCCCGCCTGTTCACCCTGGGCGAGTCCCTCGGCGGCGTCGAGTCCCTCATCGAGCACCCCGGCCGCATGACCCACGCCTCCACCGCGGGCTCCGCCCTGGAGGTCCCGTCCGACCTGGTCCGCCTCTCCGTGGGCATCGAGTCGGCGGACGATCTGCTGGCGGACCTGCAGCAGGCGCTGGGCTAGGCGCGCGGTGCGCTGAACGGTTTTCGGGTGCCCCAGGCCGACTGGTTGCCGCCGTCGACCTGGGCACCCCAGCCCGGGACGGCCCCGTCGGCCTGGGCTGCCTTTAGGGTCGGGAGCCGCCCCTGGCGGCCCAGCTGCCCACAGCGGGGGGACGAGTCCGAGCGGCAGACGCCGAACGACCTTCCCCGGCACCGGAAGCCCGGCTTACGCGGGCGGCGGGTCGGGGGTTCCCACGCCTTCGGCCCGAAGCCCTCGGTGTGCTGGAAACGGGTGGGCGGGTGG